>NZ_JBSGUW010000016.1:86697-137174 GCF_053608125.1 Isoptericola sp. NPDC055063 | reverse complement strand
CGAGCAGGTCGTCCGCCTGCTGACGCACCACCTTGTGCCAGTCCGGGAAGAAATCGTCGCCGTAGGCGAGGCGCAGCTGCTCGAACGGCAGCACCCAGGTCGCCCGCGGGAGGTCGCTGTACTTGTCGACCCCCGTCTTCAGGGCCGCCATGCCGTCGTCCCAGTCCGAGGTCCCGCTGGAGTTGACCGCCCGCAGGCGCGGCACGGAGCCGTACTCGCTAAAGTCACGTTGGGCCGCCAGCGCGTACGTGTTCACGCTGGCCTCGAGCAGGTCGCTCGGAAGGACGGCCGACTGCTGGTGCTGATGGCCGATCTCGTGCCAGGGGCCGAAGCCGTAGATGCGCAGCCCGTCGACCTTGAGCAGGTTGTCCTGGATCGGCACGGGATAGACCGTGATCTCGTCCCACGCGTACGCACCCACCCCCTGGATGACCTTGGGGAAGCCGATCAGGTGGTGCACGCCGGCCGGCGGTGCGTCCGGCGCGCCGACCGGGCCGTAGCCGGCGACCTTGTTCTCGACCGTGATGATCCGGTCGAGCGCCGCCAGGAGCTGGTTGTGGTGCTCGTTGCGGTACTTCAGCAGCGCCTGCCGGGTCACCGTGATCATCGACTTCTTGCCGTATAGCTCCACGAAGGGTGCGTCCAGGCGGTCGAGCTGCCGCTGGAACGCCGCCTCCCCGGTGACGCCGCGGGTGAAGGTCGCCATCTGCTCGGCCGTGTCGCCGAACGTGAGCGTCGCGGTCGACGGCGTCGCGGTCTTGGACTGGAAGTCGATGTAGACCACACCACCGTGCACGTCCGAGACCGTGTTCTTCCCACGCGCCAGTGGCGTCAGGCGCGTGGGGATCTTCTTGTCGTTCTCGTCGATCTGGCTGTCCGGCGCGCCGATCGAGACCGACGGCACGCCGTTCGGGTCGTTCGCCTTCACGCCCGAGACCGTGATGGTCAGCTCGGTGTTCGGCGGCAGATACAGGCCCGTCGGCTGCAGGTCCGTCGTCGGGGCGTACTCCACCCCGACCCGCGCGGCCTCGGCCAGCGCCGACGGCGCACTCGCGAACTGCTGCGTCCAACCATTCTCCGTGCGGGTGGCGACCTTGGCCTGCGTCGGTTCTACGACCTCGGCCTGGAGCATGGTCCGCAGCGGGGCCTGCGCCTGGGGCGCGAACGACGGCGCGGAACTCGCCTGCGCGGCCACCGCCGGGACCAGCAGAGCGCTACAGCTGACGACACCCGCCACCAGGCCGGCGAGGGGACGACTGAGGAAACTTCGGGGCATGCGGATCTCCTTCAAGAGACGGGCATCAGTGACCGGACAAGGAGCAAGCGCTGCTCATTGAAGGCCGCGAACCATATTGATGTCAAGGGTGCGATTATTTGGGTCGTCGGAGCGGCGCGGATCGGCCCCCTGCCTCGGTCGGATGCGCTGCCCGGTCCGGGCTATGAGCTCGTACGGGGGCGGTGTGGAGTGCGCGGCGGGGCCGTGGCGCTGGCGGCGGCGTCGACGCCGTGAACCCGCCCCCCGCCTGTGGCGCGCGGTTGCGCGTCGATCCGGGCGGCAGTTCCTGCGCCACCTGGCCGCCCATGCCGGGAGCCGAAGGTTCCTTCACAGGTCTAGACAACTGTAAGTTTGTAATCCATCATTGCAGGCGCCAGGACGAACTGGCTCGGCGCGGCTCGAGGTGGAGCTGCTCGGCGGTGCCATAGGGCCGAACGGAGTCCCACGTGTCGCCGGGCCCCGGCGCCCCCACTCAGGAAGGACGACTCATGCCCATCCCACAGTCCAGGTCGGAGCGCTCTGCGGCTCGACCACGCGCCCGGCTCGGTGCCGCGGTGCTGACCGCCGGCGCGTTGGTCGTGACATGCGTGGCCCCCGCCGGAGCTGCAGCCCTCCAGGGCGTCCCGTCCACTGGCGTGTCCCAGGAGGTCGTCGCGAACGTGAAGCGTGCCGTGTCCTATCCCGACGTCATCGACCGGACCGGTACGCCGGCCAAGGCCGACATGGGCGGGGTGAACCTGCTCAGCCCGTTGTTCGACGCGGGGTCGTACCACGCCTACGGCTTGCCGGCGCCGGGTGACGTTGACACGTACGGTGGGTTCACCGGCCCGCTGGCGTACGCACAGGAGTCGCCGTGGTACCTGAGCAAGGCGCTCACGAGGCTACAGCTGCGGGACGCGAAGACGGGGGCCGAGCTCGCGCTGCCGGCTCCCACGACCCACTCCTACCCAGGCCGCATCAGCCAGACCTACGAGGTGGACGGTGTCACGCTGACCCTCGACCTGCGGTTCGTCTCGCAGCAGACGGCGCTGGTGACGGCCGAGGTCAGCTCGGCGAAGCGTCGCGCGCTGGAGGTCTCCTGGACGGGGGACCTGATGCGTCCGGAGACCGAGCCGCGTAAGTCTGCGCCTTCTCTCAGGGCGAGCAAGAACGGTGTCGAGGTGCGGTTCGAGGCGACCAAGGCTGCGCCGTACTTCTATGACGGCACCGAGGCGCTTCAGGTGCGGCACGCCGATCCGACCACCACGGTGGTGGACGGGGACAGCTACGTCACGACCCGTGACGAGCCGCTGGTCGCCACTCGCGAGGCGCAGCGCCTTGCCTGGACGGAGACGTACACGTTCACCGAGGACGAGCGGCTCGAGGCGACCGTGGCGGCCACCGAGGCGCTGCGGCGTCCGGACACGGCGATCCGCGCGACCGAGCGCCGGTGGGACGGCTACGTCAAGAACGCGGTCGAGGGTGTGGCGCCCGAGTACCGGCGAGTCGCTGTGAAGTCGGTCGAGACGCTGGTCAACAACTGGCGCGGGCCGGCCGGCCAGTTCGAGCACAGCGGCATGGTCCCCTCCACCAACCACAAGATCTACTCCGGCGGCTACTGGCCGTGGGACATGTTCAAGCAGGCCGTCGGCACCACGATCTTCTCGCCTGAGCTCGCCCGCGACATCGTGCTCGCGGAGTTCGAGAACCAGTTCACCGAAGGGCCCGACGCGGGAATGATCCCCGACGTCGTCGGGTTCCGCACCAAGGAGCAGGGCACCGCCCACTGGAACGCGCGCAACACCAAGCCGCCGCTGGCCGCATGGGCGGCCTGGGAGGTCTACGCCTCCGACCCGGACCAAGAGTTCCTGGCGGAGATCTACCCCAAGCTCAAGGCCGAGCGTGACTGGTGGTTCAGCCACCGCGACCATGACAAGAACCTCCTGCTGGAGTACGGCGCGTCGATGGACGCTGCCAACAACTCCGACGATGCCGCCCGCCTGGCCGCCGCGTGGGAGAGCGGGATGGACGACGGCCCGCGCTTCGACTTCGGCGGGGACCTCAAGGTGGTGCACAACACCGATGCTGAGGGAAACCAGATCGGGTACTCCCTGAACCAGGAGTCGGTGGATCTCAACGCGTTCATGTCGATGAACACCCGCGCCATGGCGAAGCTGGCCGACAAGCTCGGCAAGACCGAGGAGGCCGCGCAGCTGCGCGCGGACGCCGACGCCATCGACCAGGAGATCCGGGACACGATGTACGATCCGGAGTCCGGCTGGTTCTACGACAAGTGGCTCGGCGCCGACGGGCCGCGCCTGGATTACGGCAAGAGCATCGAGGGCATCATCCCGCTGATGTCGGGCACGGCGACGCGGGAGCAGGCGGACCGGGTCCGCGAGAACGCGCTCGACCCGACGCAGTTCAACACCTTCGTGCCGCTGCCTCCGATCTCCGCCGAGCAGGACACATACGACCCGGACTCCTACACGCGCGGCAGCGCCTGGCCCGACCAGGTCGGCTTCGCCGTGACCGGGTTCAACCGGTACGGGCTGTTCAACGACGCGGAGCTGCTGCGTAGCAAGCTCTTCGCGAACGCCACGGGGCTGGGTCAGGGCGACGAGCCGATCTGGGAGAAGTACGACTCGAGCAATGGTGACGGGAACAACACCCCGAACTTCAGCTGGTCCGCCGCCGGCATCCTGACGATGGTGCGCGACACGGACCAGGTCGCCCGCCGCACGACGGCCGCGCTCGGGCTGGAGGCGGACGCCGCCTACGACGGCGGGCCTGTCGCGATCGCGCCCGGCGAGCCGATCGAGGTCACCTCGACGTTCCAGGTCACCGGGAGCAGGGAAGCGTCGGACGTGTCGGTGGCACTGTCCACGCCGAAGGGCTGGTCCGCGACGCCGTCCGGCACGACCACCGCCCGCAAGATGAGCGGCGGCACCCAGCTGGTCACCCGCTGGAAGGTCACCGCCCCGGAGTCGGTCGAGACCGGGACGTACCGGGTCAAGGCGCGGGCCGAGTGGAGCGGCCGCGACCTCGAGGAGAGCACGACCAGCGCGCTGCTCCTCACCGTCGTGCCGCCGGCCCCGCAGGGCACCAACTTCGTCAGTGACCTCGAGTGGGTCTCGGCCACCAACGGCTGGGGCCCGGTCGAGCGCGACACGAGCGTCGGTGACTCGAGTCAGGGTGACGGCAACCCGATCGCCATCGGCGGCACCGAGTACGCGAAGGGGCTCGGTGCGCACGCGAACAGCGACATCGTCGTGCACACCGGCGGCCAGTGCTCCTCCCTGACGGCTGACGTCGGTATCGACGATGAGTCCGGTGACCGCGGCAGCGTCACCTTCGCCGTGCTCGCCGACGGCAAGGAGGTCGCCTCCACGGGCGTGCTGCGCGGGGGCGACCCTGCGGAGAAGGTCGACGCCGACGTCACGGGTGCCTCTTTCGTCACCCTGCGCATCGGCAACGCAGGTGACGGCAACTCCTCCGACCATGCTGACTGGGCGGCCGCGACGCTGACCTGCGACGAGGCCACGCAGCGCTGACACGTACGCGCAATCACGCCGAGAGGGCGTCTCCCCACGGGGAGTCGCCCTCTCCTCGTCTGGACGACGTGCGGCGAGACGGCGTCACCAGATCTCGACGAAGGGTGGATCTGGCCTTCGTCGCATGTAAAATTGCATGATACGGCCGCATATATGCAGCGCACCGGGGTGATGGCGTCAGGGACGAATCGGTCTGCTCGTCCGAGGGCATGACATCGACGGGTTCTCGCTGGTCGCCTGGTCCCACCCGGTACGTCCGAACGTCTCAGCTCTTCCTGCACCGCATCGCCGCAAATGTCGCAGGCACCCGCACGGGTGCGATCAAGCAACAGGAGTCCTCCACGTGCTACTCGAAGACCATCAGCTCTCGCTCGTCGACTGGTCGGAGCTCTCGCTCGGGCTCCGCCTGGGGACCGGGGGAGGGTGCCGTGTGCTCGGCGTGCACGACGAGGGGGCGGTGACCAGGATCCGGCTCAAGGTGGTCGACGGCGGTCAAGTGATCCTGCAGTCCCCCCTGGGTGATGCGTGCGGGTACTGGTACCCCGGACTCGGCGGTGACCGCGGCCTGCCCGCTGACTGGGAGGGCTCGGACCGGTTCAGCGCGATCCGGTCAGCGCCGTTGGGAGCCCTCTACGACGCCGACGGGCGGAGCCAGCTAGCGTTTGGCTGCAGCTGGACGACCGGTGAGGGCGAGCTGCAGTTCGGCGTGTCCGAGGAAGAGAAGAACTTCGTCGTACGACTGCCCGTCGACGGTCGCGTGACGGCGCGGACCGACGAGCTCGAGCTCGTGCTGCTGCGTGACTCGCGTCCGGTCGCGGTCGCCGTGCGCACGATCGTCGACGCGCTGTACGCGGGCACCCCGGTCCGCCAGCCCGCACGTGCTGCGGTCGAGCCCGTGTACTCCACCTGGTACGCCTACTCGCAGCGCATCTCCGCCGAGACCGTCGGGCGGGATCTCCCGGTCGCGGCCGACCTCGGGTTCGGGTCCGTCTTCCTGGACGACGGGTGGCAGCGCTTCGGTGATGGCCGCTGGTACACGGGATGCGGCGACTGGATGCCCGACACGGAGAAGTTCCCCGACCTGACCGCCTTCGTCGAGTCGGCGCACGGACACGGGCTCGACGTCGTGCTTTGGCTCGCGCCGCTGCTGGTGGGTGAGCAGAGCGACGCCTACGCCAGGCTCCAGCGTTTCGCCACCTCGTACTCGGCCGGGTTGCGGGCCTGGGTGCTGGACCCTAGGCACCGTGAGGTACGGGAGCACGTGGCGATCACGTGCGGGCGGCTCGTGGCCGACTACGGTCTGGACGGGCTGAAGATCGACTTCCTCAACAACGCGATGGCGTACGCCGGGACACCTAGCACGGGGGACCTGGACGACGTCGGGTTCGCGATGGTTGACCTCCTGCAGCGCGTAGCGGAAACGGTCGACGCGTCCCGGCCCGGTGCGCTCGTCGAGTTCCGGCAACCATACGTCTCGCCGGTCGTCGGGGCGTATGCGGACGTCGTACGTGCCACCGACTGCCCCGCGGACGCGGACCAGAACCGGATGTCGGTCGTGGACCTGCGGGTGCTGGGCGGGGGACAGGTCGTGCATGCGGACCCGATCATGTGGGCCCCCGAGGCGTCGGCCGAGTCCGTGAGTAGACAGCTGTTCGCAGGGTTCTTCGGGGTGCCGCAGGTGTCGATGCCGCTGGGAGAGCTCTCGGAGGAACACCGGCGCACGGTCGCGAGGGAGCTATCGCTCTGGCGCGCGCTGCGCGGCACGCTCCTCGGTGGGGACCTCGAAGTAGGGCCACCCAACCGTGGCTATCCGGTGGTGCAGGCGCGTCGCGGCGACCAACTTGTGGTGGTCGCCTACGAGGCAGCCGTTGCCGATCTGAATCTGGAAGGCGTGCGTGAACTCGTTGTCGTCAACGCGACGCCGACGCCTGGGGTGGCCTATCGGGTTGTCGCAGGCGGCGTGGACAGGCTCGCACCAGTGGGATTCCTCGAAGTGCCGCCGTGGAGCGTGGTCCGGCGCGTCGGCGCCTGACCACGGGGCTGGCGCGCCGCTAGGCGACGAGGTGTCTGCATCGGCCAGACTATGCCCATGAGCGAGCAAGGTGACGATGCGGTTGCGGCGACCGAGCGGAGCGGGCGGCGTCCGCGGTCCCCGGCTGGGACGGTCCGCCTTGCCGAGGTCGCTGCGATCGCAGGCGTGAGCGACGCGACCGTGAGTCGCGTCCTGAACCGCAAGTACGGGGTGTCCGTGTCGACGCGCAAGGCGGTCGAGAAGGCACTGAGGCAGGTCGGATATGAGCGGCCCCTCAAGGGCGAGATCGTGGTGATCCTCGTTCCCGGACTGAAGACGCCGATCTTCGCCGCCATGACCTGGGCGATCGAGCAGGAGCTGACGCCGCACGGCCTGCGTGCCTTCCTCTGTCCCATCGTCCCTGGATCGGTCATGGAGCGGGACTACATCGAGCCCATGCTCGATGCGGGCATGGTCGCTGCAGTGTTCCTCTCGGCGAGTAACACGTTGCGTAACGCCGATCCGATGGCCCGCCACCTCCTCGAGGGGAGGGGCATCCCATACATCAGCGTCAACGGTGCCTTCTCCGACGGGCAGTCTCCGGTCATCTCGACCGACGACTGGCACGCCGCCGAGCTCGCCGTCTCGCACCTGTACGACCTCGGGCACCGACGCATCGGGATGTGCGCAGGTCCCGCCGGCAACACACCGGCCGATCGGCGCATCGAGGGGTTCGTCGCTGCGATGGACGCCCGCGGGCTGAACGACGCTGCGGACTACGTGGTGCGGCATCACTTTTCGGTCGATGGGGGACGCCATGCCGCGGACGAACTACTCGCTCGCGGCGTGACTGCGATCGTGGCATCGAGCGACGACATGGCGCTCGGGGCGATCCGGGCGGCGAAGCGCAGGGGGCTCGAGGTGCCGAAGGACGTGTCGGTCGTCGGCTACGACGACTCGTACATGCTCGACTTCACAGATCCGCCCCTGACCACGGTCCGGCAGCCGGTCGAGACCCTCGCCGAGAACTGTGTTCGCACACTTGTCACGATGATCCAGAATCGCACCGTGCGGGCTACCGAGTCGTTCGTCGACCCGGAGCTGCGGCTACGAGGCTCGACCGGACCCGTGCCGCGGTAGTCCATCCTCAGTGCTGATCGCTCCGTGCTGACGGGCAACCGCGACGTGCCCATGGAGCGGGAGGTCGTCCCGCACCGTGGGCACGTCGTCGCTCTCGAGTGATGTGTCAGTCGCCCCAGATGCTGGGTTCGTCGATGTTGGTCTCGCGCAGGGTGGTCGGGTCGACGGTCGGCTGGGGGAGGTGGTCGATCTTGTTCTTCGTCTCGTCGGTCACGGTCACGCCCCAGGTGGTCCAGAAGTCGGCCAGGTCGTGGTGGGTGGCGAGGCTGGTGGCGTAGACGAGGTTCTGCCACAGCTGGAGGTCGGCCTCGGGGGAGTGGCCGTCGTCGGAGTAGAGCGTCTGGAACGTCGTGGGGTCCTGGCGCACCATGGTGTGCCAGCGGGTGATGTAGTCCTCGCCGAATGCCAGCCGCAGCTGCTCGAACGGGATCATGTCTGACCCACGGACGTCGTCGTCGTACGAGTCGATCCCGGCATCGAGGGCGGCCATGGCCTGGTCCCAGCGGCTGGTGCCGTCCTTGGTGATGGCGCGCAGGCGGGGCTGCTGGCCGTAGTCCTCGGTGAACCGACGCTGCACGGCGAGCGCGAAGACGTTGGCAACCACCTCCACCGTCCTCGCGGGGGTGGTCGAGGTGTTCTGGTGCTGGTGGCCGAGCTCGTGCGCGACGCCCCACCCTCGTTCGCGCAGGCCGTCGACGGTCAGGACGGCGTCGAGCCCGCCCTCGGAGTAGGTGGTGAACTGCAGCCATGCCTGCGCCCAGGCGCCGGGGAGATTGCCGGGGTAGCCGACCAGGTGGTGCGGTCCTTCCGGGCGTTCGCTCTCGGGTCCGGCGGAGCCGTAGCCGGCGACCTTGTCCTCGATGCGGACGATCCGGTCCAGGGTGCGCATCAGCTTCGCGTGGTTCTCGTCGCGGAAGGGGAGTACCTGGTAGCGGTAGAACGTCATCATCGAGTCGTCGCCGACGAGCTCGACGAAGGGCGCGGTGTGCTGGTCGAGCTCGCGCTGGAACTCACGCTCGGTGGTCTCGCCGAGGGTGAAGGTGGCCATCTGCTCGGCCGCCTTCCCGATGGTGACCTTCGCGGTGCTCTTGGAGTCGTTGTCGCCGTGCCAGACGAGGTAGACCGGGCCGCCGTAGGTGTCGGTGATGGTGTTCTTGCCCGGCGTCAGTGCCAGGATGCGGGTCTTGAGGCGCTTGCCGTTCTCGTCGAGCTGGGCCTCTGGCACGCCGATGGCGACCGAGGGAAGCCCGTCGTCGCCCTTGAGGTGTGCCTTGACGTTGATCGTGACCTGTTCGCCGGGCTCGAGGTAGGTGCCGGTGGGCTGCAGGTCGGTGGCGCCGGTGTAGGCCAGGCGCAGCCGGACGCCGCTGTCGTCGGCGGACTCGCGCGGGCTGACCGACACGACGGTCGGGGCGTCGGACGACCGCTCGCCCCGTGCGGCGGCGAGGGCCGGTGCCGTCGTCGTGGTGGATGCCGCGGTGGCGGCCGGCAGGGCGAGCCCCGCGCAGACGGCGGTGGTCGTGGCCAGGGCCGCGAGCCGGGTGGTGGTCAGCCTGCTTCGTCGTTGATTCATGCTGTCTTCCTCCATGCATGTCGCCGTGTAGGGACGACGAGCGGGTGACCCCAGCGGCAAGGGCCACCCGCTCGTGGTTGGTGCAGGGTGGTACGAGGAGGCCGCACGACGGCGGCCGCCGTGAGATCAGCCCACGTACTTGGCCCGGTACATCTGGATGTCGCCCTTTGCGGAGACGGTCTGCGCCTTCTCGCTCTGCAGGCCGTAGACGTTCTTCCAGTACAGCGGGGTCACGGGCAGGTCGCGCACGACCTGGTCCTCCACCAGCTGGAAATTCTTGGCGCGCTCAGCCTCGTCGGGCGCGGCGAGTGCCTTGGCCTCGAGCGCGTCGACCTCGGGGTTGCTGTAGGCGTTGGCGTCGTTCCCGTCCGCATGCGTGACGTACTGGCTGAGGAACTGGTCCTCGGAGGCGTAGGACAGGCCCCAGCCGCCGAAGTAGATCCCGTCGAAGGTGCCGCCGCTGCGCTGCTCGGCGACCTCGGGGCCCAGCCCGGGGGCGATCTCGACCTTGATGCCCAGGTTGGTTTGCAGCTGGTTGGAGATCGCCTCGACGACCTGGTCGTTGGCCGGGCTCGTCGAGTAGATGATCTTCACGCTGCCGTCGAACCCGTTCGCCTCGGCCTTCGCGAGGCTCGCCTTGGCGGCGTCGGGGTCGAAGGCGCACGCGTCGCAGACGCCCTCGCGGTAGGTCTCGAACTCGGGCGGGATGATCGCGTCGGCAGCCTGCCCGTGCCCCTTGAGCACCGAGGAGACGATCGCCTCGCGGTCGATGGCCTGGGAGATGGCCCGGCGCAGGTTGACGTCCTTGTACTTGTCGAGGTAGGCCGGGAACGCCAGGAACTGATGGTTGTGCCGGCGGTCGTCCTGGAAGAGCGCCTGCTCGCCGACGTCGGCCTTGGCGCGCTCCACCATGTTCCCGTCAGGGGCCCGGATGAGGTCGAGGTTGCCGGCGACGAAGTCGGTGTAGGCGGCCTCGATGTCGGTGTAGATCTTGAACTGGAAGGTGTCCGCGCCGCCGCCGAAGGCTGCCTCGTCGCCGGGGAAGTCGTCCCACTTCTTGAGCGTGATCTGCTCGTTGTGGTCCCAGCTCTCGAACTCGTAGGGCCCGTTGCTGATCGGGTGCTGGCCGTAGGCCTCCGGGTCCTCGTAGTACGACTCGGGCAGCGGGCAGAAGGGGTTCGAGCTGAGCAGCATCGGCAGGTCGCCGTTGGGCTCGGTGGTGGTGATCTCGATGGTCTTGTCGTCCACCGCCTTGAGGCCCGAGAGCGTCTTCGTCTTCGGCGTGCTGCCGTCGGCGGGGTTGAGGTCGGCGTAGCCCTGGATCGGCTGCATGCTGCCGTTGCCGCCGAGGGCGTTGGGTGCGTAGGCGGTGGCGTTCCACGCGTCGACGTAGGACGAAGCCGTGACGGGGGTGCCGTCCTGGAAGGTCCAGTCCTTGAGCTTGATGGTCCAGTGCTGGTTGTCGTCGGAGTCGATGCTCTCGGCGACGAGCGGCTCCAGCTCCAGGGTCTCGGCGTTCATCTCCATGAGGTTGGCGCACATCGCCATCCCGACCTGGGTGCCCGTGTCCATCTGGGGCACCAGGCTCGTCGGCTCGACGAGGAACGCGGTGAGGGTCTTGTCCCCGGTCTCGGCCGGGGACGCGCCGTCGTCCGCCGTTCCCGATCCGCAGGCCGTCAGGAGGAGCGGGACCGCGGCCAGTGCCGCGATCCGCAGGTAGGGCTTCGTCATCGGAGTTCCTTCTGTGGTGGGGAAATGCGCTGGTGAGAGAAGTTGTGATGCCGTGGTGGTCGACGACGGGTCAGCGACCGTCGTCGACCACGTCCTCACGGAAGTGGCAGCGCGAGAGCTGGTCGGTGCCTCCGACCGGCGACAGGTCGGGCGCGACCTCGGCGCACACGTCCTGTGCCATCCAGCACCGTGACCGGAACCGGCATCCCGGTTCGGTGCCGATCGGTGACGGCGGGTCGCCCTGCAGCAGGATCCGGTCCCGTCCGGGCCGATCGGCCCGGAGCTCAGGCGCTGCGGACAGGAGGGCCTTGGTGTAGGGATGGGCCGGCCGGTCATAGACGCGGGTGACCTCGCCCGTCTCGACGACCTTGCCCAGGTACATCGTGAGCAGCCGGTTCGAGACGTGGCGCACGATCTGCAGGTCGTGGGCGATGAAAAGATAGGAGAGACCGAGCTCCTCCTGCAGGTCCAGGAGCAGGTTGATCACCTGCGCGCGTACGGAGACGTCGAGCGCGGAGACCGGCTCGTCGCAGACGAGCAGCCGAGGGCTGAGCGCGATCCCGCGCGCGATACCGATCCGCTGTCGCTGACCGCCCGAGAACTCGTGCGGGTATCGGTCCACGTGGCCGGCGTTGAGGCCCACCAGCTCGAGGAGCTCCTGGACCCGGGCACGCCGCTTGTTCCGAGGTACGACGTCGTCGTGGATCTCGAAGGGTTCGCCGACGAGCTCCCCGACGGTCATGCGGGGGTCCAACGAGCTGTACGGGTCCTGGAAGACGAGCTGGACCTGACGCCGCCACTCGCGGCGGTCGACACCCCGGAGCTCGGCCACGTCATGGCCCTCGAACAGCACCTGGCCCTCGGACGGCTGCTCGAGCCCGACCACGATCCGCGCGAGCGTCGACTTCCCGCAGCCCGACTCGCCCACGACGCCGACCGACTCGCGGTGGCCGATCGTGAGGTCGACCCCGTCCACGGCCCGCACCACGGACCGGTGACCGGCGGGGAACCTCCGTCCGGTCTTGTAGTGCCGCGTCACGTCGCGCAGCTCGAGCAGGGGGGCGACCGGCTTCGCCGCGGGGTCGGCCGGTCGGACGTCAGTGACGGTCATACGTGGATCGCCTCCTCGGCGTAGTGGCAGGCAGCCTGGCGCCCCGGGTGTCCCCCCGGTACGGCAAGCAGCGACGGCCGGTCGTGTCGGCACATGTCGGTGGCGCGCGCACACCGGGGGGCGAAGGCGCACCCCGCGGGGATCGCGGCGAGGTCCGGCGGCTGTCCGGGGATCGCCGGGAGGCGGCTCCCCTTCAGCTCGGCGCTCGCCACGGAGTCGCACAGGCCGCGGCTGTACGGGTGGGCTGGGCCGGTGAGCACCTCGGCGGCCGTGCCGGACTCCACGATCCGGCCCGCGTACATGACCGCGACACGGTCCGTCACCTCGGACGCGACCGCCAGGTCGTGGGTGATGAGGACGAGTCCCATGTCGCGCTCGCGCTGCTGCTTGCCGAGCAGGTCAAGGATCTGGGCCTGCACGGTGACGTCGAGGGCGGTGGTGGGCTCGTCCGCGATCAGGACCTCGGGGTCGAGCGCGAGCGCGAGTGCGATCATGATGCGCTGGCGCATGCCGCCGGAGAACTGGTGCGGATAGTCGTCCACCCGGCGCTCTGCATCGGGGATGTTGACCAGGCGCATCATCTCGACGGCGCGGTCGCGGGCGTCGCGCCGGGACATCCCCCGGTGCACGCGGTAGAGCTCGCCGATCTGTCGTCCGACGGGATGGACCGGGTTGAGCGCGGTGAGCGCGTCCTGAAAGACCATGGAGACCGTGCTGGCCATCAGGGCGCGCCGATCCTTGGGATCCATGTCGAGCAGGTCCTCCCCGTTGAGGAGTACCTGGCCGTCCCGGACGTGCGCAGGGGGCGACTCGAGGATCCCCATGACGGCTCCGGCGGTGACCGACTTGCCGGAGCCTGACTCGCCGAGGATTCCCAGGGCTTCGCCGTGCCGGAGGCTGAAGGACACCCCGTCGACCGCGCGGACCAGGCCGCGGCGGGTGCTGAACTCGACGACGAGGTCGCGGACCTCAAGGACGGGAGGGCGTGGTTCGTGGGTCATGGGCCTCACCGGTTCTTGGGGTCGAGCGCATCCCGGACGGACTCGCCGAAGAGGACGAAGGCCAGGACCGTGACGCTGAGGAAGATGGACGGGAAGAGGAGCAGGTGGGGGTTCGTCGTGATCTCGGTCTTGGCGTCCGCAAGCTGCAGACCCCAGGAGACCGCGGGCTTCGCGAGCCCGATGCCGATGAAGGTGAGCCCCGCCTCCGCGGCGATCACACCTCCGATCCCGAGGGTCTTGAGGACGACCAGCGGCGTCAGCGAGTTGGGGATCACGTGCCGGCGCAGGATGCGGACGTTTCCCGCTCCGAGGACCTTGCTGGCCTGGACGTACTCACGGTTGCGCACCCCGAGCACGGCGGAGCGCATGAATCGCACGCCGCCGGGCCAGTAGAAGAGTGTCAGCGCGAGGCAGACGGTGGCGACGGTGCGCTGCTCGAAGAGCTGGAGCACCACGATCGCGCCGAGCATGAACGGCAGGCCGAACATGACGTCGCAGATGCGGGAGATCAGGCCGTCGACCCAGCCGCCGACGTAGCCGGCGATGCTGCCGACGACGGCGGAGATCACGAAGGACGCGATGGTGACGGCCAAGCCGATGACGATGGACGGTCGGGCGCCGTAGATCACCTTCGAGTAGTAGTCGCAGCCGAGCGTGTCGGTACCGAACCAGTGCGCGGCGCTCGGCCCGGTGATGCCGACGCCGAGATCGCAGTTCGCCGGGTCGTGGCCGTCGATGCTGGTGAACAGCCACGGGAAGGCCGCCATCACCAGGACGAGCAGGACGAGCGCGGCGGAGATGGCGAACCGGGGCTGGCGCAGCAGACGGCGCAGCGCGTGCTCGGGCTTCGGCGCGGAGCTGGTGACGGCGTCTTCGCGGGCGCCGAGCTCGGCGAGTTCAGTCATTGCGGATCCTAGGGTCGATGAGGCCGTAGCTGAGGTCGACGAGGAGGTTGAAGATCAGGTAGGCGAGGACGAGGACGGTGGCGATGCCCACCACGACCGTGCCCTCCTGCCGGGTCAGCGACTCGACCATCAGGCCGCCGATGCCGGGCAGGTTGAAGATGAACTCGATGATCACGGCGCCGCCGAGCATCCCCGCGAGACTGAGCCCGAGGTAGGTGACGACCGGGACCATCGCGTTGCGGAAGGCGTGCCCCCAGATCACGCGGCCGGGGGAGAGCCCCTTGGCGCGTGCGGTGCGCAGGTACTCGGCCCGCAGCACGTCGACCAGGCTGCTCCTGGTCAGTCGGGACAGGCCTGCCGAACCCTCGATGGCCATCACCAGCGCCGGCAGGATGAAGGCCATCGGCCAGCCCTCCTGGATGCCGACGACGGGGAACCAGCCGAGCTTCAGGCCGAACATCCACTGCGCGCCCATCGCGACGACGAAGCCGGGCAGCGCGAGGAAGAGCACGGTGAATCCGAGTGCGAAGTGGTCGGCGGCCCGGCCGCGTCGCAGGCCCGACCAGATGCCCATGACCAGCCCGATCGTCACCTTCATCACGAAGGCGGTCGCGGCGAGCTGCAGGGTCACCGGCCAACGCTGGGCCATCAGCTCGGAGACCGGACGGTTGTAGAAGTCGGTGCCGAAGTCGCCGTGGAAGATCCCGCTGACGTAGTACCAGTACTGCACGAGGAGCGGCTCGTTCAGGTGGTACTGCTCGCGGAGCGCATTGACCGTCGACGGGGGGAGCGGCCGGTCGGGGCTCATCGCCGCGATCGGGTCGCCCGGCAGGGCGAACACCAGGGCGAAGATGAGGAAGGTCGTACCGAGGAGGATCGGCACCATCTGGAGCAGGCGTCGCAGGGAGTATCCGAGCATGTCGTGACTCAGCTCCCCACGGTCGCGGGGACGTCCGGCGCTGCACCGCTCGGCTCGAGGAGCGCGGCCACGCTGGCACGGTGCAACGGGCCGGTCACCGCGCCCTCGAGCAGGGGGTCGTCGGTCTCGCGCATCCAGTCGACCAACGCTGCGAGGAGGACGGTCCGCACCTCGGCGTAGCGGGGATCGTCGGCGACGTCGTCGAGCATGAGGGGGTCCTTCCGGAGGTCATAGAGCTCGACGCTGGGGTGCGGGTCGGTCCAGTCGTGCGCGTATCCATCGACGGGACGGCAACGGCGGTTCCAGGACTGGGACGGGTCCATGAACCCGGGCGCAGCCGAGAAGTTGACGATGAGGCGGTGGGTCGCCGTGCGGACGGTGCGACGAGGGTCGTAGTAGTCGTGGAACGTCATCTCGCCGAACGCGTGCTCCGCAGCGGCGTACTCCTCTCCGTCGAGCAGCGGCAGGAACGAACGCCCGTGGGGCTGTGGGTCGTCGGCAGGGAGCCCGAGCACGTCGATGAGCGTGGGGACGAGATCGAGATTCGTGAGCAGCGCGTCCTCGCGGCGGCCGCCGGTCCATCCGCGACCCGGCCAGCGCAGCATGAACGCGACCTCGAGACCGGGGTCGTACAGGGAGCACTTGGCGCGGGGGAGCGCCAGCCCGTGGTCCGTGGTGAAGATGACAAGCGTGTTCGTCGCCAGCTCCAGAGCGTCCAGCTCGTCCAGGATGCGCCCGACGGCGCGATCCATGTGCCGGATCGCTCCCTGGAGCTCGGCAACCTCCTCGCGAGCCGACGCCGTGTCCTCGAGGTAGCCCGGGACCGCCACCCCCCTTTCCCGGTCGGGGTGGACGTGGTCACCGAGGAACCCCATCGTGCCGGGCTCGTCGCCCGGTCCAGGGCGCCGGTGCGGCTCGAAGAACCCGACCTGGAGGAAGAACGGCCCGTCCTCGCGAGCCTTTCGGCGCAGTGCGTCGACGGTCCGCTCGGCCACGCTCTCTGCGGTCCCCCCGACGCTGGCCCGGTCGAAACCGAGCCTGGCAGCGATCTGCTCGTTCGAGGTGAACCGTGCCTCGTGCTGCACGCCGATGAGCTCGGTCGTGTAGCCGGCATCGTGGAGGCGCGTCGCCAGGTGCCGCTCGTCCTCGTTCAGGTCCCAGGCGAACGTCGCGTGCGTCAGTCCCATGACGCCGTTCGTATGCGGCCAGCGGCCGGTGAAGAGGCTGGCTCGCGACGGGCTGCACTGGGGTGCGGTCGCGAACATGCTGCTCAGCACCACGCCTTCGTCCGCGAGCCGGTCGAGACGGGGGGAGACGACGGTCTGGGCGCCGAGACAGTGCAGGTGCCGACCGAGGTCGTGACAGTGCAGCAGCAGGATGTGCGGCCGCTGCGGGCCCCCGGTCGCCGATCTCGCAGCGTCGTGGGTGGGTCGGTCCAACGGGGTCCTCCTTGCCGTCGGGGCACGCAGCAGCGCGAGCCCCGCAGGGTGTGTCGTGGCGCACAGTCTTGGCCCGGGACGCAATTACTGTCAACCCTTGGATCAACTGACTTTGACTATTTGTGGGAGACAACCTCCACCGATACGGTCGGGGGGTGACCCTCGAGAGATGGCCGGCGGCGGAGCTGATCAGCGGAACGTCGACGCCGGCGGATGCCCGCGACAGGAGCGCGTCCGCCCTGTTGGCGGCGCTGCGATCCGGTGGTCCGATGGCGCGCAAGGCATTGACCCGGGCGACTGGCGTGAGCTTCACGACGGTCACCCGCCTCACGTCGGCGATGGTCGCGGGCGGCCTGCTCGTGGAGCTGGACCCTCGGAGGACGGCGGGGCGCGTCGGCGCCGGCCGCCCGGAGACGCCCCTGGACTTCGCTCCGGGGGGTCGGTTGCTCGTTGGTGTCCACATCCGGAGGGACGCGACGACGGCGTCCGTCTTCGACCTCGGCGGTGCGCGGCTGAGCAGCACGAGGGTCGCTCATGAGCCGGGTTCCACCGCCGCCGAGGTCGTGCGGCGCGCCGTCCGGGCCGTCGCTGAGCTGATCGAGGGGGCGGGCGCGGGTCGCGTGCTGGGAGTCGGTGTGAGCACCGGGGGACGGGTGGACCATGACCGCAGGACCGTGGTCGAGTCACCGCTCCTCGGATGGGACAACGTCGACCTCGGGGCCCCGTTCGACGCCCTCGGTCTGCCGGTGCATGTCGACACCTCGGTGCGCTGCCTGGCGCTGATGGACCTCTGGGGCCGGGGCGGAGGGTCGGGCGACACGTCGCTCACCATCCTGGTCGCGGGTGTGGTGGGCGCCGCACTGATCGTGGACCGGCGACTCTTGCGGGGGCCCGGGGCGACCGGGGGAGAGGTCGAGCACTTCCCGGTCGCCGGCGGCCCTGGTGAGCGCTGTCGCTGCGGCCGGATCGACTGCCTCGGCCAGGTGGTGAGCAACCGTGGCCTGCACGCTCGCGCCGCTGCGGCGGGAGTCGCGCCGCCGGACGTCGCCTGGAACGATCTCGTGGCGGCCGATTCGCCGGCCGTCGCGGCCATGCGGCAGGACAGGGCGCGGTGGCTCGGTGAGTCGACCGGCGCCCTGATCGAGCTCCTCAACCCCGCGACCACGACGATCACGGGCTTCCTCGGCGATCGGGCCGACGTCGACGAGACGCTGCGCGTCGCGCGGGAACGGTGCCGCGACCTCCTTGGCGGCCCCGAGAGATCGATCGTGTACCGCCCCATCGATCAGGACGTCTGGGACAGGGCGTCGGCGAGCCTGGTGCTGGACGACTTCCTCCGGCGTCCGACGGGCTACGAGCCTGCGTTGCGATGAGGCTGCGGTACCGCCGAGCCCTGTGCCCGACGCCTGGCGGGTCGCCCGCCTGTCCTTGATCCGAAAGGGGCCACACGGTGGTGATCCAGCCTGAGTTCGACCAGCCTGCGTTGCGGACTGGCGGTACATCTGGTCGAGCGGGCCGCACGGCGGGACTCTCGCCCGGCCGGCCGCTCGAGACGTCTCGGGCGGCCGGTCCGCGGCGGCGTCCGGCCGCGCGACCGAACATCATGGTCGTCTGCGTGGACCAGTGGCGCGGCGACGCGCTCTCCGCGGCGGGGCACCCGGTCGTGAAGACGCCGCACCTCGACGAGCTCGCGGGGATGGGCACTCGATTCTCTCGGGCGTACTCGGCGACGCCGACGTGCGTCCCGGCACGGGTCGCCATGTTCACGGGACAGTCGCCGGAGCGGCACGGTCGCACGGGCTACCGGGACGGGATCCCCTTCTCCGAGGCGCACCCCATCACCATGCAGGGCGTCCTGCGGGACGCCGGATATCAGACGCAGGCCATCGGCAAGATGCACGTCTACCCCGAGAGGTCGCGCTGCGGCTTCGACGACGTGCGGCTCCATGACGGGTTCCTGCACTTCGGCCGCCGTTACGGTGGGCGGCACCTGTCGGCCAACGACGACTACCTGACCTGGCTGCGCAGGCAGCCGGGCGAGGACGCGCGGGCGGACTACTTCGACGACGGAGTCGGCTGCAACTCGATGGTGGCGGTGCCGTGGAGCCGGCCGGAGCGCCTGCATCCGACCAACTGGGTGGTTCACGAGACGCTGGACTTCCTCGAGCGGAGGGACCCGACGGTCCCGTTCTTCAGCTGGGTCTCGTTCCACCGGCCGCACGCACCGTTCAACCCGCCGCAGTGGGCGTTCGACCAGTACTACCTCGGCACGCGCGTCTCGCCGCCCGTCGGGGACTGGGTCGGCGAGTTCGAGGAGTTCCGGCGCGACAACCACCATCAGACGGTCATGGGGCGCCTCGATCCGGAGGCGCACCACCGCGCGATGAGTGGGTACTACGGCAACATCAGCCACATCGACCTGCAGATCAACAGGCTGCTCGAGGGCCTCGCGGAGCTGGAGCTCCTCGCCGAGACGTCGATCGTGTTCGTCTCCGACCACGGCGAGATGATGGGCGACCACGACATGTACCGCAAGAGCGTGGGCTACGAGGGCAGCGCGCGCGTCCCGTTCCTCGTCCGGCCGGCGCCGGCGTTCTTCCCCGACGCGCGCCGCGGCCATGTCGTCGATGCCGTGTGCGAGCTGCGGGACCTCATGCCCACCGTCCTCGAGATGGCCGGCGTCACGTGCCCGGAGACGGTGGACGGGAGCTCCCTCCTGCCGTGGGCCCTGGGCGAGGAGCCCGAGTGGCGGGACGTGATCCACGGTGAGCATGTGCACTTCGACCAGTCGCTGCAGTGGGTGACCGACGGCCGACGCAAGTTCCTGTGGGCGTCCGAACGCGGGGTCGAGCAGTTCTTCGACCTCGAGGAGGACCCGCACGAGCTGCGGAACCTCGCCGGTGAGCCGGACCGCGCGGGGGAGGTCGCCGCCTGGCGGGCCGTCCTGGTGCGGTACCTCACCGGGCGGGAGGAGGGGTTCGTGCGCGACGGCGTGCTCGTGCGTGGGAGGCCCGTCCAGTCAGAGACGGCACGAGTGCGCGAGCTCGCCGTCATGTGAGGAGGGCGTGTGCCCGCCCCGCCCCCTCGCGACGTCACCGCTCCTCAGGGCCGAATCGTTGGACGGGAGCAGGGACGCCGTCGAGGCCGTAGATCTGGCTGCCGAACCGCGCGAACGCCTGGTCGAACGCGCCGACCAGAACGCCGCGGTCGACGAGCCGGGCGCCCGTGACCACCGGGTCGACGGCGGGACCGGCGACGACGAACGCCTGGACCGCGGCCCGCAGCGGCGAGGCGAGCAGGTCCGCGTAGTGGCCCAGGCGTCCGCCGAGGACGATCGCGTCGGGGGCGAGGGCAAGGGCCAGTGCGGTGACGGCCGGTGTCATGCCCTCGATCAGGTTCTCGAGGACTGTCAGCCCTTCGGCGTCGTCGGGAGCTGCCCGCAGACGCTGGAGCGCATCGTCGAACCGGGCGAGCTCCTGCCCGAAGGGCTGGCTCGAGGCGTGCACGGCCGTGTTGAAGGCCCGCACCGCGCCGATCTCGCCTGCCATCCGCTGGCGGCCGCGCGCGAGAGAGCCGTCGAGCACGACCCGGGCCGAGACGCGTGGCCAGGTCTGGACGTACACGCCTGTGGGGACCCCCCGCAGCGCGCCGTGCCTTGCCTCCGCCACGGCCGCGAGCGAGAGGTCGTTGTCGATGGTCACGGGCGCGCCCAGCAGGGCCTCGACCTCCGGCCCGAGGGCGCGTCCCTCCCATGCGGGCACGAGGGGCGACGTCGTCATGGTCCCGTCCGCCTGGGCGACACCGGAGACCCCGATCCCGACAGCCCGGAGGTCCTCGCGCGCCACGCCGGCCGCGGAGAGCGCCGACCGGAGCGCGGTCTCGAGGGGCTCGATGCCTGGTCGGGCGATGTCGGGCGCCGGGGCGTCCGTGGTGCGAAAGGTGAGCCAGCGTCCGCTGAGATCGGCCACAGCCACCTTGATCGAGGTGCCGACCAGGTCGAGGGCGGCGACCGCGCCGGCGTCGGCCCGGAACCGGGACCGACGAGCGGGGCGTCCTCCGTACTCGTGCGGCTGCACGACGTCGACCCGGTGCTCGACGAGTCCGCGTTCCGCGAGCCAGCCCAGGGCCGAGTCGAGCGTCGGGCGCGACATGCCGGCGCGTGCCGCGAGCTCGCTCACGGTCGCGTCGCCGAGGGCCCGGACGGCGTCGAGAGCGGCGATGCGCGAAGGGGTGGCGGTGACCATCCCCGCATCCTGCCGCACTACTTTCCAAAATGTCTTATGGAACCTCTTACATAACCGGCTGGATCCGCGTAGCGTTCCGCTGTGACCTCACAGACAGAACCCCCGACCACTCTGCCCGGCTCTCTGCACCTCCACGCAGCCGGGTGCTCCGTCCTCCTCGAGATTCCCGCCACCGGCCTGCCCGTGGTGCGGCACTGGGGTGCCGCGCTGGGCGACCTCGACGGCGAGCTGGCGCGCACGATCATCGACACGGCGACGCCCGGGAACAGGTCCTCGGACATCGGTGCCGACCGACCGAGCCTCGTGCCGGAACCGTGGACGGGCTGGATGGGCCGCCCCGGCCTCGTCGGCTCGCGCGCCGGCCGTTCGTGGTCGACGAAGTTCCGGCTCGACGAGATCCGCGTCGACGGCGACCGTCTCGAACAGGGTGCCCACGTCGATCTCGGGGCGGGCGTCGTCGAGCTCGACGCATTGGATCCCGAGGCCCGTCTGGCTCTGCTCATCACCATCGAGATGCTGCCGTCGGGCCTCGTGCGCACCCGCGCCCGGCTCCGCAACGACGGTGCCGCCTATGACCTGCAACGGCTCTCCGTCGTCCTGCCGGTGCCTGGGCAGGCCACCGAGCTGCTCGACTTCGGTGGCCGGTGGGGCATGGAACGCATGCCGCAGCGTCAGGATTTCGGTGTAGGCGCGCACGTGCGGGAGAACCGTCAGGGGCTTCCGGGGTGCGACGCGGCCTATGTGCTCCACGCGATGGAGAAGGGGACGGACTTCGAGCGCGGTGAGTGCTGGGGTGTGCACGTGGCGTGGAGCGGCAACACCGACCACGTCGCCGAGCACACCGGGACCGGCGTTCGCCAGCTGGGCGGTGGTGAGCTCCTGCTGCCCGGCGAGGTGCGTCTCGCCGAAGGCGAGTCCTACGAGACACCGTGGCTCTACGCGTCGTACGCCGTCGGCCTCGACCGCGTGGCCCACCGCTTCCACGACCACCTGAGGGCCCGTGCCTCGCACGTGGACTCGCGCCGGCCGGTGACGCTCAACGTGTGGGAGGCGGTGTACTTCGACCATCAACCGGAGCGGCTGATCGGCCTCGCGGAGCTCGCGGCCGAGGTCGGCGTCGAGCGCTTCGTGCTCGACGACGGCTGGTTCGGCGGGCGCCGGAACTCGAGGGCGGGGCTGGGCGACTGGCATGTGTCGTCGGACGTGTTCCCCGACGGACTGCACCCGCTGGTGGACGCCGTCACGAGCCGCGGGATGCAGTTCGGCCTGTGGTTCGAGCCGGAGATGGTGAACCTCGACTCGGATCTGGCGCGTGCCCACCCCGAGTGGATCATGGCGGCCCGCAGCGAGCTTCCGGTGGAGCAGCGCACGCAGCACGTGCTCAACCTGTCCATCCCGGAGTGCTATGACGCCGTGCTGGCCCAGGTGCTCGCCGTGCTCGACGAGTACGACATCTCCTACGTGAAGTGGGACCACAACCGTTCGCACGTGGAGGGCGGCGTCCAGCCCGCCGGCGGTGTGCCCGCAGAGCACGCGCAGACCCTGGCGCTCTACCGGATGCTTGCGGAGATCAAGGCGGCCCACCCCGACCTGGAGATCGAGTCGTGCGCGGGCGGGGGCGGGCGTATCGACCTGGGGATCCTGGAGCACACCGACCGGGTCTGGGTGTCGGACTGCAACGACCCGCTGGAGCGGCAGCGGCTGCACCGTTGGACCGGCCAGCTGCTCCCTCCGGAGCTCATGGGTGCGCACGTCGCCTCGCCGCGGTCGCACACGACGGGGCGCACCCATGACCTGTCGTTCCGAGCGGGGACGATGCTGTTCGGCCACTTCGGCATCGAGTGGGACGTCTCGTCGGCCACACCGGAGGAGCGATCCGAGCTGTCACGGTGGGTCGCGCTGTACAAGGAGGTTCGCGACGTGGTCTGCACCGGCCGGGTGTGGCGCGGGCCGGACCCGGACGAGAGCATGTGGAGCCACGGCGTGGTGTCGCTCGACGGCTCCCGGGGACTGTTCGAGGTGGCCGCACTGAGCTGGTGCGCGCCGGACGCACCGCCGCTGGCGCGACTGCGGGGGTTGGGCGCTGACCGGTTCTACCGGGTCCGTGCGCTGTCGGTGGGGGAGAAGCCCGGCTACCAGCCCGAGCCCGACTGGTGCAGCGGCGACGGCGTGGTGCTCTCGGGCGTCGCTCTGATGTCGGTGGGGCTTCAGTTGCCTGTGCTCTGGCCTGAGCACTCCACCCTTGTCGAGGTGCGCGCGATCGACGGCTGATATGTAGGCCGGTCCTGTCCAGTGACAGGGTGAAGCACCCGCCTCGGACCGTCGTCCGGGGCGGGTGCTTCTCTTGTCGCCGGGACCGATGCCGTCCGTCGCGTGCCCTGCGCGGCTGCGGGGGACCGGTCGGATCGTCAGGCCGTGGTCGTTTCCCGGACGGCGTCTCGCGACGCGACGAAGGCGTCGACGCACGCCTGGACCTGCTCGGGCGTGTGCGCGGCGGACAGCTGCACGCGGATGCGCGCCTCGCCGCGAGGGACCACGGGGAAGCTGAACGCGGTGACGTACACGCCACGCTCCCCCATCGCCTCGGCGACCTTGGCGGCGAGCACGGCGTCGCCGAACATCACGGGGACGATCGGGTGCTCGCCGGGCAGCAGGTCGAAGCCCGCCTCGGTCATGAGGCGGCGGAACAGCTCGGCGTTGCGGGTGAGGTTCTCGCGCAGGTCGCCGGCGGTCTCCACGAGGTCGAGGGCCGTGAGGGTGCCCGCCACGATCATCGGCGCCAGCGTGTTGGAGAACAGGTACGGGCGGGCGCGCTGGCGCAGCAGGTCGACGATCTCCTGGTGCGCGGCGACGTAGCCGCCGGACGCCCCGCCGAGGGCCTTGCCGAACGTGCCGGTGAGGATGTCGACGCGGTCGGCCACCCCGCACAGCTCCGGCGTCCCCCGGCCGTGCTCGCCCATGAACCCGACGGCGTGCGAGTCGTCGACCAGCACCAGCGCGGAGTAGCGGTCGGCGAGGTCGCAGATCTCCCGCAGCGGGGCGAGGTAGCCGTCCATGGAGAAGACGCCGTCGGTGACGATCACGACGTGCCGGGCGCCGCCGTCGCGCGCCGCGCGCAGCTGGTCCTCGAGGTCGGCCATGTCGCGGTTGCGGTACCGGAAGCGGGCCGCCTTCGACAGCCGGATGCCGTCGATGAGGGACGCGTGGTTGAGCGCGTCCGACACGATCGCGTCCTCCGCGCCGAACAGCGTCTCGAAGACGCCGCCGTTCGCGTCGAAGCACGACGAGAACAGGATGCTGTCGTCCGTCTCCAGGAAGCCCGCCAGCCGCTGCTCGAGCGTCCGGTGCTGGTCCTGCGTGCCGCAGATGAAGCGCACGCTGGCGAGGCCGTAGCCCCAGGTGTCCAGTGCGTCACGCGCCGACGCGAGGATGCGCGGGTCGTCCGCGAGGCCCAGGTAGTTGTTGGCGCAGAAGTTGAGCAGCTCCGCGCCGTCGGCGCTGATGCGGGCGCCCTGCGGGCCCGCGATGCCGCGCTCGCGCTTCGTCAGGCCCGCGGCCTCGATCTCGGCGAGCTCACCCGCCACGTGCTCCCGGAACGTCCCGTACATCAGTAGTCCTCCACCCCGGCGTGGCCTTGCGCCCCGTCCGCCCAGTCCGTCCAGTCCAGTACCACCTTGCCGCCGTGCGCCGAGGCCGCGGCCTCGAAGCCCTCGTGCCACCGGCTCGCGGGGAGCCGGTCCGTGACGACCGACGCGATCGCCGTGCGCAGCGTCTCGCTCGTGCGCAGCATCGCGTCCATCGCCTGCCACGTCTCGAACATCTCGCGGCCGTAGATGCCCTTGAGCGTGAGCATGTGCGTCACCACCGTGCCCCAGTCGACGGCGATCGGCCCGGCAGGGAGGCCGAGCATCGCGATCCGGCCGCCGTGGTTCATGTTCGCGATCATCTCGGGCAGCGCACTGGGCGCGCCGCTCATCTCGAAGCCGACGTCGAATCCCTCGCGCAGCCCCAGCTCGCGCTGGGCGTCGGCGACGCGCGCCGTGCGCACGTCGAGGGCCGCGTCCGCGCCCATCGCCCGCGCCATCTCCAGGCGCGCCGGGCTCACGTCGGTGCCCACCACCAGGTGCGCGCCGGCGTGCCGGGCGACGGCGATCGCCATGAGGCCGATCGGCCCGCAGCCCGAGACGAGCACGTCCTCGCCGATCACGGGGAACGCGAGCGCGGTGTGCACCGCGTTGCCCAGCGGGTCGAAGATCGCCGCGACATCGAGGTCGACGCCCGCGTGGTGCACCCACACGTTGGTCGCGGGCAGCACCACGTACTCGGCGAACGCACCGTCGCGGTGCAGGCCCAGGCCCTGGGTGCGGATGCACATCTGGCGGCGCCCGGCGCGGCAGTTGCGGCAGGTGCCGCACACGATGTGCCCCTCGCCCGAGACGATGTCGCCCACGGCGACGTCGTGCACCAGCTCGCCGACCTCCACGACCTCGCCGACGAACTCGTGCCCGGGCACGAGCGGCGCCTGGATCGTGGACGCGGCCCAGTCGTCCCACCGCTCGATGTGCAGGTCGGTGCCACAGATGCCGGTGCGCAGCACGCGGATCTTCACGTCCCCGATGCCGGCCTCCGGCTCGGGCCGGTCCACCAGCTCCAGGCCCGGGCCCGGGCCCGGCTTGAACAGCGCCTTCACTCAGCTCTCCTCGACACCCGTCGTACCGTCCCCTGACCCTTCACAGACCTCATCCGGCAACCGCCGTCGCTCGCGCCGTCACGGACTCGCCGTCCGAGGCTTCACTGCGCCGCCTGCGCACCGGGGCCGCCCGGGGGCGGCGACCCTCACGTCTCGGTGAGGGCGCGTGCCGCTCACCGCATGCTCGGGACGGCGTCGGTCAGGTCCGAGCGCTGTGCGATCGCGACCTGGTACGTGTCCGCGTCCCGCGAGGTGGGCCATGTGAGGTCGGTCCATGTCGTCGACGGCTCCGCACTGGCAGCCGGCCTCGTGAGATGGATGTCCCGAGGAGGGGTACGGACGGTGTCTGCGAGGACCGTGAGGTCCGACGCGACCACGGCCAGCGCAGAGACGCTCTGACCCGGCCGGAGCCGCAGCGTCACCCCAGTGACGGCGTGCCCGTCGTCGCGGCGATGGTGCACCTGGTGGAGGTGGCCGTCGACGCTCACCGCAGCCCATGAGCCGGCGAACTCGATGGTCGTCACGAGCGAGTTCGCCCCGGAGCGGTGCGTGACCCTGGTCGAGGCTCGCCCGTCGTGGCGCACGGTCATCACGTGGTCCCCGACCGTGACGTGATCGAGCTCGAGCCACGCGAGGCAGGCTGGCAGGTGCGAGCGCACCGTGACCGCGTCGTGGGCCGCGTCGGGCTCGATGCCGGCCACGCCGCTGACGATGCTCGTCAGGAGAGCGTGGCTCGTCGCCGGGTCTTCGCCGTTCGTGCGATTAGGCAGGACGGGGTCCGGCTCGTCCAGCTCGGAGATGACGTACTGGAGCCATGCCCAGGCGCCCTCGTCCTGGCCGTGCCGGTAGAGGGTGTCCACGAGGGCGGTGGCGGCCGCGGTACCCGGGGGGACGTCGTCGGCGTCAAGGCACGCAAGAACTTCCCTGGTGCGTGGGTCGTCCGGAGGGAGTAGCCCGGCGGACGCCAGACTGGCACCGGGTGTGCAGCCGTCTCCGGGGCGGGCAGGGAGGCTGGACCGGCGGTCGACGAGGAACGGCCAGACATCACGGGTCGCGGACCACTCTCGTGCGACGTGGCCCTGCAGGTGTCGTGCCCTCGCCGTGAGTTGCTCCGCCAGCGGCACGTCCCCCCGGGCGGACGCCAGCTCGGCGAGCGCGAGGAACGCGCGGAACGTCGAGGCGATCTCATCGGCGTGCTCGACGAGAGGCGCTCGTTGGTGGTCGGACCGCTCCATGAGGCGCTGGAGCGGGGCGGCGAGCCGGTCCCAGAGCTCCGGGTCGCCGGCGGGAGCGGGGTCGCCGGTCCAGCGGTAGAGGTGAGCCGCTCGGTCGAGGAGCGCGAGCATCGTTCCGCGGTAGCGGGCGTCCTCACCGTCGTGCGGCTCGCCGACCTCGCGGGGAGAGCGCGCGAGCGAGCGCTCGGCCTCTGCGCCCGGAGCCGGGAGAACGCCCGCGTGCAGTCGCGCCACGTCGGCGCCCTCGGGCAGGAGCGCATCGTCGGGACGGCTTCCCGCCGGAGCGCTGGAGAGTCGCCTGACCTGCCATATCGCCCAGCGGAAGGCGTCGACGAGCTCGGCCGAAGGGCTGTCGATCGTCAGGGCGCGGTGCTCGATGCCGGCGGCGGTCCATGGAGCCGAGTCCTCGGTGGGACCGGGACCTTCGCCGTCCGCGTGGGGATGACTCGTCATCGGTCTCCTCCTTGAGTCGGACCGGTCTAGGCGCAAGATTGCACCTATCGATCGTAAGATTGCAAGTGGCCACGGTGTCGTACGGAGCCCGCCCGGACCGGCGCCCTTGCGAGGTTGGCGGCGCACCCGACGCGCCCAGAGGTGGTGGTCTGCCCCGTCCCGGAGGACGTGCTCAGTTCGTGCTCGCGACCGGGACGCAGCCCGCCCGGCCCGCCGGGTCAGGCGCGGCGCCCGCGGCCTGCGGTAGCGCAGTCAGCGCGAGCGACGCGATCAGGGCGCCGCGCGTCGCGCGGGCGCGCCGGGGTCGGGTGGTGAACCTCATGGGTCGAGCGTCCCCCAGCGGCTGCTGTCCGGGGACCGGATCGTGCCACTGGCACGATCCGGTCACGTGCGGTCAGAGCCACCCGCGGCGCTGGGCCTGCAGGGCGAGCTGGAACCGGGTGGTGGCGCCCACGCGGGCGCTGAGCACCTCCAGACGGCGATAGAGCGTGCGTCGGCTCACGCCGAGGTCTGCGGCGACCTCGTCGTCGGTCAGGCCACCGGCGAGCAACGACAGCAGCCGGCGGTCCTGGTGCAGGAGCCGAGGGGAGCCGGCGGACCGGTCGTGGAAGGGCAGCGCAGTGGCCCACACGGCCTCGAACAGCGCGGTACAGGCGGTCAGCAACACCCCGGCGTGCACGACGAGCATGGTGTTGTAGACGTCGGCCTCGCCGGCGGCGGGTGAGACCAGAGCGACCCGGTCGTCCACGACGATCAGCTTGACCGGGGCCGCCGTCACCACGCGGGCCTGCTCGCCCGCCGCGATGCAGCGCTCGATGTCGTCGGCGAGCTTTCCTGGGAACGTCAATGACTCGCGGGCGTACACCATGCGGTGGCGCACCCCGCGTGCGAGCGTCTCGAGCGCCGTGTCGACGCCGTCCTCGAGGGCGAAGTACGGCGGGGAGTCGAGCTGTCGCACGCTGGTGCGCGCGCTGGACCACTCCTGCACGAGCCGGTGGCCGATGGCGGGGCCGGTGACGATCTCGACGGCCTCACCGGCAGGAGCGGAGTACCGCTCGCGTCGGAACGTCTCGAACGCCGCCGCGATCGTGACGCGCGACTCTTCGATCTCCGCCGTGCGCCGGCGGCTCATCGCTTCGACGGCCGCTTCCGGGGGCATGGGGGCGACGAGCGTGTCCGCGGTGGCGGCGACGGCAAGTCCGGACTCCACGAGACGGTCGTAGGCGCGCCCGAACGCCTGTGGGCCCAGTCCGCTCGAGGCCTCGACCTGGGACAGCGGCACCGGTGCCCGGTCGAGCAGCGTCTCGAAGACGCAGACCGCCTCGTCGTCGAGGCCCAGCCGTCGCAGGGCGGTCCCGACCTTCGTGCTCGACCTGCCCTGCGATCCTGCGGCCTTGCTCGCAGTCACGTCCATGGGCACCCCTCTGACGCTCCCACCGCTCTCAAGCTCCGACCGCGCAGCGGAAGCCGAGGTGGGAGGTGGCGGAGTCGTCGGTCTGCGCGGATCGCGCGGCCGGTCGGTAGCGTCGGCAGTACTCGGGCGCGCACAAGTGCGACCCACCCTTGGTGACGCGGCTGACGCGGGGTGACGTGGTGGGTGGGGTCACCCCCGCGAGGAGGTCGGCGCGGGAGCCGCGCTCCGGAGCGGCGCGTCCCGGGACGATGTGTCGGGGCGTGAAGACATCGGCGGTCCGCTCCCAGACGTTGCCGATCATGTCGACGAGGCCGTAGCCGTTGGCCGGGAACGCGCCGACTGGTGAAGTGCTGCCCCAGCCGTCGTTGCGGTAGGGGAAGGCGCCCTGCCAGGTGTTGGCCATGACACGCCCGCCGGGCGTGAAGTCGTCGCCCCACGTGAACTCCGCTCCGTCGAGGCCGCCGCGTGCGGCGAGCTCCCATTCCGCCTCCGTGGGCAGCCGGCGTCCCGCCCACGCGGCGTAGGCCGCTGCGTCCGCGTGCGCGACGTGGACGACGGGATGGTCGGGGCGGTCGAGCGCTGTGGAGCCCGGACCGGTGGGGTGTCGCCACGACGCGCCCGGCTGCCACCGCCACCACTGTCGCCAGTCGCTGAGGTCGACCGGCCCGGTCGTCGGGGTGAAGACCAGCGAGCCCGGGACCATGACGGCAGGATCGGCACCGGGGTATTCCGCCGGGTCGATCTCACGCTCGGCGACCGTCACGTAGTCGGTGTCGGCGACGAACGTCGCGAACTGACCGACGGTCACCGGGTGTCGCTCGATCGCGAACTCCCGGACCGTACGGTGATGTTCGGGCGCCTCCTCCTGGTAGTGGCGGTCCGAGCCCATCCTGAACGAGGCGGCCGGTACGGCGACGAGCTCGGTGAGGTCCACGCCGGTCAGCATACGGAGCCGCGTCGAGGCCGGGGCCCTCAGGATCGCGTGGGGCTCTCTTCGTCGAGCGGCTCGACCCGGATGCCGCGCATCGATGGCGCGGATGCTCAGGGCACGAACATGGACGAGCTCGGCATTGCGCGAGCACCCCCGGACCTGCCGGACCGCACCCGTCGGCCTTCGGCGCGCGTGAAGAAGGGCGCGCGGTTACCGTCGCAGCGTCGACCAGAGGAGGGTGCCCGTGCACGTCAGTGAGTCGCCCACCCCCGCCCGGCCGAAAGGATGGGTTCCCGTTGAACGGCGCCTCTGGGGTCTCGACCGGACGACCGTCGCCCCGGCTCTCACGGTGCTGGTGCTGGTGCTCGTGGCGGTGTGGGCGCTGCCGGCGCTGGACGGCGCGGTCTCGCGAGAAGATCTCGCCGAACCTGGGGACGTGATCCAGCTCGACGACGTGATCACCTTCGCCCCCGAGCCCGGCTGGAACGTCGTCTCGGGAGAACGCCAAGGCAGTCCTGGCTCGGGCGGTCGGTACGCGCCGGCGGCCGCGGTATCGAAGGACGGAGTGGTTCTGCAGATCCAGACGGATACCTACGACGGCACCGCCGATGGCCTCCTGGAGCAGCTGCGCACCACGAGCGGCGGTCTGCGGGGGGAGGCGGGTTACCGCGTGATCGGCGATCCGATCGACATCGCGACGGCCGCCGGTGACCGGGGTGTCGCGGCTCGGTTCAGTGGTTCGTCGGGCAACGGGCTGATCGGGGCGTTCGTCTTCGGTGACCACGGGGTCAGGCTCGTCGCGGTCGGTCCAGCCACCACACCGCCTGCGGTGACGGAGGAGGTGGGCGCGATGATCCGGTCTGTCGCGCCGGTCGGGACGACGTCGGAGGCTACCTCGTGAGCGCGACGGCAACTCCTGCGGAGACCGGTCCGGCCGTCGCGGCGCGGCTCGACGCGTTGCATGCGAACGGGTGGGGCAACCCGGTCGTCTGGTGGCAGCCGCGGAATGCTTGCCTGTGGATGTTCGTCGGGCTTCTGGTCTACGGGCTGTTCGAGCTGTGGCAGATCGTGGACGCGACGGTGCGGGCCTTCGGCGGGGTCATCGGCGTCGCGGGAATCCTGTTCGCGGCGTACGCGGTGGTGTTCTGGTGGTTCACCACCGTCATCGACCGGTACTCGCCCCAGCCGGTGTCGTTGCGGGTCGCGGCATTCGGCTGGGGTGGGGTCGCGGCGACGTGGGTCATCGCAGTGAGCGCGAACGACGCGCTCCACGGGCTCTACGCGAAGCTGCTCGGCCAGCAGACGGCTGACGCGTGGTGGGCCGCGATGTCTGCTCCGGTGACCGAGGAGCTCGGCAAGGGGGCGGGCGTCCTGCTCCTGCTGTTCGTCGCGCGCAACGTCGTGCGCACCGCGTACGACGGGTTCGTGCTGGGGGCGTTCGCCGGCCTGGGTTTCCAGATCTTCGAGGACGTCCTGTACGCGCTGAACTCCGCGCAGGCCGAGTTCGGGTCCGACCCGCTGGGCAACGGTCTGAACACGGTGGGACTGCGCGTGCTCACCGGGTTCACGTCCCACATCCTGTACTCCGCGATCTTCGGTGCCGGCGTGATCTACCTGGTCGGGACGGTCGCCCAACGCCGACGGGTGGGCCTCGGCCTGGGGCTGTGCGTCACGGCGGTGGGCCTGCACTTCCTGTGGGACGCCGTCGGCGCCTTCAGCGGCGGGAACGGACAGCTCTCGCTGATCCTCATCCTCGTGATCGCGTTGCTGGCGGTGGTCGCGGTGGTAGGCGTCTTCCACCTCACGGTGCAGGCTGAACGGGACACGATGCGCGCCGTCATGGCGCCGGAGGTCGACACCGGCGACCTCACCCCCGAGGAGCTCGACACCCTCGCCGGGAGCTGGCGCCAGCGGCGCTCGTACCGGCGGCACGCCGACGGCCGCGAAGACCGTCGACGACGCAGGCACCGCCTCTCCGCGGCGCGCGATCTCGCGAACGAGATCGCCGCCGCGCAGGGCACAGAGACACCCCGCGTGGACTTCGCGCGGGCCGAGCTTCGACGGCTCGACAAACGGGCGCCGCGATGAGCGGCATCGACCGGAAGGGTGGTGGCAGGGTGCGCGTACGGCCTCGTGCATGGATCGGGGTGGCGGTGCTCGTGGGGTACCTGGTGATCGTGGTGGTGGTGGCCGCGATCTCCGGGGTGCCGTTCGACGAGGTGGGGGCGAGCGCGGAGTCGATCTATCGCGTCACGGTGCCGTCGTTCGTGGTCGGTGCGGTCTACCTCGTCGCCGTCACGACCGCCCTCGGCTGGTGGCGGCCCGCGCTGCACGACCGGCATCCCAGCGCGCGCCGGTGGCCCGTCGTCGTGCCCGTCCTCATGGCGATGCTCGCGCTGGTGAGCTTCGCGCAGACCGAGTGGTCCGCGTTCGACGCCTCCTTCCTGATCGCGCTGCTGCTGCTCGGCGTCGGCGTGGGGTTCTGCGAGGAGCTGGCCGCCCGCGGCGTCCTGCTGGTCGCCCTGCGCTCGCGCTACCGGGAGGTCGGGGTGTGGCTGCTGAGCACCCTGCTGTTCGGCGCGATGCACCTGGCCAACATCGTCTCCGGCCTGGCGCCCGAGAAGGCGCTGCTCCAGGGCCTGATCGCGGCCGGGTCCGGCACGGTGTTCTACATCCTGCGGCGCGTCACCGGTTCGCTGGTGTGGTCGATGGTGCTGCACGGGCTGTGGGACGTGTCGGTGTTCACGGTGAACTTCGTCGACGACGAGACGGTGCCGGTCGCGGGCCTCGCCACCCCGCTGATCGGGTTGCTCGGGCTCGCCGTGGTCGCGTGGGTGATCCGCGGCGCCGACGAGCGCACGGCGTCCGACGCGACCCGGGCCCTCGAGGCCAAGGGCCCGCTGACATGACGGCACATGACTGCCACGCCACCACCTGCCGCGTCAGTATCCTGAGACGACCGTTGGGGATGCGGCGGTGCACCGAGGCCCACTCGCATGAAGCGGGATAGTTTGAACCCTTTCCTCGTGGTGCCGCGAGATGCTTCGTTCGGAGGATCATGACCAACCACGCCGCCCTGTCGAGCGGGGACCCCTCCGTTCTGCGACGGCTGAATCTGCAGTCCGTGCTCCGCGTCCTTCACGCGGGCGGCGTCTACACGATCACCGAGCTCTCCCGGCGGTCTCAGCTGTCGCGGCCGACGACCAAACAGGCTGTCGACGACCTCGTCGGAGCAGGCTGGGCGGCGCCGGTGAGCCCGGCCCGGTCGGGAACGGTCATCGGGCGGCCTGCGCAGGGCTTCGAGTTCCGGCCGGAGGTCGGCCACGTGCTGGCCGCGGATGTCGGGAGCTACAAGGTCGTCGTGCTGGTGGGCGACCTCGAAGGCACCGTCGTGGCTCGTGCGCGGGTCGAGCTCGAGCCGAGCTGGCCTGCAGAGCGGCGCCTCGAAGCCTTGGGGGACGCCATCGACGCAGCGTTGGCGGGCTTTCCGCCCGGTGCCGACGCGATCACGGAGGCCGTCGTCGCGACTCCGGGCACCGTCGACCGGCACGGAGTCGTGGTCTACAACACGGTGATCCCGGGGTGGCAGGGACAGAGCCCGGCGTCCTGGGTCGGTGAGCGCTACCCGTTCCGCGTCGTGGGGACGAGCGACATGCCGATGGCAGGGTTGGCCGAGCACTGGCGCGGCGCGGCGCAGGACGCGTCGGACATCGTCTACCTGCACATCGGCAGACGGATCGGGGCTGCTGCGCTGATCGGGGGACGGCCACACAACGGACACCACGGTGCGGCCAGCCAGATCGGATTGTGGCGTGCCATTCCCTGGCGCGCCGACTACGGCCCGCTTCTCCACCTCGCCGAACGACCAGGGGAGTTCGACACCCGTGCCGTCTTCTCTGCAGCCGCAGCCGGCGATCCCGACGCGCAGACTCGCGTCGACACCTTCGTCGACGAGATCGTCGCCGGACTCGTGCCGACGATCATCGCGATCGACCCGGAGCTGCTCGTGATCGGGGGTGGCGTCTCCGCAGCGGGTGATGCGATCGCCGCGCCGGTCCGCGCGCGTATCGAGGCGGAGACGCCGTTCCCGCCCGCCGTGGTGTGCTCCTCCCTCGGGGACGAGGCTGTCGCCGCAGGGGCGATGCGGCTCGCGCTCGACCGGGCCGAGGAGCGGCTCTTCGCGGAGCTCGCTCCTCGCACCCTGCTGGTCGATTAGGCCACGACACTGCGGGAGCGTGTCGCCGTCACCGGGTGCCGGAAGGGATACCCGGTACGGAGTCGAGCGTGATGATGATGACTTGCTCCGGATCCAGGACGGGAGCCTCCAACCCGACCGCGGCGAGCGTCCGTCCGGTGAGTCGGATGCCGTCGACGACCCATGGCGCGGGGGTGTACGCCCGCGAGCGAACGGCGTGAGCGGGCGTGTCGACACGCACGTCGTACCTGGTGTCGGGGTCGAGCCCGGGAAAACGGATGCGGCCGCCCGAGGGGGCGAGGCTCGAGGTGAGCTGAGCAAGCGTGAACAGCGCGCGCGACCGGTCGGGCGCCACGACTCCGCGAATCAGCACCGACGGGTCGTGGTGATCGAGCGAGACGGCCTTGCCGGAGTGAAGGAGCCCCCGATGCCGCTTGTAGGCCGCGACCCAGGCGGCGAGATCGGCGCGCTCTTGCTCGGTGGTCCGGGTGAGGTCCCACTGGATGCCCAGGTGTCCGAGGATCGCGACACCGCCGCGCAGGTCGATCCACGAGGTGCGGCCCGTCGTGTGGGACGTCGCCGCGCTGATGTCGTTGCCCGTCATCTCGAGTGGCATGAGCAGGCCGGTGTACTGCTGGACGATGGCGCGCTCCATGGGGTCGGCGCAGTCGCTCACCCAAGTCCGCTCGGTGCGTGACAGGATCTCGAGGTCGATCCGCGCGCCGCCGGAGGCGCAGTTCTCGAACTCGACGTCCGGGTGGCGGCGACGCAGCTCGTCCATGAGCCGGTAGACGGCGAGGGTGTGCTCGTGCAGGGTGGCGAACCCGGTCAGCTCGGCGCCCGGCTCCAGCACGTCGCGGTTGTGGTCCCACTTGAGGTACTGGACGTCGTGCTCACGCAACAGCCAGTCCAGTCGCTCGAAGATGTAGGCGTAGGCCTCGGGGTTCGAGAGGTCGAGCACCTGCTGCCACTTCGCGGCTGGTGGGGTCCGGCCACCCGGGCCCAGCAACCACTCGGGGTGCTTGCGGGCAAGGACGGAGTCGACGCTCACCATCTCGGGCTCGACCCAGATACCGAACGCCATGCCCAGCTCATGCACCCGGTCGATGATGGGTGCCAGTCCTTCGGGCCACACGTCCGGATCGACGTACCAGTCTCCGAGGGCGCATCTGTCGTTCCGGCGCCCCAGGAACCAGCCGTCGTCGAGCATGAAGAGCTCGGCGCCGATGGAGGCGCCGAGCTCTGCGAGCTCGCTGAGCTTGGGCAGCTCGTGGTCGAAGTACACGGCCTCCCAGACATTCATGACGACAGGTCGGGGCGCGTGCGGGTGACTCTCGCGTGCGCGGAGGAACTCGTGGAACCGGCTCGCGAGCTCGTCGAGGCCGTTCCCGTGCGACGCGTAGACCCACGGGGACGCATACTCGTGTCCCGCGGTCACGACGATCTCGCCGGGCAGCGGCAGCTCGGCCCCCGTGAGCACCGTGCCCGCGAGGATCGTGCGCTCGGCGGCGAGCTCGTGGTTGCCGCTCCAGGCGACGTGCACGGCGTAGACGGGCCCTCGCTCGAACCCGAAGCCTGGTTCGCCGGCGACGAGCAGCAGGGAGGCGTCGGCGCCCGGGCGTCCCTTCCGACTCTCACGCGCGAACCGGCCGACCCTGAGCGGATGCCTTTGCGGGATGCGTTCACGCATCCAACGTCCGGTCAGGTCGAGCAGCTCGGTCGCGGCGTCCGGGACCGGGAAGACCGCGCGGAGGGCCTGGACCGTGTAGGCGCCGTCGTCCACGTTGCGGAGCACGAGCCTCTGCCGGACGAGTCCCGATGGCAGCACGTCGAGAGTGATGTCCAGATCCAGGCCGGCGTCCGGGTCCGAGCACCGCAGCACCGCACGCATCGCTCCCGCATCCGTCGAGATGCTGTGCGAGATGCAGCGAAAGGACGGGGCGAAGGCGGCGCGGCGCCGGTGTCCCTCGAGGCCGGGAGACCCCGTCCATCCTTCGGCCTGGACGGGGACGAGGCTGACCGGTGACGGGTGGTCGATGTCTCCGACGCGCTGTTGGGGACGAATCGCGCGAACGACGGCGTCAAGCTCCGTGGCGTCGAGATCGCCGAGACTCGGGCCCCAGTAGGCGAGCGCGGGTGCGGTGCGCTCGGGGAGGTCGATGACGACGGAGGTCCCGCCGGCGTGCACGTGCAGATGCCTGTCGATGCCGGGAGCTGTCATGCCAGACCTCGCTGTGGGGTTGCAGAAGAAGCTTACGAAACAACCTTACCTTAGTAGGTCGAGGCCCGGTCAGGAGGTAGAGCCCAGAGGAACGCGGCCTTCCCCGGCGGGCTACCCCTTGGACTGGGCCCGGTAGGCGCGCGGCGTCGTGCCGTGGACGGCCCTGAAACGCCGGGAGAAGTAGTACGGGTCGTCGTAGCCGACGGCGCTGGCGATCCGGGCGACCGGTTCTCGCGTGGTGTCGAGCAGATGTCGGGCGCGTGCCATCCGTTGTTCGGTCTGGTAGCGCAGGACCGAGGTGCCGAAACGTCGTCGAAAGAGGCTGGAGAAGTAGGACGCCGAGAGGCTGGCCACGGTTGCAAGCCCGTCGACCGTGACGTGTGCTGCGGGGTTCTCGCGCAGCGCGGCCCCGGCGTCCTCGATCGCACGGTCGACGGATCCCGTCGCTGGGCGCTCCGTCGCCAGCAACGAGAACAGGTGCCATGCCGCTCCTGCCGCACCGACGAGGCTCTCCCGGGTCGTGTCTCGCTCGAGCGCGGTCACGACCTCCTCAATCAGACCCTGCACGCGGAACCGGTCGCCGGGCGTTCGAACCAGCCCGCGCGAACCCGCTGCGACGAGGTCGTCGACGTCGGTCCCGGCGGCGTGCAACCACCAGACGGTCCACGGGTCGTCGGCGTCGGCGCCGTACCGGTGCGGGCGGTCACGAGGCAGGACCACGACGTCCCCAGGGGCGACGGCGTGCCGCTCGCCCTCAGTCTCGACCCACCCGAGACCTGCCGCGCAGGCGAGAACCACTGCCTGCGGAATCCCCGCGGGGCGCTCGCGGAGGTGGAAGCCCGCGACGGGGAACATGCCGCAGTCGGTGACGGTGAGCCTCGAGGTGATGGGGTCGGCGAGTGCTCGTGCCACCCGTGGGCGGGGCAGCACGACGAGACGCTGTCCCGCGAACCCTTCGGCGATCTGCACGGTCCGATCGTGGCCCGGCGAAAGTCGTTTCGTCCATCTCCCTCGCAGGATCCTGTATTCCGGGCGCTCGTCGGGCGACCCTACGTTGACTGCATGTCGTCCCTCAGCGCGAGCACCGCGCGCATCGTCCTGCCCCCCGTCCCTGCGGCGCTGCAGGACCGCGAGGTAGCGGTCTGGAGCGAGCCGGTCGAGATCGCGACCTATCTCCCGGAGCCGCCCGACTCGTTCCCGGCCTTCCTGGATCGACGTGTGTACCAGGGGTCGAGCGGTCGGGTGTTCCCGTTGTCCTTCCACGAGCGGATCTCTCCGGAGCGCCGTCCTCGCCTGTGGCAGGCGATCCACCTCGAGAACGAGTGGCTGCGCCTGATGATCCTGCCCGAGCTGGGTGGCCGTATCCACGTCGCCTACGACAAGCGGGCGGGCTACGACATCTTCTACCGCAACAACGTCATCAAGCCGGCACTCGTCGGTCTCGCAGGGCCGTGGATCTCCGGGGGAGTGGAGTTCAACTGGCCGCAGCACCATCGTCCGGCGACGTTCTTGCCGGTCGACGTCGAGATCGAGGAGACCGACGAGACCGCGACGGTGTGGTGCTCCGACCATGATCCCTTCGCTCGGATGAAGGGCATGCACGGGGTCCGGTTGTCCGCCGACTCGTCCCGGATCGACCTCCTCGTACGCCTCTACAACCGCTCCGAGGTCCGACAGACGTTCCTCTGGTGGGCCAACGTCGCAGCTCGCGTCGACGGCGACTACCAGGCATTCTTTCCGCGCGATGTCCGCCACGTCGCCGACCATGCGCGGCGGGCCGTCACCTCCTTTCCCGCCGCCGACCGTCCGTACTACGGCGTGGACTATCCGGCGCGGGGTGCGGCCGTCGAGGGGAGCGACCGGCTCGACTGGTACCACCACATCCCCGTTCCGACCTCGTACATGGTCACGGAGTCCAGCGAGGAGTTCTTCGGCGGGTACGACCACGGTCGTGACGCGGGATTCGTGCACTGGGCGCCGCGAGAGGTGTCGCCGGGCAAGAAGATGTGGACGTGGGGGAACGCGCCCTTCGGCCAGGCCTGGGACCGCAACCTCACCGACGACGACGGCCCGTACATCGAGCTCATGGCCGGTGTCTACACCGACAACCAGCCCGACTTCGCCTGGATCGCGCCCGGTGAGGCGAAGGAGTTCGCCCAGTGCTGGTACCCGATCCGAGGGATCGGCCCGGCCACGAGCGCCAGCAGGTCGGCGTCGGCGAGTGTCCACCGCGACGGCGACCTGGTGCGGATCGGCCTCGTCGCGTCCACGCGGCTCTCCCCGGCGGTCGTTCGTGTCCTCGCGGACGGCGCACAGGTCCTCCGGGAGGACGTGGACCTCCAGCCCGACGAGCCGTGGTGGTGCACCGTGGTCTCGGCCGTCCCCGTCGAGGTCCTGCTCGACAAGGACGGCACGGTCGTCCTGACGGCGCCCGAGCTCGAGCCCGACCCCTCGCCGCCGCCGCGGGCGGCCGTCGCACCGCCGCGGCCCGCGGACGTGGCGACGATCGACGAGCTGCACCAGATCGCCGTGTACCTGCGCCAGTACCGGCACGCCACTCGCCGCCCAGAGCCGTACTGGGAGGAGATGCTCCGCCGTGACCCCGGCGAGACCAGGGCCGCGACCGCGCTCGGTGCAGCCGCGCACGCCGAGGGCCGGTACGGCGAAGCGGAGTCGCTGCTGCGGGGCGCCGTCGACCGGCTCACCGCCTGGGCACAGACACCCGCGAGCGGCGAGGCGCACTACCTCCTCGGCCTCGTGCTCCTGCGGCTCGGCCGAGACACGGAGGCGCGCACCCTTCTCGCGCGGGCCGCCTGGGACGCTGCGTGGGAGCTGCCGGCCGGCTTCGCGCTGGCCAGGTCGCTCACGTCGGTGGACCGGTCGCGCGCGATCGAGCATCTCGTCGCACTCACGCGTCGTCATCCTGACCATGCCCAGGCTTCCTGCCTGCTCGCCGCGCTTCTCGCTGATGCGGGACGTGCTCAGGAGGCACGGTCCGTCGCTTCCGGCGTGCTCGAACGAGATCCGCTCGACCAGTGGGCCCGCGACCTCCTCGGGCTTCCTCCGTCGAACGACCCCACGATCGTGCTCGACGTCGCGCTCGAGTACGCCGCCGCACGGCTCGACGGCGAGGTGCTGCGCGTGCTCGACGTCGTCGTCGCCTCGCCGGCCACCGCGCTCGGCCAGGTGAACGTGGTCCCTCTCGCGCACTACCACCGCGCGGTCGTCCTCGAGAGGCTCGGGCGCGCCGACGACGGGGCTGCCGCGCGCGCGGCAGCCCGCGCGAGCGACCCGCGCTGGTGTGCCGCGTCGCGTCTCGACGACGTGGCCGCGCTCGAGGCCGCCCGCGGCGCCGACCCCCGCGACGCCCTTGCTGCTCTGCTCCACGGGAACTGGCTGTACGACCGCGGACGACACGCCGAGGCTGTGAACGCCTGGACGGCGGTCGTGCGCGCCGGGTCGGATGCCTGGACCGCGGCGGTCGCCCACCGGAACCTGGGGATCGCGGCGTACAACGTGCAGTCGGACCGGAGCGCCGCGGAGCGGAGCTTCACCGAGGCACGCAGCCTCGCGCCGGACAGCGCGAAGCTGCTCTACGAGTGGGATCAGCTCCGGATCCGTCTCGGCCACACGCCTGACGCACGGCTCGTCGAGCTCGACGCCGAGCCGGCGCTCGTGAGCCAGCGCGACGACCTGACGGTGGCCCGCGCCGAGGCGCTGCTCGCGGTCGGACGCGTCACCGAGGCGCGGGAGTCGCTCGCAGGCCGTGAGTTCCAGCCGTGGGAGGGCGGCGAGGGCAAGGTGCTGGCGGCGTGGGACGGCGTCGCGCTCGCGACGGCTCGCGCCGCCCTGGCGCACGGTCGTCCTGCGGATGCGGTCGCGGCGATGCGATCTGCGCTGCAGCCGCCGACGACGCTCGGCGAGGCGAGGCACCCTCTGGCCAACGACTCCGAGCTGCGGGTCGTCCTCGGCGACGCGCTGGCCGCGAGCGGACGTCCGGCGGAAGCCGCGACGGAGTGGGAGCACGCTGCCGCCTTCACCGGCGACTTCGCGCGGATGAGCCCGCAGCCCTACAGCGCGAGCACGATCTGGTCGATCCTCGCGCTGCGCCGCCTGGGCAGGGTCGAGGACGCGGCACAGGTCGAGAACGCGCTGCGACGGTGGGTGGAGGAGCAGGCAGGCGTCCCCGCGACCATCGACTACTTCGCGACGTCGCTGCCCACGATGCTCCTGTTCGTCGACGACCCGCAGGTCGAACGTGATCAGGAGGTCGCCGCCATCCGATCGAAGCTGACGCTGCTCGAGGGGTCTCCGGTGCCGGGGCGTCGGGGCCCGGCCGCGGCCGGCGAAGCATGACACGGGTGGGAGCGGCCGAGCACGGGCCGGACGCCGACCCGTCGCTCGCCGTGCACCGGGTCAGGAACGACCGGTTGGACCTCGCCTTCCTCCCGGCGGTCGGCGGGCGACTGCTCTCGCTCCGGGTCGACGGCCACGAGCTTCTCTGGCAGAACCCCGACCTCTTCGACCCGTCGGCCCGCCCCCGTCTCCGGCGGGCGCAGTGGCCGGTCCCCGACGGCACGGCCGGTTCCTGGTCCAATGCCGGAGGCTCGAAGACCTGGGTCGCACCCCAGCGACGTCGCGACGCGCCCGGGTGGACGGGCCCGCCCGATCCGGTCTTCGACGACGGACGGTGGTCGTGGGCGAGCCGGCCGACGCAGGTCGGAATCGAGCTGAGCATGTCGAGCGAGTCGGACGCCGTGACCGGTCTGCGGATGCACCGCACGTTCACCGTCCCCCGGCGAGGCACGTCGTTCCTGCTCCGCATCGAGCAGGAGAACGTCTCGACCGTTCCTGTCCGCTGGTCCCCGTGGGAGGTGTGCCAGGTTCCGTGGGCGGTCGACGGGCGGGGGTGCCGTCCGCGCATCGAGCTGGCGAACAGGGGTGAGGCGCCCGTCGATCTCGGCGACTGGGTCGGGAGCGCGCGCTGGCGGCAGGACGGCTCGTGGCTCGTGCTGCCGTGGCAGCACGTGGTGGCGAAGCGCGGCGTGGCCGACGCGACCGGGTGCGTCCGCTGGGTGGGCCCGAGGGGCGAGACGCTGGAGCTCGGCTTCGACCCCGACGACGATGCCGAGTACCCCGACGGTGGTTCGCGTGCCGAGGTGTGGATGCAGTGCCCGACCACGGCACCGCTGTCGGGCACCGACGGGATGTGGCCGAGGCACGCCTACGCCGAGCTGGAGGTGCTCGGCCCCCTCGTGTCCTTGGCGCCCGGAGACGCCCGGGCCATCGAGATCCGCTGGACGGCGAGCGCGCCGTCCGACATGACGAGACCGACCGACGACCATCCAGATCGGAGCAATGACGCATGACCGTGATCACCGCCGTTCGCGCGAGCCTCGTCGACCTCGAGGTCGAGACCGTCCGGACGGACGCCGTCCAGAGCTTCGTCAAGCAGGAGACGATCCTGGTCGAGATCGAGACGGCCGACGGACTCACCGGCGTGGGCTACTCCTACACCATCGGCACGGGGGGACGTGCGGTGCTCAGCCTGCTCCGCGACCATCTGGTCGAGCGCCTCCTCGGCAAGGACAGTCGCACCGTGGAAGCGATCTGGGCGGACCTGATGTGGTCCACCCACGCGACCGTGGTCGGCGCGATCACCTCGTTGGCGCTCGCAGCGGTCGACACCGCCCTGTGGGACGTCCGCGCCCAGCGAGCGTCCCAGCCCCTGTGGCAGATCGCCGGGGGCCATCGCCGCCGGGTGCCCCTCTACGACACGGAGGGCGGGTGGCTCCACCTGTCCACCGAGGAGCTCGTGGCCGGGGCGCTCGACTCGAAGGCGAAGGGCCTCCGGGGGGTCAAGCTCAAGGTCGGCAGGCCGAGCCTCGTCGACGACCGGGAGCGGCTCCTCGCCGTGCGCGAAGCCGTCGGGGACGAGATGCACCTCATGGTCGACGCGAACCAGTCGATGACGGCCGCGGAAGCGGTCCGCCGCGCTGCGGCGTTCGAGGACGCGAACCTGTTCTGGCTGGAGGAGCCGCTCCCCGCCGACGACGTCAGCGGGCACGCCCGGCTCGCGGCCGCGACGAGCATCCCGATCGCGGTCGGGGAGTCGTTGTACTCGGTCGGCCAGTTCCGGGACTACCTGCACCGCGGCGCCGCCGGCGTCGTCCAGGTCGACGTCGCCCGGATCGGCGGGATCACGCCGTGGCTGAAGGTGGCGCACCTCGCCGAGGCGTACAACACGATCGTCTGTCCGCACTTCCTCATGGAGCTCCACGTCAGCCTTGCCGCCGCGGTCCCGAACGGTGCGTACGTCGAGCACATCCCGCAGCTGCGGGCGATCACCCGCACGGGCCTGGAGATCGAGGACGGCTGCGCCGTCGCCCCGGAGGCTCCCGGGCTCGGGATCGACTGGGACGCCGACGCCATCGACGACCGGCGGGTCGCATGAGCGCGGGCGGAGCCGGATCGGGGCGTGCCCGCGGGCGTTCCGGCGGTCGTGCGCATCGACCTCAGGCGCGAGGGTCGGAGGCGTCCCCATGAGGATCGCGCTGCACTCGACCATCCGGCCCGGGGCGGTCGGCGAGTATCGCCAGCACCACGCCAGGATCCCGGACGAGCTCCGGGACGTGTTCGAGCGGGTGGGCATCCACGACTGGGTCATCTGGCGATCCGGGGACCGGCTGTTCCATGTCGTGGACGTCGACGACTTCGACGCGGCGTTCGCCGCGCTCGGCGACGACCCGGCGAACGCGCGCTGGCAGGCGGACATCGGGCGGTTCGTGGACCGGTTCTTCGGAGCCGAGGGGAGCCCTGGACTGGAGCCGCTCGAGGCCGTCTGGAGCCTTCGGCGTCAGCAGCAGGACGAGGCGTCACCGTGAGCCCGCGCCGCGGGCCCGCCCCTTGACAACCCGCGGGCGTGCGCCCACACTCGAGATACATAAGAAACAAGCTTTAGTAATGCCAGCTCACCGTCGAGCCCAGAGAGCCGAGGAACCACCGTGTCCAAGAAGACTTTCGTATCGTTCAGCGCCGCTGCGGCGGCGGTGGCGCTGCTCGCCGCAGGATGCACGGTCGGGGGCGGGTCCGACACCGGGGACGGCGGCACCGACGACGTCACCCTGACGCTCCTGACATTCGAGACCCCCAATCTCGACGCGGAGTACTGGGACGCGAGCATCGAGCGGGCCAACAAGCTGGTTCCCGGGGTCACCATCGAGAAGCTCGTCGCCCCCACGACCGACCGAGACGCCTACGCCCGTCAGCTGGACTCCACCGGCGAGCTCCCGGACATCATGGTCGCCGTCAACCCGACGGGCCTCGCCGAGGCGGGCAAGCTCGCCGAGTTCTCTCAGGACGAGCTCTCGCACTGGATCGACCCCACGGCGAACAGCTTCGACGGCAAGATCTACCAGCTCCCGACGAACACCCAGACGATCCCGAACGTCTACTACAGCAAGGCGGCGTTCGAGAAGGCCGGCATCGACGAGGTCCCGACGACGTGGGACGCGCTCCTCGACGCAGCCGAGAAGCTCAAGTCCGCCGGCATCACCCCGTTTATCGTCAACGGGGGCGGCTCGGACACGTGGGCGAACATCTACCCGCTCACCGCTCTCGTCGGCACCGACGTCTATGCGGAGGATCCCGACTTCCTGGGCAAGCTCGCCGCGGGAGAGGCCGACTTCTCGGACCCGAAGTTCGCCGGCGCCGTGAGCAAGCTGAAGGAGCTGGTCGACAAGGGTTACATCGACCCCTCGACGCTCGCGAAGACCTACGCCGAGGGACAGGAGGCGTTCCTCGGCGGCGACGGCGGCATGTATCCGATGGGCTCGTGGTTCACCGTCGCTCCCACTGCCGAGCAGCAGGAGGATCTCGGGGTGTTCCCGTGGCCGTCCGACGACGGCTCGCTGGTCATGCCGACGTACACCGGCGGCGGGCTCTCGGTGAGCGCGAGCGCACCCGACGTGGACAAGGCCAAGGAGTGGGCGATCGCCTGGTCCCAGGTCCCCGAGAACCTCGAGGGCGGGGTGCTCGCCGACGGCTTGTTCGTGGCGCTGAAGGACTTCGACCTCCCCGACGGCACGACGAAGCTCTACGACGAGACCCTGTCCCTCTACCAGGAGGCGGAGTCGAGCGGCACCGTGACCGCGGCCTTCGGCAACGAGGGCGGCATCCCGGCGCTGCCCGCGGGCTTCACGGCAGAGGTCAACTCCGCGATCGGCGATCTCGTCAGTGGGCGCACCGACGTGGACGGGTTCGTCGAGCACCTGAACTCCACGTACGCCGAGCTCACGCAGTGAGCACCCGGTCCGCGGTCGTCCGCCGTCGTTCGCGGTCGGCTGCGGACCGGATCCCGCCCGACGGTGCGCGAGGCCGACATGGTCGAGCACCGCTGAACAGTAAGGAACGGTCGAGGATGACCATGGTCACCACGGACCAGAGAGTGCGTTCCGAGGACGGAGCACGCAGGCACGACACCAGCAGGTCGACGAGAGCCTGGATCCAGCGGTGGCAATCCGCGGGCAACTTTGCAGTCTTCGTGCTGCCGGCCCTCACGATCTTCACGGCCGTGGTCTTCGTCCCCATCCTCTGGACGCTCGTCACCGGGTTCACCGACGAACGCGCCACGCGCCCCGTGACGTCATTCGTGGGACTCGACAACTATGCCTTCCTCGTCTCTGACGCGTCGTTCCTGCGGACCCTCGGCAACACCGTGCTGATCACCGCGCTCGTCGTCGTCGTCACGAACGTCCTCGGTATCGCGATCGCACTGCTGCTGCGCAAGAACGGTCGGCTCTACCACCTGCTGCGTAGCGTCTACTTCACGCCGGTCATCCTCTCGTCGGTGGTCGTCTCGGTGATCTGGCGGTCGCTCCTCGTCGACGACGGCCTCGTCAACGCCATGCTGCGGACGATCGGGATCGCCGACCCACCGGGTTGGCTCTCGGACCCGGCCGTCGCGATCTACACCGTCTCCTGGATCCTGGTCTGGCAGCTGCTCGGCTTCGCCGTGGTGGTCTACCTCGCAGGCCTCGCCGGGATCCCCACCGAGCTCGAGGAGGCCGCGAGCCTGGACGGGGCGAGCCCCGTCCAGCGCTTTCGCCACCTGACCTGGCCGCTCATCGCGCCTTCCCTCACGATCACCACGGTCATGCTCATGATCAGCACCTTCAAGGTGTACGACCAGATCGCCGTGCTGACGAACGGCGGACCAGGGAGCGGTGCGACGGCGACCATCGCGTTCGACGTGGTGCAGACCGCCTTCGTCGAGCAGCGGGCGGGGATGGCCTCCGCCATGGCGGGCATCATGCTCGTGATCGTGGCCACCGCGAGTGTCGTCACGCTGCGCGTCCTCCAGCGCCGCGAGGTGACCTACTGATGCCCCGTCTCGCCTGGATGCGGCCCGTCGTGGCGCTCGCCGCCGCCGCATTCTTCGTCCTGCCGCTCTATATCGCGCTGGTGAACGTCTTCAAGCCGAGCGCCGAGGTCATCGCCTCGCCGCTCGCGCTGCCGCTGCAGCCCACGCTCGACAACCTCACGGGCGTGCTGACCCGGCCCGACGGCCTGTTCTGGGCCGGGCTGCTGAACTCGGTCCAGCTCACCGGCATCTCGATCATCATCACGACCCTGCTCGCCGCGATGTGCGCCCACTACCTGGTGCGCGCCGAGCGCGCCTGGGGGCGCGTCCTCCTCGGGGTCATGCTCATCGGCCTCATGATCCCGCCCGCCGTCATCATGGTGCCGATCACCCGCATCCTGCGTGAGATCGGATTGATGACGACCCTCCCGGGTGCAGTGCTCGTGAACGTCGGCTACTACCTGCCGTTCGCCGTCTTCGTCTTCATGGGATTCGTCAGGTCGGTACCCCGCGAGCTCGAGGAAGCCGCGGCCGTCGACGGCGCAGGCAAGTTCCGGACGTTCTGGCAGATCGTCTTCCCTCTCCTGCGGCCCGCGTCGGCAAGCGTGCTCATCTTCCTCGGAGTGTGGATCTGGAACGACTTCCTCACCCCGCTGCTCGTCCTGGGACCGGGCGCAGGCAACACGATCACGGTCGGCATCTACCGATCGATCGGCACCTACCTGCGCGACTACGGGGCGGTGTTCGCCTTCATGTTCCTCGCCACCATCCCGATCCTCGTCTTCTACCTCCTGTTCCAGAAGCACTTCGTCCGCGGACTGACGGGCGGAGCCACCAAGGGTTGACACCCTGACGGAAGGGACCGAACACATGACCCGCACAGCACGCCCGCCGACGATGGCGCGCCGCTCGCGACAAAGGCCCGGACTGCTCGGACTCGCCCTGGTCGTCGCCCTGCTCAGCACCCCCGCGGTGGCGGGGGTCAGCAGCGCCGCCGAGCCGCAGGCCGGGGTCCGTGCCGAGCTGCCCTCGCCCGGCCAGGCCGGGACGGGGGAGACCGAGGCCGGGAACCCGCCGCCGGCCCGGGACTGGGTGGTCCATCCGGTGACGACGCCGTCGACCATCACGGTCCGCGGCAAGTCCATCACCATGTCCAACGGGATCGTGCAGCGGGCGTTCGTCCGCGCGCCGAACCTCTCGACGACGTCGCTGAAGAACCTGGGCACCGGGCAGGAGATGCTCGCGCGCGCGGGAGAGCCCGAGGCCCGGATCAGCCTCGACGGCACCGCGTACGACGTGGGCGGCACCAAGGCGTCCGGGGGATTCGTCTACGCGTCCCACCGGGTCGAGGACAGCACGCAGAAGCCCTACGAGTGGACGCCGTACGAGAAGGACGGCAAGACCCTCAAGCCGTACGCCGAGAAGAAGCCCTGGCCGGCGAAGGGCAAGGCCCTCGTGGTCACCTTCCGCCCGCACGACAGCCTCCCGGACGCCCTCGACGGCGTGACCGTCACCGTGCGGTACGAGATCTACGACGGCATCGCCACCGTGATGAAGAAGGTCTCGGTGGACAACACGAGCGCGGCGCCGGTGATGATCGACGACCTGACCACGGACGTCCTGCACGTGAAGTCCGAGGTCGCCGGGCGTTTCTACCTGGACACCGATTATCACGGCGGTCCGGGTGACAACGCCTCCCGCAACAACGACAAGGACCGCACGTACACCGTCGAGGACGACGGGGACGCCGAGACGTACACCGTGCTCTACAAGGAGGGGCCGGCGTATCGCATCGGGACCGAGGAGCCGCACTGGGGCGGTCACTTCGACGGGTTCCGGAGCTTCATCCTGCTGCACGGCACCGACCACTACGAGGCGCAGCAGATGGAGATCAAGGCGATGTACCGCACCCTCGCGCCGCAGATCACCGAGGACCCGCTGTTCTACCATCTCCTCTCCGACGACCCGACCGCGATCCGTGAATCGGCCGCATCCACGTCGGACATGGGCTTCGAGATGATGATCCAGTCCTTCGGTAGCGGCTTCAACATGCTCAGCACCGATCCTGCGTACCTTGAACGCAAGAAAGAGGACTTCGAAGCGGTCCGCGCGATGGGCATGGATGTCGGCGGCTATACGCTGCTGACGACCGGCACCGTGTTCAACCCGGCCGAGAGCACCTGCGCTTCCGGTTGGGGCAATGTGATGGGTCTCGCGACGACGGGATTCGAGGAGTATCAGCGTCGCGTGCAGTCCATGATGGACACCGCGGGGCTCGACATCGTCGAGCTCGACGGGCCGTGGCCGATGTTCCGCTGCGAGGAGACGAACCACGCGTACGCCGATGGCGGAGACGACTCCGTCTACAAGCAGTGGACCTTCAGCAACGACTTCTACCGCATGATGCGCGAGCGCGGCGCCTATATCAACGCCCCCGACCTGCACTACCTCAACGGCGCGAACAAGAACGTCATCGGCTACGAGGAGTACGGCTGGCGCCAGCCGCGCCAGCAGCAGCTCATGCACGGCCGGCAGTACATCTACAACGGCACCTACGAGAAGTCCCCGTCGGCGACGTGGACGTTCATGCCCATCGACCCGTACCACGGCGGCAACGCCGACGCGATCTTCAAGCCGCTGAAGCAGAACCTGTTCGACTACAGCTGGGGCATCGGGCAGAGCTTCCTGGCCGGCGTCAATCCAGCGTTCCGCGGCACCACGATGGATGACGGCGACGCCGACGTGCATGCGGTCGTGAAGTACTGGGCCGACGTGTACAAGACGTACCGCGAGGTCATCTCCTCCGACATCATCCACATCGTCCCGCCGCGCCAAGCCGAGGGCGACCTCGCCCGGGGCACCGGCATCGACGCGTTCATGCACGCGCGCTCCGACGGTGACGAACGCGCCTTGGTGGCGGTCTTCAACCAGACCGACGAGGCGCAAACGCAGAGCCTGACGGTGCCGCTGTACTACACGGGAATGACCGACCTGACCGAGCCGCCGCAGCCCGTCCCCGGGTCGTATCTCGACACGAAGGACATCCCGGTGTTCGGCCCATACCCGGTGTTCGAGTACTTCCCGAAGCCGGAATGGGCGGGCAGCTATCCGTCAGCGACGCCGACCGCCGAGAAGGTCGATGTTTACCGCGAGGGCGCCGGCACCCCGGCCGATCTCACCATCGACTCCAACGGCAACGCCCAGCTCGACGTGACCCTGCCGCCGATGAGCTTCACGTGGTACGTGGTCACGCCCGACGGCGTCGAACCCGTCGCCGCGCCTGCGAAGCCGGCCGCGCTGCCCGATTTCACCGTGCAGGTGACGGGTGAGCCCTTCGGGTCTCCCGACGCGGACACCGAGCCGGGCGACACCAGCGCGGCTGCGGCGTTCGACGGGAACGTCGACACCTTCTACGACGGGGTCGACACCGGCAGCTTCGCGGGCGTCGACCTCGGGACGGCGGAACCCGTCACCCGCGTGCGGCTGCATCCCCGTGCCGGCCAGGGGGCACTGATGGAGGGAGCGATGATCCAGGGCTCGAACTCCCGCGACGCCGGCTACGTCAACCTGGCGAAGGTCAACTTCGCCCCTGGGGACGGATGGCACGACGTCACGCTCGCGTCGGCAGGCGCCTACCGGTACTACCGGTACGTCGGCGGCACGACGAGGACGAGCGTGGCCGAGATCGAGCTCTTCACCGACCAGAGGCCGCCCACGACCCCGGTCCCGGACCGGCTGACGGGCGAACCGATCGGCTCGGAGGGCGCCGCGGCGGCGTTCGACGGCGACCCGGCCAGCGCGTTCAGCGGGGGAGCGGAGAGCTCCGCGGGACTCGACCTCGGTGCGGGCCAGGCGCGGTCGTTGACCCGATTCCGGTACCACCCTGCGGCGGACGACCCCGGCGCCGCGGCCGGCGCCAGGATCCAGGGGTCGAACAGTCCCGACTCCGGGTTCGTGGACCTGTACACCATTCCCGGCACGCCGGCGGCCGGCTGGCACGAGGCCGTGCTGGAGCCCGGCCCGGCCTACCGCTACTACCGGTACGTGGGCGGCACCGGGGGCACCGCGATCGGCGAGCTGGAGCTGTTCGACAGCCCCGACGGGCTCGTCAAGGCGACCGGGACGCCGTTCGGTACCGCGGACTGGAACAGCGCCCCCGGGGACACGTCGTTCCGTGCGGCGTTCGACGGCAAGGCGAACACCTTCTTCGACGGCATGCCGGTGCCCGGCTACGCGGGGCTCGACCTCGGCGCCGGCAAGGAGAAGGTGCTGAAGGGGCTTCGCTACCACCCGCGATCGAGCTTTCCGGAGCGGATGGCGGGCGCGAAGATCCAGGGATCGAACACGTCGCCCGACGCCGGCTGGGAGGACGTGTACACGTTCGACGGCGAACCCCGGGTGGGTTGGCACACGGCGACGGTCGACAGCACGAAGCCCTACCGCTGGTACCGCATGGTCCGGGCGGACGGGCTGCTCAACGTCGCCGAGCTCGAGCTCTACGTCGCCCCGGAGAACCTCGCCCGGGGCGCCACCGCCACGGGGTCGACGGCGAGCGACGCGGGCCCCGCCGGAGCAGCCGTCGACGGCAAGCTGGGGACGGCGTGGCACTCGGGGACCGGCGACGACCAGTGGCTGACGGTCGACCTGGGGAGCGCGCGGACGTTCAGCACGGTGCGCGCGGTCTGGGGGGAGCACTGGGCCCGGAGCTATCAGGTCCAGACCTCGAACGACGGCCAGGACTGGACCACCCAGCGACTCGTGTTCGAGACGGGTCAGGGGGAGTCGGAGGCGACGGGGCTGTCGACCCCGGTGACGGCTCGCTACGTGCGGATCCTGACGAACACCCCAGGCATCCCGGGGGCAGGCTACGAGCTCCGCGAGCTGCGGGTGCTGTCCTGAGGGGCGACGCCGTGTCCTGACCGCTCCACGAACACCGGTCGGCCGGTGTCGGTCACCGTGGGCCGGGGGGGGTGGGGGGGGAGGGGGGGAGGAAGGGGGGGGGGGGGGGGAGGAGGTGGGGGGGGGAGCGTGGTGTGTCGTTGTTCGACGTGTTGCCCGGTTTCCCCTTTTCTTCCCCCCCCCCCCCCCCCAAGC
>NZ_JBSGUW010000016.1:0-86687 GCF_053608125.1 Isoptericola sp. NPDC055063 | reverse complement strand
GTTTGTGGGTGTTTTCCGGCCCCTCTCCGTTGGCTGCTCCCCCCCCCCCACCACCCCCCCCCCCCCACGGCGCAGGTGTGCGCGACGGTCCGAGGTCCGGGCGGCCGCGCTGTGGTCACGTGTGCGGATCAGGCGTCGACGCCGCTGCGGAAGGCAGCGACCACGGTGGGCCACCTGCCGGCACGGCGGACCAGCAGGACGTCCGCCCGCGCGCCGGGGACGAGCTCGCCACGGTCGTCCAGACCCGCGGCGTGCGCGGGCCCAGAGGTGACAAGGCGGACGGCGCGGGGCAGGTCGGCCAGGCCCTCGCGCACGAGGACCTCGACGGCGGTGAGCAGGGACGACGGCACGTAGTCGGAGGCCAGCGCGTCGACCAGGCCGCGGGCCACGAGCTCACGTGCGGAGACGTTGGCGGCGTGCGAGGAGCCGCGGACGGCGTTGGGCCCGCCCGCCACGACGTGCAGCGCGTGCTCGCGGGCCGCGAACGCTGCGTCGACGGTGGTGGGGAACTCCGCGACGACACCGCCGCGCGCGACCAGGGCCTCGATGTCGGCACGGGTCTCGGGGTCGTGCCCGGCGAGTCGGATCAGGCCGGCGCGGGCCCACGACCCCAGGCGGTCGAGGGCGGACGTCGCGACGTCCGCCCGGTCCTCGCGCTCGGCGCGCCAGGCCGCCACGTGCGTGTGCGCGTCGGGCGGGCTCATGCCCTCGCGCTCCACGAGGAAGCGTTCCATGGTGGCGGGGTCGGCGTACTGCCCGATGCCGGGGGTGTGGTCCTCGTAGGACACCAGCGGTGGCGCGTCCCCGACGTCGGCGGCCAGCGCCGCCTCGAGGTCCGTCATCCCGGACCGGCACCGGATGTCCACGCGGTGCAGCACGCGCGCGCCCGCCTCGGCGGCGTCGGGGTCGCGCAACGCCGTCAGCACCGGAGCAGGTCCGGGGTCGCCCGCCGCGAGGCCCACGGGCGTGCGCTCCCCGAACGCCACGCCGTGGAACGCGGTGAGCACGCCGCCCGCCGCGAGCCGGTCACCCGCCGTCCGCACCGCGAGGTCCAACGGCAGGTCGGCCCCGGGTCGCGGCCGGCGCTCGTGCACCAGCACGTCCGTGTGCACGTCGACGAGCCCGGGCAGCAGCCACGCGCCGCCGCCGTCGAGGTCCGCCCGGAACCCCGGCGGCCTCTCGCCCACCTCCGCGACGCGGCCGCCGTGCACGACGAGCCGGGCGTCGTCCACCACCCGGTCGGGCAGGACGGCGCGGACGCCGGCGAGCGACCACTCGGCCGGCGGGGTGCCGACCGGCCACGGCGTGCCGGTCGCGGGGCGGAGCGAGGTGAACACGACCGCATCTTGTCCGGACGACCTGGCGAGACGGTTAACGACGCTTCACGCGGTGTTCATCTTCTCGGGGGCGGCTGGTCTTCGCGGACTCCCAGACTCCTGGACGGCGCCGGGTCCGGCGCCCGCGCGGAGAGCCCTACGAGCCCCACCGGAGACGACATGAAGACCACCAGGACCACCCTCGCCGCCGTGGCGCTCGCCGGCGTCGCGGCCCTCACACTGGCCGGCTGCGGGTCGCTGGGCACCGCGTCCGCCGGCGGCGGCACCACGGACCAGGGTTTCCCCGAGGTGCTGCGCCTCGGCGCGATCCCGGCGGAGAACTCGACGAACCTCGCCGAGGGCTACGACCCGATCATCCAGATGCTCGAGGCGGAGACGGGCGCGCAGGTCGAGGTCAGCCAGGCCTCCGACTACGCGGGCGTCATCGAGGGCCTCATCGCCGACAAGGTCGACCTCGCCTTCCTCGGGTCGTTCGCCTACGTCCTCGCCACGCACAACGACGCCGCCCTCACGCCGCTCGCCTCGGTCATCGCGGAGGAGGGCGCCGAGCCCGGCTACTACTCTCTCGGCATCACCCAGGGCGACAACGACGCCGTGGACGGCCTCGAGGATTTCGCGGGCAAGACGGTGTGCTTCGTCGATCCCGGCTCGACGTCGGGCTTCCTCTACCCGTCCGCCGGGCTGATCGACGCAGGAGTCATCGACTCGGGCACCGAGAAGGACGTGGCCGCCGGGGTGGAGCCCGTGTACGCGGGTGGCCACGACGCGTCGGCGCTGGCCGTCGCCTCGGGGGACTGCGAGGTGGGCTTCGCCATGCAGTCGATGGTCGCGGAGACCCTGCCGGCGTCGGGCGACCTGGCCGACGGCGACCTCAAGGAGGTCTGGAAGTCCGAGCCGATCTCCGGCTCGCTGTTCGTCGGCAACGACGCGCTGGGCGACGAGGTGAACCAGATGCTCACGACGCTGCTCACCGAGAAGGCGAACGCCGCCTACCTGCGCGAGCACGGCTACTGCGACGGGGAGTGCCTGCTCACCGACGAGGACGCGTGGGGCTTCGTCCCCGCGAAGGACGCGGACTACGACGGCACGCGCGAGGTCTGCACGATCACCAGGTCCGACAAGTGCGAGGAGTGACCGTGCCGGCCGCAGGCGAGCCCTTGGTACGGGTCCGTGGGCTCCGCAAGGAGTTCGACGGCACGACGGCGCTCGGCGGGGTGGACCTGGACGTGCAGCAGGGCGAGCTCGTCGTGCTGCTGGGGCTGTCCGGCTCCGGCAAGTCGACGCTGCTGCGCTGCCTCAACGGCCTGCACCGGCCGACCGCCGGCGAGGTGACCGTGGCCGGCACGCGCGTGGACCGCGCGTCGGGGCGGGAGCTGCGGCGGCTGCGCACCGACGTGGGCTTCGTGTTCCAGCAGTTCAACCTCGTGGGCCGCCTCACCTGCCTCGAGAACGTGCTGATCGGCGGCCTGGGCCGGGTGCGCGGGCCGCGGTACGGGGTCTCGACCTACTCGCGCCGGATGCGCGCGGAGGCGATGGCGCACATCGAGCGCGTCGGGCTGGCCGACCAGGCGTACCAGCGGGCGGACACGCTGTCCGGCGGGCAGCAGCAGCGGGTCGCGCTGGCGCGCACGCTGATGCAGCGCCCGCAGCTCGTGCTCGCCGACGAGCCGGTCGCGTCGCTCGACCCGGAGAACGCCGGCACGGTCATGGACCTGCTCGTGCGCGTGTGCGCTGAGGAGGGGCTGACCGTGCTGTGCACGCTGCACCAGGTGGACCTCGCGCTCGGCTGGGCCGACCGCCTCGTGGGCCTGCGGCAGGGCGAGAAGGTGCTGGACCGGCCGGCGGCCGGCCTCACCCGGGACGAGGCGATGGCGATCTACCGGCGGGTCGAGCCCGCGGCGGTGGCGGCATGACGGCGGCCGTCCAGGCGCGGCCCGGGACGCCGTCGACCGCGCCGGCCCCGGAACCGCCTCCGGGCCGTGACCCGCTGCGCCCGCCGGCGGACGGCCGGCGCCGGGCGCTGCGCTGGCTCGCCGGGGGCGGTGTCGTCCTCGTGCTGGTCGCGTCGTCGGCGATCGGGCTCGACCTGCCGACGCTCGTCGCGGGCGGCGAGGACGTGGCGAACCTGCTCGGCCGGATGGTGCCGCCGGAGCTGTCGGACCCGGCCCGGATCGCGACGCTCGCCCTCGACACGGTGCTCATGGCATTCCTCGGCACGGTCCTGGCGACGCTGCTGTCCGTGCCGCTGGCGTTCCTCGCGGCGCGGACGACCACGCCGCACCCCGCGGTGGCCGCCGTCGCCCGCGGGATCATCACGTTCTGCCGGGCGGTGCCGGACCTCGTGTTCGCCGTGCTGTTCGTGCGGGCGCTCGGACTCGGGATCCTGCCGGGCGTGCTCGCGCTGGCCCTGCACTCGGTGGGCATGCTCGGCAAGCTGTTCGCCGACGCGATCGAGGGCGCCGACGAGGGCCCGCGCGAGGCCGTGCGCGCCGTGGGCGTGGGCCGCGTCCGCGAGCTGCTCAACGGCGTCGTGCCGCAGGTCGTGCCGGCCTGGGTCTCGGCCTTCGTGTACCGCGTGGACATCAACCTGCGCACGTCCGTGGTGCTCGGCTTCGTCGGGGCAGGCGGCATCGGGTTCGCCCTGCAGGACGCGCTGCGCGGCCTCGTCTACCCGAAGGCGATGGGGATCGTGCTGGTCATCCTCGTGCTCGTGGCGGGCATGGAGCTGCTGTCGATGGCGATCCGCCGCACGCTGCTCGCGCCGAAGAGCCCCCGGTACGGGCGCGACCGTGCGGTGCGACTGGTGGCCGGGGCAGCGGCCGCGGTGCTGCTCGTCGTGTCGTTCGTGCGGCTCGACATCGACCCGCTCGCGCTCGTCACCTCGATCCCCGACCTGCTCGCCGTCGCGGGCCGGACGTTCCCGCCCGACCTCACCACGCTCGGCCCCGCCCTGTGGGCGGCGCTGCTCCAGACGCTCGCCATCGGGCTGTCCGCCACGGGCATCGGCGTCCTGCTGTCGCTGCCACTGGGCCTGCTCGCCGCGCGCACCGTGGCGCCACACCCGCTGGTGCACGGCGCCGCGCGGGCCGTGATCCTCGTGGTGCGCGCGATCCCCGAGCTCGTCCTCGCGGTGGTCTTTGTCGCCGCGGTCGGGCTGGGGCCGGTCGCCGGCGCCGTCGCGCTCAGCATCGGCTCGATCGGCTTCCTCGGCAAGCTCGTCGCCGACGCTGTCGAGGAGATCCCGCCCGGGCCCGCCGAGGCGGTCCGCTCCGTCGGCGGCGGCTGGTGGAAGGTCCTGTTCTCCGCCGTGCTGCCGCAGGGCATGCCCGCGATCGTCGGGTCGGGCCTGTACCTCCTGGACGTCAACATCCGCACCTCGGCGATCCTCGGGATCGTCGGCGCCGGCGGGGTCGGCTTCCTGCTCTTCGAGGCCGTCCGCACCCTCCACTTCCAGGTGGCGGGCGGGATCGTCCTGCTCGTGTTCGTCGTCGTCCTGCTCATCGAGAGGCTCTCCGGGTGGATCCGCGCACAGCTGTCCTGACCACCGTCGCGCTGTGGGAGGGCGGCGACGCCGTCCGCCTCGTCGACGTCCCGCTCCCCGCGCTCGCCCCCGGCGAGGTGCTCGTCCGCGTGCTCCTCGCCACCGTGTGCGGCAGCGACCGGCACACCGTCTCCGGACGCCGCTCGTCGCCGTCCCCCTCCGTGCTGGGGCACGAGGCCGTCGGCGAGGTCGTCGAGGTGGGCGCCGGCGGCGCCGTGGGCAACGACGGCGGCGAGCTCGCCGCGGGTGACCGTGTCGTGTGGGGTGTCACCGTGGCCTGCGGGGCGTGCGACCGCTGCCGCGCCGGGCGCACCGCGAAGTGCTGGTCGGTGCGGAAGGTGGGGCACGAGGCGTTCGACTCGGGCTGGCCGCTGTCCGGCACCTACGCGCGGCACATAGTGCTGCCGGCGGGCGCCACGATCGCCCGCGTGCCCGTGACCGTCCCCGACGCGCTGGCCGCCCCAGCGGGGTGCGCGACCGCGACCGTCATGGCGGCGGTCGAGGCCGCGGGGCCGCTGGTCGGTAGGCGCGTGCTCGTCAGCGGCGCCGGGATGCTCGGCGTGGCCGCCGTCGTCGCCGTGCGGGACGCCGGGGCCGCGGAGGTCGTCGTCACCGACCTTGACCCCGCGCGCCGTGACCTCGCCGCGCGGTTCGGCGCCGCCACGACCCTCGGGACGGAGGACGAGGTCGCGCCGGTCGACGTCGCGATCGAGCTCTCCGGCGCGAGCCCGGCCGTGGCCCGCTGCCTCGACGCGCTCGACGTCGGGGGGCGGCTGGTGCTCGTCGGTTCCGTCGCGCCGTCGCCGGCCGTGCCGCTCGACCCGGAGCGCGTGGTGCGTCGGTGGCTCACCGTGACCGGCGTGCACAACTACGAGCCACGCCACTTGCGCGCGGCCCTCGGGCTGCTGGACCGCACCCGGGACGCCGTGCCGTGGGGCGAGCTCGTGACCCCCGCCGCGCCGCTCGCCGAGGTGGGAGCCCTGCTGACGGGTCCCGCCGGGACCGCGCCACGGGCGGCGGTGGCGCCATGACGCTGCCCGTCCACTCAGCAGTCCCGGCCGCGCCCCAGCTCCAGCACGACGCGCACGGCGTCCGCGCGCACCCAGCGTTCCGTGAACAGGAGCGGGCGCCCGCCCGCGCCGTCGCGCGCGAGGCTCACCATGAGCCAGGCTGGGTCGCCGGGGCGGCAGCCGAGGCCCTCGCTTGCCTCCTCGGGCGCGGGCTCGATGCTGGCCCGCGTCCACGCCCGCTCGGGGCTGGTGCCGGCCGACGCGCGCAGGATCGTGTCCAGCGAGTCCTCCAGCCGCAGCGCGGCGGGCAGCTCGGGCACGAGCGCGTGGACGAGCCACTCGACGCCCCAGGCGGCGGGCATCTCGTCGATGTGCGAGCGGCGCACCAGCCGGAATCCGCGGGTGCCGGGCGAGACCTCCAGCGCGGCGGCGACGTCATCGGGCAGGGCCAGGTCATCGCAGGCCAGGACCACGGTGCGCGGCGACGCACCCGCCTCCCGCAGCGTCCGGCTCCACGACGGCGCCTGCCCCGGCGCCACGAGATAGTCGACGCGGCGGCGCGTGAACGTGCCCAGACCCTGGACGCGGCTCACGAGCATCCGGCGCTCCAGCTCGCCCAGCGCCGCGCGTGCGGCGGCACGCCCGACGCTGAACCGGCGCCCCACCTCCGCCTCGGAGGCGACGCGCGTGCCGGACGGCAGCCCCGAGAGCTCGTCAGCGAGCACGCGCACGATCCGCGCCGACGGCCCCTTGTCGCTGCTCACGCCCGGAACGTACCGGACCCAGGTGGCCGTGCGGTGAACGAGCCCGACCCCGTCCCCGGAGGGACCCGATGACCCGCTCCGCCACGACGACGATCCCGACCCTCACCACGACGGCCGCCCCGTCGCCTGCGACCGGCCGCAATGTCGTCGTCGTGGGCGCGGGGGTGGTCGGCCTGGGCGCCGCGGCGGAGGCGCACCGCCGCGGCTACCGGGTGACGGTCGTGGAGCAGGCGGCGGGGGTGGTCGGCTCCTCCGTGCAGAATTTCGGCCACGTGTGCACGACGGCGCAGGCCGGGGACGCACGCCGGTACGCGCTCGCCGCCCGCGAGCGCTGGCTGTCCCTGGGGTCCGCAGCGGGGTTCGCTGTCGCCCGCGTCGGAACGCACGTCGTGGCGCGCACCGACGCCGAGCTACGCCTGCTCGCTGAGTTCGCAGCCGGTCGCGGCCCGGACGAGGTGCGCCTCCTGGACGCGGCCGCGACGCGGGCGAACGTGCCCATCCGCCCGGTGCCGGTGGTGGGGGGTGCGCACCTGCCGCTCGACCTGCTCGTCGACCCGCGGGCGGCGGCCCCCGCCTTGGCCCGGTGGCTCGAGGTGCAGGGCGTGACGTTTCGCTGGCGGACTGCGGCGCGGGCCGTCACGTCCGGCCGCGTCGAGACGACGCGCGGCGTCCTCGAGGCCGACGTCGTGGTGGTCGCCGCTCACCACGACCTCGACCGGCTGCTGCCCGACGTCGCCGAGGAGGCCGGGCTGCGGCGCTGTCGCCTGCACATGCTGCGGGTGCGGCCCGACGCCCCGCTCGGGCTCACGACGCCGTTGCTCACCGGCTGGTCGATGGTGCGGTACGCCGCCTTCGCGGCGTGCCCGTCGGCGGCGGACGTCGCGGCCGAGCTCGCTGCCGCCGACCCGGCCGGGGCGCGGTGGGATGTCAACCTCATGGCGACCCCGCAGGGCGACACATTGCTGCTCGGCGACACCCACGCGCGGGCCGCCGACGCCCCCGTCTTCCAGGACGAGGAGGGCTTCGACGTCCTCCTGCGTCTGGGCCGCGACCTGTTCGCCTCCCGTCCGGGCGCCGACCTCCGCGTCGTCGAGCGCTGGCAGGGCACCTACGCCACAGCCCCCGGGCGAGAGTTCCTCGTCGCTGAGCCGATGCCGGGCGTACACGTCGCCACCGTCACCACCGGCATCGGCATGACTACTGGGCTCGGCCTCGCCGCCGACGTCCTCGACCGCGCGGGGATCACGGCCTGAGCGGTCCCCGCCCCCCGACCCACCCACCGGAAGGACCACCTGTGAACACCGACCCCGCCCCGATCGACCTCGCCGCCTTCGATGTCGCCGGCACCACCGTGGAGGAGGGGGGTGCCGTCTACCGCGCGCTCCACGACGCCGTGCGACGGCAGGGAAGCACCGCCGACGTCGCCGACGTCGCCCGCTGGATGGGCGCTGACAAGCGCACCGCCATCCGCGCGCTGCTGGAGCTCGGTGGTGACCCGTCCGCCGTCGAGCCGACGTTCGTCGAGTTCGAGCGGTTGCTGCGCGAGACCTACGACGCCGCCCCGCCGGTCGTGATGCCGGGTGTGCTCGACACCTTTGCCGACCTCCGGGCGCGGGGCGCGCGCATCGCCCTGACCACAGGCTTCTCCGCCGACGTCACCGGCCTGCTGCTCGACCGGCTCGGCTGGACCGAGGGTGGCGTTGTGGACATCGTCGTGACCACCGACGACGTGCCCTCCGGCCGCCCCGCGCCCTATATGGTGCACCGGGCGATGGAGCGCACGGGGGTCACGAACGTCGCGCGGGTGCTCACCGTCGGCGACACGGTGCTCGACCTCGAGGCCGGGACGAACGCCGGTGCCGCGCTCGTGGTCGGCGTGCTCAGCGGTGGTGTGCCGCGGGCCGTGCTGGAGGCCGCGCCACACACGCACGTCCTCGACAGCGTGGCCGACCTCCCGAGAGTGTGGGGCGCGGGGCGTTGGCGAGCCTGATCCGCACCTGACCTACGGGAACTGAGGGCACTTCCCCGGTCGGTTGACCAGCGGGGGCGACGAAGGCCCGGGCGGCGCAGTACGCGCCGTCCGGGCTCTGTCGTGTCCGCCGTCGCACACCCCGTCCGGACCGTCAGACAGCCCGCGGGAGAACTGTTCCCGAGCCCGGGGCATTCAATTGTGTAACACAGTAGCGAAATGAGCCTCGCGCTGCGTGGATCTCACGTGCCGCCCTCTTGACAGCGCGCTCCCGCCATGGCTAGCGTGCGGATCCTTGATTACGTAATAGGGATCCAATATTCGGGAGGAGGCGTCATGACGACACCACCGGGTGCCCACGACCGTGAGATGGCAGCCGTACGCGCGCGCAACTCCGCCGCCTGCGTGGAGGTGCTCCGTGAACGAGGCCGGGCAACCCTCGCCGAGCTAGCGGCGGCGACGACGCTCTCGCGCCCGACGGTCGAGAAGATCTTGACCGACCTCCAGGAGGCCGGTGTGGTCACGCCCGACGACGTCGTCACGGGGTCCGGTGCCGGCCGGCCGGCACGTCGGTTCGCGTTCGTGCCGGGTGCGGCGTACCTGGCCGGTGTGGACCTGGGGCTCGATACCGCCCGCGCACTGCTGTGCGATCTGTCCGGCGCCGTGGTGGCGAGCGTCGACCGCCGGATTGATCCCGGCATCGACGGTATCGGCCGGCTGCGGGCCGTGCCCGAACTGGTCGGCCTGCTCACCTCGCAGGCGCAGGTGCACCCCCAGCAGGTGCGGGGCGTGACGGTCGCGGTGAGCGGCATCGTCGACGAGCTCGGGCGGATGACCCAGTCGGACCTGGTCCCGGAGTGGACCGGGGTGGACCTGGCTGGCCGCCTCTCCCGCATGCTGTCCTGCCCTGTCGCGGTCGAGAACGACGTGAAGGTCGCCGCCGTCGCCGAGCACCACACAGGTGCCGCGCAGCTCGTCGATGACGTCGTCTTCGTCAAGGTCGACCGTTTCGTCAGTGCGGCGATCATCCTCGGCGGGCGGTTGCATGCCGGGCGGAGGTCTGCGGCGGGCGAGATCGGGGCCCTCGAGGCCGCCGGGCAGGAGACCGCGATGGCGTCGGACGAGGTCCTCGTCGAGGACCGCCTCGCGATGGTGGCCCGCGCCGAGGCCGGAGACTCTGTCGCCGACGTCGAGCTGACCGAGTACACACGCCGACTGGCACGCTCTATCGGCCTGGTGGCGCTCACCGTCGACCCGGATCTCGTCGTCCTCGGTGGCGGGGTGTCTGCGGTCGGTGAGCCCCTGCTGAGTCGGGTGCGCCAGCAGCTGGGCGCCCTGGCTGGACGCACCTTCCTGCCCACGATGACCACGTCGACGCTCGGCGGACGCGGTGTCGCGGTCGGCGCGCTCGTGCGCGCGCTGGAGCGCGCCAGCGCCACCGTGTACGGAAATCCCGCCGTCACTGCGCCGCCACTCAGGGTCAGCGGCCGGTCCGACGACTTCGCCGCCGCGCTATCCGCGCTGGCGCCGGGGGTCCACGGACGCGCCCCTTTCGAGCCGGCGCATACCCGGTCCTGACCGCCCTGCCGCGCAGGGATCACCTGACCCCCACCGTTCCCCGACCCGGCGTCGATGCCGGGGTACTCGAAGGAGAGACATGAGACGAACGACTCGAATGGCCGCCCTGACCGGCGTCATCGTGAGCGCCATCGCACTGGCGGGTTGCTCGGCCGACGACGACCCGAAGACCAGCGGAGCCACCGCGGTCTCGGCGGACACCCAGGCCGAGATCACGTACGGGATCTGGGACGAGAATCAGCTCCCGGCCATCAAGCAGAACATCGAGGACTTCAACGAGGACTACCCGGGGATCAAGGTGACCGTCGACGTCACCCCGTGGGACCAGTACTGGACGAAGCTGCAGACGCAGGCGACGAGCGACACGCTTCCCGACGTCTTCTGGATCAACGGCCCGAACTTCCAGCTGTATGCCGCGAACGACCAGCTCGAGCCGGTCACCGGCCTGGTCGAGGCCGGTGACGTCGACCCCGCCAACTACCCGGCGGCGTTGAACGAGCTCTACTCCCTCGACGGGGAGCAGTTCGGCGTCCCGAAGGACTTCGACACCATCGTCCTCTGGTACAACAAGGCCATCCTCAAGGAGGCCGGAGTCGCGGAGCCGACGGCGGACTGGACGTGGGAGGACTTCCACGATGCCGCGCGCACGATCTCGGACAAGCTCGGCGGCGAGGGAATCTATGGTGTCGCTCCGTGGCTGACCAACGGTCAGTCGGCCTACTACAACACCATCCTCCAGGCCGGCGGAGAGGTCATCTCGGCGGACGGTACGAAGAGCGGTTTCGACTCGCCCGAGGCGATCAAGGGGTTGCAGCTCTGGGCGGACCTCATCGCCGACGGGTCGAGCCCGACCCTGCAGCAGCTCTCCGACACCGACGCGCTCGCCTACTTCCAGAACGGCAAGGCCGGCCTCTACTGGTCCGGCACCTGGGACGTCGCCCCGCTCGCCGAGAGCGGCGTCGCCGACGACATCACGACGGCGCCCCTCCCGCATGACGAGCGCCGGGCGACCGTGATCCACGGTCTGGCGAACGTCGTCTCTGCGAACAGCGCGGAGAAGGCCGCGGCGCAGGCCTTCCAGGCATACCTCGGCACCGAGGAGGCCCAGCTGACCCAGGCGGACATGGGTGCCGCCAACCCCGCATTCAACGGCACGCAGGACGCGTTCGTCGAGTCCGTGCCGTCCTTCAACCTCCAAACGTTCCTCGACGCGGCGGACGAGTACTCGTTCCCTTACCCCGTGTCGAAGAACACAGCGGTCTGGACGCAGCTCGAGGCCGAGCTGCTCCCGGCAGCGTTCTCCGGCGAGCGGCCCGTGGCCGACGTCGCGGCCGAGCTCGCCGAGAAGATGAACGAGGCCTTGGCGGAGGAATGACCATGACCGCGCAGACGACGTCCCGCGACGGCCGTTCCGCAGCAGGGCGCCAGGATCGACATCGTGCTCCGCATCGCGACCATCCTGGTGCCAGAGGCTCGGGTGACGGCTGGTGGCCGTGGCTCTTCGTCGCCCCCACGATGGTCGGGATCCTGGTCTTCTACCTGTGGCCGATCTTCAGGACGGGCTACTTGAGCCTGACCGACACGGGCCCCTTCGGGGGCGCGACGTGGGCAGGCCTGGACAACTACGACCGCCTCGCGTCCGACGGCGACGTGGCGCTCGCCGTCGGGAACACGCTGGTGTACACGGCGATCGTGCTGCTGGGGGTGCCGATCGCGGTCGGCTTGGCGAGCCTGGTGAGCCGGCCCGGTCTCCGGGGCGCGCGGGTCTACCAGGTCCTGTTCTTCATGCCGTACATCGCCATGCCTACGGCCGTCGCGATGATCTGGCGCATCATCTACAACGGAGACTTCGGGGTGCTCAACTGGGCGCTGGCCTGGTTCGGGATCGACGGACCGCACTGGGTGTCCACACCCGGGTTCGCGATCGTCGCGGTCGGGATCGTCGGGCTCTGGTCGTCACTGGGATTCGGACTGATCATCTTCAACGCGGCCCTCAAGGGGATCGCGGGTGAGTACTACGAGGCGGCGCAGCTGGACGGCGCGTCCCGCTGGACCCAGTTCCGTGCCATCACGGTCCCGCTGCTGACGCCGAGCATCTTCTTCGTCGCGGTGATCTCGATCATCAACGGGTTCCAGCTGTTCGACCTTCTCTACGCGATCATGGGCAACGCCAACCCGGCGATGCGCCAGACGCAGTCGCTCGTCTACATCTTCTACAACGAGGCGTTCATCCAGCACGACCAGGGGTACGCGGCTGCGATCGCGATCCTGATCTTCGTGCTCGTGGGTGTCCTGACCTGGTTCCAGTTCCGGATGCAGCGGAGGTGGGTGCAGCATGTCTAGCGCCGCGACAGCACTGACGACGTGGCGCCGACCGCGTCGACCCCGCCACCTCGGCACGCACCTGATCCTCAGTGCGGCCGCAGTCGTGATGGTCTTCCCGTTCGTCTGGCAGCTCGTCCTGTCGCTCTCGACGAACCAGGAGGTCGCCAGCATCCCGCCGACCTTCTGGCCCGCCGAGCTGCAGTTCGAGAACTACGTCGAGGTCTTCCGGACGATCCCCTTCCTCGACCAGCTCGGTGTGTCGGTCGCCATCACCGTGCTGCGCGTGGTGGGCCAGGTCGTGCTGTGCTCGATAGCGGGCTATGCCTTCGCCCGCATGCGGTTCCCGGCGAAGGGGGTCGTCCTGGGGATCATCCTGTCGATCCTCATGGTGCCGAGCCAGGCCTACCTGATCCCGCAGTTCCAGATCATCCAGGGCTTGGGTCTACCCAACACGGTCTGGGGCATCGCCCTGCCGGGCATCGTCAGCGCGTTCGGCACCTTCCTCATGCGGCAGTTCTTCCTCGGGCTGCCGGTCGAGCTCGAGGAGGCCGCCCGCCTGGACGGCGCGAACCCGTTCCAGGTCTTCTGGCGGATCATGCTGCCGTTGGCGGCCCCGGGGATCAGCGCGCTGGTCGTCCTGACCACGCTCGCGTCGTGGAACGACCTGCTGTGGCCCCTTGTGGTGTCGACCTACGCCGACCGCATGCCGTTGTCGGTGGGACTGGCCACGATGCAGGGCGCCTACCAGACCGACTACACCCTGATGATGGCCGCGAGCACGATGGCCATGGCCCCCGTGCTCGTCCTCTTCATCGTGCTGCAGCGCCGGGTGGTCGCCGGCCTCGCCTTCACGGGGAGCAAGTGATGACCGCTACTACCACTGTTCGAGAGCTTCGAAGGAGCGTCATGCCACACCACCCCCCACGCGTCGGACTGATCGGCGCGGGCGGTATCTCGCGCGTCCACGTCGACGGTTGGCTCGACCTCGGTGTCGACGTCGTCGTGCACTCGGACGAGGGCGCTGTCGAGCTGGCCGAGCAGTACGGACTGACCGTCGCGGAGACGCTCGACGGGCTGCTCGACGGATGCGACGTCGTCGACATCTGCACCCCGACGCCGAGCCATCTCGCATACGTGGAGGCAGCCCTCGTCGCCGGCCGTCACGTGATCTGCGAGAAGCCCGTCTCGCTCGACCTCGCACGGGCGGCGTCGCTGGGCGACCTCGCGAGCGCCCGAGGGCTCTGCCTCTTCCCGGCGCAGGTGGTGCGCTGGTTCCCCCAGTACGCCGCGGCGAAGCGTGCGGTCGACGACGGCGTGGTCGGTGACGTCGCGGTGCTCCGGTTCTCGCGGCACGGCGGGTTCCCGACGTGGTCGTCCTGGTTCGGCAGGGAGGCGGAGTCCGGGGGCATCGTCGCCGACCAGATGACGCACGACCTCGACGTCGCCCGGTGGATCGCCGGCGAGGTCGTGGAGGTGTATGCGACCGCGTCCGGAGACGGGGTCACGACGGCGGCGGCGCAGGTGCTGCTCACCCACGAGTCGGGCGCGATCAGCGCGGTGAACGGGCTGTGGGGCGCACCGGGGACCACGTTCCGGACGGCCTTCTCGATCGCGGGGAGCGGCGGCGTGCTCGAGCACGACACCCACCGGGACGACTCGTTCCGGATCGAGACCGACGCCACCGGCCGTGGACCTTCCGACCGTCCCGACAGCAGCTTCACCGAGAGCCCGTACACGCACGAGCTGCGTGACTTCCTCGGCGCGATCCGTGGCGGCGGCGCGCCGCGGGTCACCTGGGCCGACGGCGTTCGCGCCGCCGAGCTCGCCCTCGCCGCGAACACGTCGATCCGGACCGGGAGTCCCGTCGCGACCCCGGCCACGAGGAGGACCGCCGCATGACCGGGACGACGTCCACCCTGCGGGTGGGGATCCTGTCCTTCGCGCACCCCCATGCGCTGTCCTACGCGAGCTCGCTCGTCGCCCTGGACGGCGTCGAGGTCCGGGCCACCGACCCCGAGCCCTACGCACCGGGCGAGCGGCGCGGCAAGGACCTGGCCGTCGAGCTCGGTGTCGACTACGCGGACGACATCGACGACCTGCTCGCGTGGGAGCCGCATGCCGTGATCGTCACCAGCGAGAACGCGAGGCATCGGGCGCACGTGGAGCGGGTGGCGGCCGCGGGTGCGCACGTGTTGTGCGAGAAGCCGCTGGCGACGTCGGAGGCCGACGGCCGTGCGATGGTCGCCGCCTGCGAGCGGGCCGGCGTGCAGCTCATGACCGCGTACCCGGTGCGGTTCTCGCCGGCGTTTCTCCGGCTGAAGCAGCAGGTGGGCTCCGGAGCTCTGGGGCGGATCCTCGCCGTGAACGGCACGAACAACGGGCAGATACCCGTCGGTGAGCGCTCGTGGTTCACCGATCCGGCTCTCGCCGGCGGCGGTGCCCTGGTCGATCACGTGGTGCATGTCGCGGACCTGATCGACGACCTCCTCGGCGGGCGGCAGGCGGAGGACGTCTACGCGGTCACGAACTCGATCCTGCACGCCGACCGGCCCGAGGTGGGAGCCGAGACGGGTGGTCTCGTGTCCGTCCGTTACCCGGACGGTGTGACCGCCGTCATCGACTGCTCGTGGAGCCACCCCGACGCCGCCCCGAACTGGGGTGGCCTCACCCTCGAGGTCATCGGGACGCGGGGTACCGCGCGGATCGACCCGTTCGCCCAGCACGTCGGCGGGTTCGGTCCCGCGGGTGCGGCGTGGTGGGGCCTCGGGGTGGACACCGACGCCCTGATGCTCCGCGAGTTCCTCTGCGCGGTCCGTGACGGCCGTGCTCCGACCCCTGACGGACCGGCCGGACTACGCTCGCTGCGCGTGGTGCTGGCCGCTCAGGAGTCGGTGCGGACCGGTACCGCGGTGACCGTCGCGGCCTTCCGGCTACGAGCGTTCACCTGCCGCCGGTCGCCCTGTCACCAACGGGCGACGAACGGGACCTCCGTGTCGCCCGCGAGGAAGCCGTCGAAGCGGAACGGAGGATGGTCCGCACCCGCTGGCGGTACCTGGGCCATGACTCCGTACCGGGCCGTGCCGAGCGCGCCGGCGTCGACGGGGGAGCCGATCTGCGAGAAGGTCCGTCCGTCGAGGGAGTAGGACGCGGTCACCTGGTCGCCGGACCGGGTGAGCCGCAGCCAGATGTCGTCCTGCACCGGGTCGGCGATGCGCCGTGACTCCTCGGCCCGGCCACCGAACTCGGTCACGACCGTCACCGTCGGGCTGTCGTTGTTGTACTTGCGCTGGATCGCCACGTAGTCGTCGTCGGTGCGGTACAGCAACAGCCCGGCCTCCGCCCAGCCGTCCTGCGTACGGCCGGTCATGCGGACCGTCGCCGTACCGGTCCCGTCACCGGCCGTGGTGAGGAGGACGTTGCGCGCGTTGCTGAACCCGTCGAACAGGAATCCCGGCGACGGGGTCAGCGTGAGCGTCCCGTCCTCGTCGAGGCTCCGGTTGGCGGGGACGTCGCGCAGGACCGTCCAGTCCCGCGACAGCTCGGGCTCCTGCGCGCAGTCCGCTGACGAGGGGTCGCCGCCCACGGTCACCGTCACCGGCCGGGCCTTCAGGGGCTTCCCGTCGACGCGGACGTTCGCGCTGAGCACGGCCGTGCCCGGCTTCTTCGCCCGGACGGTGCCGTCGCGGCCGACCTCGAGCACGCTCGGCCGGCTGCTCGAATAGTTCGCCAGGGTGGGCCAGTTGGTGGTGGTGTCCTGACCGATACGCGTCGCCTCGCCGCTGATGGAGACCTCAGCGGGGTCGGTACGCTCGAGGTCGACCCTCTGGTTGATGCCCGGGTCGTAGGTGTTGTCCGCGATCGTGACGTCGGAACCGCCGCGCAAGCGGAACGCCGGGGTCGTGTGCTCCGGCACGACCGGCACGACGCGGGCGGCCACCGTGTCACCCGGGGCGGGGCAGCGGTCGCGAACCTGCACGGCGAGCGCCTGGTCACGGTCGTACCGCCGGACCTGGTTGCCGGAGAAGGTGAACCCGCTGACGCTCTTGATGTCGGCCAGGCGCACGTCGTCGACCACGAAGTCGTTGTTCACCACGCGGATGTTCCGGTGCACCGGCTGCTGGGGGTCGATCACCGGATTGGTCGGCTCGACGAAGATCACGGGGCTGGTAGGCCGATAGAAGGTGTTGTGCTCGATCAGGACGTCGTTGACCGGCCCGGACTCCCACCAGTAGGTCGTGTCGGACGAGATGAAGATGCTCGCCATGTTCATCCGGGCGAACAGGTTGTCGCGAATGACGACCGGGCGGCGGGTGGTGACGAGGATGCCGCGGGTGGGGATGTTGCGGAACTCGTTGCCCTCGATCAGCACCTCCGGCGTGTAGGTGGTGTTCTCGACGTAGTGGTCGCCGGCGGTGACCTGTGCCGGGATCTCCTGGTCGAGAGTGATCGTCATGGTGCTCAGCGGCTTGTCGTGGTCCTTCCCGGACGGGCCGTCGACCGAGACGACCTTCGCCGTGATGCCGGGAACGGGCGTCATGCTCGACCCGGACACGATCTCGATCTCGTCACCGGGATAGAACGCGGGGAACCCGACGCTCTGGTACTGCCGGTAGGCCAGCTCGAGCGTCCGTGCGTCGTCGGGGCGCGCGCTGATACCGAGGTAGGTGCCGTGGATGTTGATCGGGTCGTCGTGAGCGCCGTCGAAGACGTTGTTGCGGAGGACGACCCGTCCGGCGACACCGGACATCTGCACCAGATCGGCGTCCCCCGCGTTGTACCGCCCAGCGGACTTGTCGCTGGCGAACTTCGTGTTCTCGATCGTGATGTCGCGGCTGAGCTGGCCGAGGAACCCGAACCCGTGCAGGTAGCGTGCGTCGAGGTCACGGACGGTGACGTCCGTCGACTCCCAGAAGAAGGCGGCCGCGGTGTCGCGGATGTCGTCGTCCATCGTGTAGACGAGCCCCTGGTCGCCCGGTGCCGTGGTGGTGGCGTAGTCGATGCGGATCCGGCCGTCACCGAGGTCGCGCATGCCGGTCACACCGGAGAACAGCGGGTTGCCGGTGCGGTGGCTGGTCTGCTCGGCCGGGTCGTACACCTGGGTGTAACGGATGCCGTTGACGCCGGTCCAGTAGGGCTCGCCTGTCGTAGGTGAGGCCTCACCGCGCCAGTGCACCTCGTTCCCGACGATCGAGTAGAGGGTGTCCCGCGGCACGCTGAGCACGCGGTAGGCGTGCCCGTCCTCGACGCCGGTCTTGGCGACGGTGGCCTCGATCGTGTGCGGGTTCACGTAGTCGAAGGCGAAGTTCTGGAAGACGACGTTCTTGGAGCGCAGTGAGGCGAACGCGGTCTGGCCTCCGTGGTAGAGCAAGGTCGAGCCGTCGCCGTCGACGGTCACGTTCTCCATGTCCTCGACGAGGATGCCGATGCGCTTGTCCCGGTACCGCGGGTCGGCGCCCACGGTGTTGGACAGGTAGAGCTCGCGCTTCTCGGCCTGCTCGGGATAGATGGAGTACGTACCGCGCGGGAACACCACGCGCACCGGGCGGTCCAGCTCCTTGGCGTGGCGCAAAGCGGCGGCAACGGCTGCAGCGCTGTCCCGGTGGCCGCCGGGGTCGGCGCCGAAGTCGGTGACCCGGACCACGGTGGGCGCGGGCGCGGCGAGCGTCCTGCTCGCGGGTGCGAGCGACGTGACGGCGAGCGCTAGCGTCAGCAAGGCCACGCCCAGGCTACTGGCACGAACTGTCCGCCGATGGTCGGGCATCGGACTTCTTCGTCGAGCGTCAAACATGATCGATTTCCCTCCGTGGAGCGGGCATGTCGGCACGGTGCGCGCAAGCCTTCCGGTGGGTGCGGCTCGGGCGCCGCTGCCGGCGATCGCCGGATCGGCAGGTACGGAACGCGACTCACCTCGCACGCGTGGGGGCGGGTGCGCCCGGACGCCCGGCGATCGTCGTGTTCGTCGACCGTCATGACATCCGCACCTGGGGGACAGAGTCGTGGAACACAGGGTGTCTGAAGTCCAGAACGTGCCAGCGGCACGATCCAGACACGCGAATGCCTCTCACCTCGTGCGTCTTGCCGAGAGGAACCGGAACGGGTCAGGCGTGGGCTTCCAGGGTCGGCGACGGGTCGGCAGCCCCGGCGTGGTCGATCTGCCGCGCGGTCTCGTGAATCCGCCGGACCAGCGCTGGGATCTCGTCGTCGTCGAACGTGCCGAACACGCCGATCGCCGCGGCGTCGGACTCGAGCGCTACCGCGACCGTGCGGTCCTCGTCGGACGTGGCGACCACGGCGAACCCCTGCGTGCGCACGGCGTGGATCTCGTCGAGCAGCCGCCCGAGTTCGGGAGGGCTCGCGGGCAGGTCCGCGACCGCGTCGGCGCGGGGGGACGAACCGTCGAAGACCGCACGGATCGCGTCGTCGTCCTGTGCCGCGAGCAACACGTGTCCGATGCCTGACCGGGCCGCGGGAAAGAGCGGGGCGCCTCCGATGTTCGCGCCGTGCAGCTCGTCCGACGTGTGGTACAGGTAGCAGACCTGGTCCCGCCACAGCACTCCCATCGACACGTGCAGCCCGCCGGAGGCCAGGGCCTCGAGCGGGCCGAAGGCTCGCCGGACGAGCCCCGACCCTCGCATGCTCTGGGCCGCGAGCACGTGGACCCCGGGCCCGGGGAAATAGCGCCGCGATGCGTCCTGCTGGGCCAGGCCGACGTAGGCGAGCGTCTTGAGGAGCCGGTTGGCCCGGGTCGACTCGAGCCCCAGCATCCGGCCCAGCTCGCGCGACCCGATCGGCTCGCCGTGCGAGGTGAGCGCCTGGAGGCAGGCGAGCCCATCGATGAGTGACTGGTTTGGCTGGGCCGGTCGCATGTTGCTATGTTAGCCCCGCATTGCGATTGATGCTAAAGAAGCAACACTCGACGAGGAGTGTCTCGCATGATCGACGGCAAGGTGCTGAACCAGCAGGGGAGACCTGAGACCCGCGCCGGGTCCGGGCCGGCCCGCGGCGCGCCCGACGGGCACCCCGCTCGCTCGAGACGTCCGGCGCGGGGCGCCCAGCAGCAGTTCTGGCAGCGGCTGGCACGCGAACGTTCGCTGCTCCTCATGGTCGCGCCGGTGTTCGTGCTGCTCCTGGTGTTCACCTATGTGCCGCTGGTGGGCAACCTCGTCGCCTTCATGGACTACGTGCCGTACCTGCCGCTCTCCGAGTCGCCCTGGGTAGGCCTCCAGAACTTCCAGCTGATGTTCGAGGACTCGGCCTTCTGGAACGCCCTGTGGAACACGCTGATCATCAACGGGCTGCAGCTGATCTTCTCGTTCCCCGTACCGCTCGCCCTCGCTCTGTTCCTGCACGGCATCCTCTCGCCGGTGATCCGACGCTTCGTGCAGTCGGTGATCTACCTGCCGCACTTCCTGTCGTGGGTGATCGTGGTCGCGCTGTTCCAGCAGCTGTTGGGTGGCACCGGCGCGGTCACGGAGGCGCTGCGCGACATGGGGGTCGACGCCGGCAACATCATGGCCAACCCCGACACGTTCAAGATGCTCGTCGTCGCACAGGGCGTGTGGAAGGACGCGGGATGGGGCACGATCCTCTTTCTCGCGGCTCTGAGCGCCATCGACCTCGCCCTCTACGAGGCCGCCGCCGTGGACGGTGCGAACGCCTGGCGGAGGTTCTGGCACATCACCCTGCCCGGGATCCGCCCGGTGATTGTCCTGTTGCTGATCCTTCAGCTGGGCAGCTCCCTGACCGTCGGCTTCGAGCAGATCCTGCTGCAGCGCGGGAACGTCGGCCCGGAGGCGGCCGAGGTGCTCGACACGTACGTCTACTTCAACGGGGTGATCGACGGGAACTGGAGCATCGGCGTCGCGGCCGGACTGCTCAAGGGCGTCGTCGGACTCGTCCTGATCCTCATCGCCAACAAGGTCGCCCACATGCTGGGCGAACAGGGGGTGTACTCCCGTGACTAGCACCGTGACCAGGTTCGCGAGCCACTCTGTGCTCCGAGGTCAGCGACCCGTCTGGATGGAGAGGCCGACGCCGCTGACGGTCGTCCTCAAGGCGCTCGCGGTCGTCGTGATCCTCGTCGTGATCATCTTCCCCTTCCTCGTGGTCGTCTCCACGAGCCTGGCATCGCAGGCGCAGATCAACGCCTCGGGCGGCTACGTGCTGTGGCCGACGGAGCCGAGTCTCGAGGCCTATCGCCAGGTGCTGGCGGGCGGGGCGGTCACCCGCGCCGTCGTCGTCAGCGTCGGCGTCACCCTGGTCGGCACGGCGGTCTCGCTGACGGCCACCGTGCTCGCCGCGTACGCGCTGGGTCGCCGGGAGCTCCCCGGGCAGCGGCCCCTGCTCACCTTTGTGCTCCTGACCATGCTCTTCACGCCCGGGATGATCCCGGTCTACCTGATGGTCAAGCAGCTCGGACTGCTCGACACGTACGCCTCGTTGATCCTGCCCGTGGCGATCAGCGCCTTCAACCTCGTGATCGTGCGCGGATTCTTCCAGAGCATCCCCCGCGAGCTGTTCGACAGCGCCCGCATCGACGGCGCCGGGCATTGGCGCGTGCTGTACAGCATCGTCATCCCGCTGTCGAAGGCGGTGATCGCCGTGATCGGGCTGTTCTACGCGGTGGGTTATTGGAACTCCTTCTTCAGCGCCCTTCTCTACCTGCAGGACTCCGGGAAGTGGCCCCTTCAGCTGGTGCTCCGCACCTACGTGCTCCAGAACAGCCCGATGGCGTCGGAGGGCGCAGCGGAGTCCGGCATCCTCCCGCCCCAGCAAGCCCTGCAGATGGCCGTCGTCGTGCTGGCCATCGTCCCGATCGTCTGCGTCTACCCGTTCCTCCAGAAGCACTTCCAGGCCGGCGTGCTCACCGGCGCCGTCAAAGGCTGATCCGACCTGAAAGGACTCCCATGTCCGCCTCACCACGTCTCCGTGCCGCCGACGTCTCCCGCCGTGGGTTCCTCGGCGGCCTCGCCCTCGCGACCGTCGGCGGCCCCCTCCTCACGGCCTGCGGGTCGTCCGGCGGCGCCTCGACCGCCGCGGGTCCGCGGGCGGTGCTCCCGACGCAGGTGCCCTTCTCCGGGCCCGTCCCCGACCTGGCCGGTGACCTGGCCAAGGCGATCAACCCGGGGTACTTCCGCTATCCGGTCGACCAGCTCGTCAGGTCCGTCACGGATGAGGTCGGCTCCGGGGGAGAGATGAGCGCCTTCGTCGTGACGTTCTCCGCGCCGCCTCCCCAGGCTGCCAAGAACGCGTACTGGCAGGCGATCAACGATGCGCTCGGGGTCGACTTCAAGCCGACGCTCGTCCCGACCGACTTCGCCACCAAGCTCGCCGCGGTGATGACGGGCGGTGACATCCCCGACCTCGTCACGATGTACCTGCGAGACGCTGCGGGCCTTCGTCGCTTCGACGACCTGGCGAAGGCGCGCTTCGCCGACCTGACCGACCATCTGTCGGGGGACGCGATCAAGGACTACCCGAACCTCGCGCGGCTACCGAGGGAGGCGTGGCCCGCAACGCTGGTGGACGGGCGGATCTACGCCACGCCCACCCTGCGCATCCCGACCGGGTACACGGTGTTCTACCAGCCAGAGGTGTTCGAGAAGTACGGCGCCAACCCGGCGCCGCGCACTCCTGACGAGGTCCGGGAGATGTGCGCGACGTTCACGGACGCCCGCGCCAACCGCTACGCGATGGCCGACGGCACGTGGATGACGGGACCCCTGATGTACCCGATGTTCGACGTGCCGAACAACTGGAGCATCGACGGCGACGGGAACCTGACGAAGGACTGGGAGAGCGACGGCTTTCTCGACTGCGTCGACTACATCAAGGGACTGTGGGACAAGGGATACATCCACCCCGACGCGCCCAGCGAGGGATTCGACGCCGAGCCCCTCTTCGAGAACGGGTCCGTGGCCGTGCGGTCCGACAACATGGTCCGGTACACCGTGCGGAACGACTCCGGCCTGAACCCGGCGATCATGTCCGCCTACTCGAGCGACGGGACACCGACCACCCTCCAGGCTTCGGTCACGGACTTCGTGACGTTCGTCAAGAAGGGCGACGACGCCAGGGTTCAGGAGTGCCTGCGCGTGCTGAACTGGCTCTCGGCGCCGTTCGGCAGCGAGGAGAACTTCCTCCGTACCTACGGGGTCGAGGGGGTCGACCACAGGCTCGACGCCGGGCTGCCTACCCTGACGTCGCAGGGCGAGGCCGAGGTCTACAGCCTCAGCCTGCGCTTCATCGCGGGCGGGCCGGACGTCCTCTACTCCACCATCGGCGACACCGGCATGGTCGAGACCATGCACACCTATCAGGGAGACGTCTCGCCCGGCCGGGTGGAGGACCCGACGTCCGGCCTGCGATCGGACGCCGACGTCGGTGCCACCAACCTCAAGCAGAAGGTCACCGACACCATGACCGACGTGATCGTCGGCCGGAAGCCGATGGCAGACCTCGAGTCCGCGATCGACACGTGGCGGACCGAGGCAGGCGACAAGGTCCGAGCGGAGTACGAGGAGGCCATCGCAGCTCGCGACCGGCTCGCGTGACCTCGGACGTCACTCGGCGACCGCCATCGACCAGCTCTTCCACACCCGGCAGAGCTCCCATCCCACGACAAGGACTCAAGGACTTTCGCATGCCTTCCAGCACCACCGACCTCGAGGTCAAGACCCCCACCACCGCGCCCGGATCGGTGACATCACCCGTCGACCGCGTCGGAGCACCGGTGGTGATCAGCGGCGTCGTGCCGACCCTTGCGGTCAAGGCCGATCACGTTCCCCGGTCCGAGACCGGCATCGGCGCACTGATGCCGTGGGCGGGCAAGCTCTGGATGGTCACCTACGTCGCCCACACGAGGACCACGGGCGGAGGCACCGGTCTGTTCACGGTCGGAGACGACCTGCAGCTCGAGAAGCACCCCGCGAGCGTGGTGGGCACCTATGCCAACAGGCTGGTGCACAAGGAGACCGACCAGCTCTTCATCGGACCGCACGTGATCGACGTCGAGGGCAACGTGCGCACCATCACGGAGCTCGTCGACGTCCGCCTCACGGCGACGGCGAGGCACCTGACCGATCCTGCCGGGAAGGTCTACGTGCTCGGGATGGAGGGCGAGTTCTTCGAGGTCGACGCCCGGACGCTCGAGGTCACTCAGCTCTTCGACCTCCTCGAGATCCTCGACGTCCGCGGATATCCCCACTTCAAGGACTGCTACACCCGCAACGGTCGGGTCGTCGTGGTGAACAACTCGTACTACGAGCAGGACTTCCCGACGGGCGAGAGCGAGGGTCGCCTGGCGGAATGGGACGGGCAGACCTGGACGACGCTGGCCAGGACGCAGTTCAACACGCTCGCCGGCGCCAACGGGATCGGCGAGGCGATGTACGCCGTCGGGCAGGACCGCGCCTCGGCGCTGCTCTGGGTGCACCTGCCCTCGACGGGGTGGAAGGTCTACCGGCTGCCGAAGTCGACCCACACCCAGGACCACGCGTTCACGACGGAGTGGCCGCGCATCCGGGAGGTGGAGTCGGAGCGCCTGCTCATGGATGCCAGCGGCATGTTCTACGAGCTGCCCAGCCTCACCTACGGCGATGCCGTCTGGGGCATCCGTCCGATCTCGTCCCACCTCCGGATCGTCGGAGACTTCTGCTCGTGGAACGGACTGCTCGTGCTGGCCGGGGACCAGACGACGCCGATCTTCGACGGCAACCCGGTCGCCGGGCAGCCGCAGGCCAACCTGTGGTTCGGCAAGACGGACGACCTGTGGGGATTCGGCAAGCCGCAGGGCTGGGGCGGCCCCTGGTGGGAGTCCGAGGTCAAGGCCGGCGTGCCGTCCGACCCGTACCTGATGACGGGATTCGAGCACAAGTGCCTCCACCTGGAGAACCACGGTGACCAGCCCGTCACCGTCACCGTCGAGATCGACGTGCGCGGGCACGGCCGGTTCGCTCGCACGGCGCGGATCGAGGTGCCCGCCGGCGAGCTGGTGACCCACGTCTTCCCCACGGGGTTCAGCGCCCATTGGGTCCGGCTCGTCAGCGACTGCGACAGCACCGTCACCGGCCAGCTCGTCTACACCTGAGGGGCGATCGATCCGTGAAACTGCCCGCCGATCTTCGGCTGCCCATGATCTCCGGCGCCTTCCACTACGCCCGGGTGCATCCCGACCAGTGGGAGGAGCGCCTCCAGCTGCTGCGTGCGATGGGCTTGGACACCGTCGAGACGTACGTGCCGTGGAACTTCCACGAACCGCGCCGCGGCGAGTACCGCTTCGACGGAATCGCTGACCTCGGACGGTTCCTGGACCTGGCCGGCGCGGTCGGCCTGCGGGCGATCGTGCGTCCCGGGCCCTACAGCTGCGCCGAGTGGGACAACGGCGGCCTGCCTGCGTGGTTGACGGGTGTGCCGGGACTACGGATCCGCACCGCGGACGAGGCGTTCCTCGCCGCGGTCGACGACTGGTTCGACGTCCTCGTCCCGATGCTCGTCGAGCGGCAGTCCACGCGCGGCGGCAACGTGTGCCTGGTGCAGATCGAGAACGAGTACGGGTCGTTCGGCACCGACCGGAGCTATCTCGAGCACCTTCGGATCGGCCTGGCCGGGCGCGGCATCGACGTCCCGTTGTTCACCTCGGACGGAGGTTCCGATAGTTGCCTCACCGGGGGGACCCTGCCGGGCGTGTGGGCGACCGTGAACTTCGGCAGCAACCCGGAGCAGAACTTCGACGCGCTTCGCCGCCACCGGCCCGACGACCCGCTCTTCTGCATGGAGTACTGGCACGGGTGGTTCGACCACTGGGGGGCGCATCACCACGTGCGCGACGCCGGGGACGCGGCCGACGTCCTCGATCGCATGCTGGCGACGGGGGCCTCGGTGAACCTGTACATGGCGCACGGCGGGACCAGCTTCGGATGCTCCGCCGGGGCCAACGACGACGGGCGGTACCTGCCGACGGTCACGTCGTACGACTATGACGCGCCGATCGACGAGGCGGGCCGCCCCACCGCGAAGTTCTGGGCGTTCCGGGAGGTGATCGGCCGGTACCGCGACCTTCCGCCGCTGCAGGAGGTCGCCGAGCCGGCGACGCTGCCGACCACCCAGATCAGGATGACCGGCGCCGTCCCGCTCGCAAACGTCCTCGACGCGGCGTCGCGCGTGGTCGCGGCGCCGTCCCCGCCGACGTTCGAGGAGCTCGGCCTCGCCCACGGGCTCGTCCGGTACCGATGCCGGGTGGCCGGGCCGCGACCGGAGGCCGCGTTGACGTTCCCCGGGCTGGGCGACCGGGCACACGTGTACGCCGACGGTCGTCTGCTCGGCATCGTCTGGCGGGACGACGACGCAGGGATCCCCTTGGCCGTCCCCGCGGAGGGGGTGACGCTGGAGGTCGTGGTCGAGTCGATGGGTCGGGTGAATTACGGCACCCGCATCGGGGAGCGCAAGGGCTTGGTCGGGGGAGTGCGCCACGGGCTCCAGTACCTCCATGGTTGGGAGGTCACCTCCGTGGAGCTGCCCGACCTGCCGAACCTGCCGCAGCCGGAGTCGCCGGCGGCGGCGAGCACCGCGGCAGATGCCTCCGCACCGGCCTTCGTCCAGGGCGCGTTCGACGCGATATCGCCTGCGGGCGGGTTCGTCGCACTGGAGGGTTGGGGGAAGGGATACGTCTGGGTCAACGGATTCTGTCTCGGCCGGTACTGGGAACGCGGCCCGCAGCGCACGCTCTACCTGCCGGCGCCCGTCGTCCGCGAGGGCCGCAACGAGGTCGTCGTCCTCGAGCTCGACCGGATCGGCGGCGCGCCTCGAGTGGTCGACCGGCCCGATCTCGGACCGACCGACTGAGCGCACCGATCCCGCCACGGCGCCCGTCTCGCGGCTCGCCGGGAACGGCCCGGTGCAGGACCAGTGGGTCCTGCACCGGGCCGTCGATCTCTCACGCCGGTCAGCGCGAGCACTGCCTGTCGATCATCTGACCGACAGGTCCTGGAACGTGGACAGCCCCAAGGTGCCCGGGACGTTGGCGTTGACGGCCGAGGAGAAGACGCCGACGTCGGACGTGGTGGACACGCCCTCGACCGTTGCGCTCCCGATCGGCTTCCACGTGCCGTCGTCGGCCTGGTAGGAGCCGGTCATCGTCGAGCCCGAGCGTTCGAGCCGCAGCGTCACCGGATACGTCGTTCGGCCCGCGGCCACCGATCTCTCCATGGTGCCGTTCCCGTCGCCGTCCCACAGGAACTGCATGCCGTTGGTCGGTGTGACCGCGACCGCCGCACCTCCGTGGGAGTCCTTCTCGGCGAGGTCGTTGCGCAGCATTACGCCGGCCTTGGCCCAGGGCCAGGTGTCCTCCTGGCCGGTGACCGTGACGGTCGCGACCGCGTCGGCGTCCGCGGCGTCCGCCTCGTAGATCGCGCCGAACTCGTCGGTGCCGGCGCCGATGTCCTTGCCGCCGGCGAGCACGGCAAACGTGTTGCCGGACTGGCCGAACCAGGCGGGGGTGCCGTGGGCGACGCCGCGGAACGGGTCGCTCACGGGCGCGAACGCCCGCACGTCAGCCTTCGCGGACACCGACCCGGTGGTCGAACCGCTCCAGCCGTAGCCCACCGTGACCTCGGCGGAGGCGCTGGCGACGGGATCGGTTCCGAGACCGTCGGGAGCCTTGACGGTCCAGGTCAGGGTGGCGGAGTCGCCGGGCTGGACGGACGGCGCCGGGTCGGTGCTGGTGGGGGTGGCGGTCCATCCCTCGGCGACCTCGATGCTGCCGGTGACGGCCTTGACTGGCTGGCAGCCGGTGTTGGTGAACGTCGCGGTGACCGTGGCAGCGCCGCCGGCGGAGACGTTGGCCGGGTCCGCGGCCACGGCGACGGTCGCCGTCGGGGCCGGGGCGTCTGGCGACGCGTCCGTGACGGTGACCTTGCGGGTCACCGGCTCTGCCTCACCCAGCCCGACCCCGATCGTGTGCTCACCCGGCGTGCAGATCTGCTGCGCGGACAGGTTGACGGGGATCACGCCCCCGCCGTTGCGGTCGAAGGAGATGATGCCGTCGGGGGTGGTGAAACCGATGCCGCGAGCGAACGACCGTGTGTCTCGGGAGACGGCCTTCCCGTCGACGAAGAGCACCACGTCGGGGTCGGGGAGGTACCCCGCCCCGCCGGTGTTCTCGACGACGGCCGAGACGTCGAAGGGTTCACCGACGGCGAGGGTGCGCTTGGACGGCTCGACCTCCGTGACGCCGGCCCTGATCGGGGAGGTCATGCGGTCGTAGTTCGCCTTGTAGTCCGCGACGGCGCGGCCGTAGCTGATTGCCGGTCCCGTCGTGTCCAGCGTCCACCTGATGTGGAGGTCGACCGGACCGGACAGGCGGGTCAGCCTGATGGTGTTGCCGACCACCTCAACGGTGCCCCGGGCGCCACGCGTGAGGGAGGCGGACGAGATCGTCGCGCCCTCCGGCACGCTCATGACGATCGGCGTGGTCCGGTTCGGAGGTTCGATGTGCGCCGTCGCGCCGTTCGCCCGTGTGCGCACCTCGTACGAGAGCCTGCCGAAGTCCGTGTTGCCGGTGAACGCCAACCGGTTGCCGGGCTTGGACCACTGCGGGTTCCAGGCGTTGGCGATGCGCAGCGACTTGTCGTCGCCCTCGTAGGCCATGACGTCGCGCAGCAGGTTGACGTACTTGCCCGCGAACTCGTTGTGCGGCTGGGACAGGTTGTTCGAGCCCCAGTCCCAGCGCTGGGCCGCGCTGAGGCCCTCGCCGGCCGAGTGGGTCGCCGTGGTGTGCACGAGAAGGTTGTAGATGCCCTTCAGCGTGGCATCCTGCTCACCGCGGCGCAGGGTCGTCTCCAGGACGGAGATGGGCGTGTAGGAGTGCAGCAGTCCCTCCACGCCGTTCATCGGGTAGGTGAACACGCCTTCGAAGGTCTTCTTCTTCCACTCCGTCAGGCTCGCCGTCACCCACGGGTCGTTCGGCCGGAGGAACCCGGTGGGATGGACGACCTCCAGGTTGCCCCAGTCGATGCCGTAGGTGTCGCCGTACCAACCGGTCCGGATCACCTCGCCGTCGAGACCTTCGATGGTCGGCGGGATCCAGCCGATCTCGTCGACGGCCGGCTCGAGCTTCTCCTTCAGGATGCCCACGTACTGGTCGGCGCGTGCGGACCACTGGTCCGCAGCCGCGGCGTCTCCCGCGAGCCGAGCGGTCTGTGCGGCTCCGCGTTCGCCTGCGATGTTCCAGAGGTCGTAGGTGAGCACGTGCCCGATCACGGCCTCGTTGTCGTCCATGACGGACTCGGGGAACAGGCCTCCGGAGTTCTCCCAGTCGTCCTGGCGCGTCTTCCACTCCCAGTCCATGGCGCGACGGACGGCAGGCAGGACCTCGTGGGCGAACTGGACGTCGCCGGTCCGCTCCAGGTACGTGCCGATCAGCGCCAGCGTCTGGCCGTGGCCGTCCATCTGTCCCTGCTGGGAGATGATGTGGCCCTCGGAGTCCTGGTAGAGGAGCATGTCGGTGATGCACTGCTTCGCCAGGTCGGTAAAGCCCGCGTTGAGGATGCCCTCGACGTTGAACGCCGCGTCGCGCAGGTAGAACTGGTCGTACAGGGTGGGGCTGCCGTCCCAGAAACAATGACCGTCGACGAGGTCCGCGGACATCAGCGACTGGACGATCGACGCGCGGTAGGTGTCGATCACCTTGTTCTCGGCGGCGTTGTCGGGCCCGACCGTGGGCAGCGTGAAGCGGGTGCTGGCCCGTTCGACGGTGGTGCGCCAGAAGTTCTCGGTCTTCTTGGCGTAGGCGGTGGAGTCCGCGTCCCGGATCGCTTCCAGATCCTTCTGCTGGCCGACCCAGTAGGGCACCTTCAGACGGATCGTGCGCGAGGCGCCCGGCTCGAGCGGCAGCGACCATGCAAGTCGGCCGTCGTCGTAGCTGGGCCCGTCCGATGCCGTGAGCAGGAGCTTGCCCTCGCCGCCCAGGGCGCCTGCAGCTGCGTCCCAGACCGGGTCCGCGGGCACGGCGGGACCGTCCTGCGGCTGCCCGCCCTGGCTCGTGCCCCCCTCGGCGACCGACGCGCCGAAGTGTGCGGTCGTCGCCTCACGGCCCGTGTTCCGCAGGGTGATGTCGACGAAGGTGATCATGTTCTCGGCCTGCACCCGCATGGACTTCCTGGGGAAGGCGTACTGCTGGTCGTAGGGCACGGTCGCGACGTCGGGCACCTTGGCCGCGAAAAACGAGATGTCGTGCTCGACCTGATCGCGGGTGAACGTCTGGTCCAGCATCGGCAGCCAGCCGTCGCGCCAGGTCTTGACCCGCTGGTTGACGGGCGTGTGCTGTTCGCCGGTGTCGAAGACGACCTTGCCGAACTGCGTCTGAAGGTTGCCCTCCGGCGTGACGACGGCCTCCTCCGGGCCGCCGTACACGCCGATGACGGCGTGCGGGCTCCGGTACCAGTCGAACGGTTCGTCGTCCTTGTCGTCGACCTTGGGGAGCGTTGCCTGTTGCTGAGCGTTGTCCATGACGCCGTACGGGCGGCGCAGGTAGTCGTTGAACGGGTTGCCGTACGGGCTGGTGGCGGCGTCGGTGCCGGTCGTTTCGTTCTCTGCCATGGCTTGAGGGGCGGCGGTCAGGCCGCCGGCGACAGTGAGCGCGACGAAGGCCGCCACGGCGGCGCTCCGTCTCGATGAAGGTGCTCTCACGGTGTTCTCCGTTCGATGGGAACAGGATCCGGACAGTCGATTGCTTGCTGGCTTCGAGGTGCAGAGCCTGGTCGAAGCCGCGGTGAGACGGCGGGTCCGATGCATGGCCGTCGCCAGCGGCGGGCTCGCAGGGTCGCGTGAGGTGGCCCCCGCGACGTCCGCGCCGACCGTCTCCGCGAGGCTGGCGAAGCGCCGCACACCAGCCGGTGCGCGCTCTGTGCCGCCGACGAGCACGGAGCGAGGGTGAACGACATGAGCACGATGCGTCCTCTCGGGTGGACGTCGGTGACTGGTCGGAGGGCTCGCGGTCCGCCAGATGGCCAGCGGGGCGAGGCTCGAGGACGAGATTTCGGCAGCCCTGGTTGCTCGGGGCGTGCGGCCGGCGAAGTGCTGGAGGCGGTGCGCTCCCGGCGCGCAACCGGGGGCCTTGTCGTTCGAGGGGCGACTCGTGGACCTCGGGCCATGGCTCCTCCTTGAGCCGTACGGGTCGTGAGTGATTGCAATGATCAACCATAAATTTGCAGTTGTCTAGACCTGTTGGTGTGCGCGCGGACCGATGGTCGGTCGGCGGTACGGCCGCGGAGCGAGCTCGAGGTCGCATGTCCGTCGATCCCGGTGTCGAACGGGGGCGATGCCACGTGGTGGTAGTGCCGGAGGCGGGTCGCGTCGACGCGGTCGACGGCGAGCTGCAGCACGAGGGCCGTGGTGATGGCGGCGACGCCGAGCAAGGCTTCCCACGGGATCCCGTCGGACGGCAGCCCCACGCCCATCCGGGGGGAAGGGGCGATGAGTCTTGCTGCGGTCCCTCACGGCGGGGAGGCGTGCCTCAGGCTTCGCCGCAGAAAGATGCGGCGTGATCGCGACAGCACGGACCGCGGCCCCGGCGACCGGTGCCGCTTCTGAGGCTTCGAACGGCTGACGACGCCAAATGGGTTCGGTGCGTCGTCTCCTGAGCTGGGCTCACGATCTTCAGCTGCGCGATCGACGTGCAGAGGCGCGCCGTCGATAGACTCAACGGGTGGTGTCGCCGACGACACATCGCAGATATCGACGTTCCCGTCGGGTTCCTGCCGTCCCGCCATGGCGGGGGATTGCCCGTCGCTCTGATTCCCCCACGGTTCCCCCGCAGGCCTATCGGTCGCGGTGAAGCTACAGGTCAGAGCATCGATGTCACATTCAACGTCTGAGCCACACTGGCTATGCCCACCTCGTCGTCAGGGGGTAGCCGATTCGAGGAAGGCCGCCATCGCGAGGATCCTCGCGAAACCATTTGGCTCGAACAGGCCGAGGCCGACGAATCCCACCCACCCGCGAACGTCGGCACGATGCGCCCCGGCACTTCCTGGACGACGCCGACCGCGGGCGCTGGCTCCAGGTTCTACATGAGTGGCTCGACAGGCAGACCGCGGTCGAGCTGCGGTCATCACGTGCTCGGCCCTGAAGCGGACCTACCGCGACGCCCTGCGCCGCCCGAATCTCGGCACAAGAGGTCACTTCATGCACCCAGCGCTGTTGCGCTCCCCATCGGCGGATCTAGAACCGCTTGAAGCCGACGAGGACGAAGTCATCGTCGTCAGTCCGCCGCCTCGGGCCGTCGCAGGGTGGTGCCGGCCCGATTGATCTCGGCCAACCATGCTGGAAGGCCTCAGGCCCCTACATCTTGGTAGAGCGTCGTCGAACAGCGCCGAACTTCTGTGTTCGCTGGGAAGGGTCGAGCGGCGGTCGGTAGTCGTCGGTGCGCTGGTAGATCCCGTCTTCTCTGATCTGCGCGGCTTCGGCATCATTGCCCTCGAGCTCTGCGATCCTCGCGAGATCCAGCCGGGCGGTCTCGTCGTACGGCGAGGCACTGAGTGCAATCTCGGCGGCTCGGCGTGCGGTGGGCAGGTCGCAGTCCTTCATGGAGCGGGTGGCGACGAGATGTGCGACGTCGACGATCGCGGCGGCGAACTCCTGGTCGAAGCGTTCGCCCTCGAACATCCAGGCCCAGGAGTCGGCGCGCAGGTCCGCGAACGGCTCGCCGCGCACCAGCCGGAGGGCGGCGACGAGGTCCGGCAGACCGTCGCCGCCGCGCGCCTGGGCTCGGGCACGCAACCGTCGGAACAAGTCGATGTCGAACAGCACACCTTGCAAGGAGTACCCGGTCCACCCGTTCTCGGTGCGCTCGCGGGTGCTCGGCGCAGTCGGAAGGTACTCCTCGCCCGTGCGTGGGTCGACGCCGAGGTATTTGCGCAGGTGGCTGATCTCGACGCGGGCGCGTTCGCGGGTGTAACCGAACTCGTCGGACAGCGTGGCGGATGGGACGCCGTGCGGGTGGGCCCACAGGTAGGTCATGAGCTCGATGTAGTGGTGCTTGCGCTCGGAGACCTCCTGGCTGACACCGTGAGCGGTGGCGCGGAGCGTGCCGAGCAGCATGACGCGCGAGACCGGGCACTCGTCGCCGAGGCGCCACAGCTCGAGGTCGGCGTCGAGGGTCGGGTCGGCGGCGAACACGTCGTCGGCGGTCGACGGCGGTACGGGCGGAGCAAGTGCGGCGACGTCCTGCTCGGTGGTGGCCGCGGCGTCGACGTAGGCCGCGGCAGGCTCAGGCAGCAGCGATGTCGGCCCGGCTTCCTCATCCGGTGCGGGACGCTCGTCGACCAGCGGCTCGCGCAGCGCGCCGGTCTGGTTGATGAACGCCCCGTATCCCTCGGTGATGGTGACGTCGACCGGCATGGGCACGTTCGCTCGGCTCTGGGTGGCGCGGACGATTTCGGCAACCGCCGCAGCCTCGGGCTCGCTCAGTCCGGGTACGCGGAGGTCGATGCCGAGCCTGGGGACCCGCAGGCGCTCGTCGTCGACCTCGATGATCGTCGCTGACTCCGTGGCCGCATCGGTGAGCGTGACGACGGCCGCGCCCGGCCGTGACTCGTGCGCTGCGATGACCTCGGAGAGCCGGGTGGAAGCCTCTGCCGGGGCGGCCCCCGAGGCGATGACCACGACGTGCAGCTCCTCGGGGTCGTCGTCGTCCGAGGCCAGCGCTGACCGGGTGGCTGCGTCGAAAGCGCGGGTGTCGCCGGCGGGGTAGGGGGTGAGGCGGAACTCGTCGAGGTCGGTCAATTCTTGGCCGAAACCGAGCGTGTGGACCTGGACCAGGGTGGACCACGGTGACAGGGCCAGCTCTGCGGCCAGGTGCCGGCCGAGCTTCTGTGTCGCCTGGGCCTCGCCGGCGACGCTGAGCACGCCGAACCGTTCGAGGTTGAGCAGCCACGCCGCGCCGGCGTCGTCGGCACCGATCGACACGAGCATCGGGTATGGCGCGACGACGTCGATGCATTCGAGCGTGGTGCCGAGGGGTGCGGTCCAGCGGGTGTCCGCGCCGGTCCACGGTTCGCCGAGGTCGGCGTCGTCGGCCAGGTGCAGGGTTGCCGTCTCGGCCGCCAGCTCGACGGCGAGCAGCGGGGGGTACTCGGATGGTTCGACGTACGAAGACGCCAGGGAGCGCAACAGGGCATCGAGTGCCTGGATCCGGGGCGCCACCGGGCCGCCCACCACCCGACTTCTGCGGTCGACGGGCACCGTCTCGGCGGGCTCGGGGGCGATGAGCATCCCGGGCGTGCGGAAGCGCAGCTGGGATCGGCGGTTGGCCCGTAGCCGGAGGAACAGGACGCCCGCGAGCAGGGATCCTGCGCCGGTGAGCGCCGGGATCAGCCAACCGGCCGACGCTGCTGGGGACGACGTCGCCGCTGTCTCCGGTGTTGGCGTGGTGCTCGGTGCCGGCGTGCCTGATGTCTCGGTTGCTCGTGGTCGCTCGGCTGGAGTCGGAGCCTGCTCGGCTGGGTTCGTGGCGCTTGTATGCGGGTTGGTGGCCGGTTCCGGTTCAGCAGGTCGGTTCGCGTTGGAGCGGGGGTGTTCCCGATCCGGAGATTCACCCTGCTTGTCAGTCGTGGCGGTCGCACCTTGCTGGGCGGCGCCTGTAGTTGGGATGGTGAGTCTCCATCCGGGCTGGATCAGGTCGGGGTCTATGAGCTTGGCGCCGTCGGGCTGTGCCGTGCTGGTCGAGGCGTTGAAGATCTCTGGGTAGCGGTTCGCGTCCCCGAGCTCGTCGAGTGCAATCTGGGACAGGGTGTCGCCGGGTTCCACGATGACGGTGGCCGAGTCGTCGTGCTGTGACGTGGACGTGACGTGGCCGTCGTCGGGCAGGAGCAGCGCCATGGGCGGGGTGATGAAGTCAGGGTCGTCGCCCAGGATGTCGCGGTTGAGCGCGGCGATCTCGGTGTAGCGGAGCGGGTCGCCAAGGTGCTTCTCGGCGATGCGCCACAGGGTGTCGCCCCTGGTGACCTGGTAGGCGACTGTGCCGGGCACGGTGCGGTCTGGCGGCGATGTCCGCACCGTGGCCGATGACTGGTAGGCGGCGGTGACGTTGGCCGAGTTTGTCGCCCGTGTGTCGGGGGCAGCCACGGTACGGCCGATCGCGCGCTCGGGTGCCGAGGTCCGGTTTGGGACGTCGAGCAGGGCCGGGATGTTCGTGACCTCGACCGCGACGGCACTGTCGGTGCTGGCGAGGCCTGGCGTGGCGGCCGCGGCCTCGCCGGGGGCGGCGATGAACAGGAGCGCTGCCCAGCCCACGAGGGTGCGCACTGCTGCCTGGGGGACTGCCAGGCCGTGCAGGTTCGGCGCGTGGATGCCGCGGGTCTGGGCGGCGGCCTCGAGCAGGATGAGGCCGGCTATGACAACCCATAGGAGCCAGGCGAGCGCGCCGATGGCGACCCACAGCAGGGTGCCGTCGTCGGGCGCGAGCAGGTTCGTCCAGATCGGGTGGGCCGCGATCTGCGTCGGGCTGAGCCCGACCGCGATCAGGGCGAGGGGGACACCGGCCACGAGGGCGAGGGCGCCAAGGGTGCCGGCTGCTCCGATGAGACGGGTGTGGGTGTGGCTCATCGCTCGGTGTCTCCCATCGTGCGGATCACGCGGGCGCTGGCTTCGCCGCTCACCGTGAGGCCGCCGATGCCGACGACCCCGATGAAGGTCGGGTGGTAGGTGCTGGTGACCTGGACGTGGACGGTGGTCCCGCCGGACACGGTGACCGATCCGGTGGCGCCGGAGGCCGCGAGGTAGTCCTGGGCGGCGGTGCGTGCTTTCCCGATGGCGATGGATGGATAGGCGCCTTGGACGGCGGTGGCGTCCAGCTGTTGTCCGCCGACGCGAGCGGCCTGGGCGGCGATGTCGCGAACTTGTTGCTGGGCGTGGACCTGCCCGGACAGATCGACCGCAAGCCCGACGATCAGGACCATGGCGAAGGCGGACAGGACGAGCCAGGTGCTGACTGACCCACGCTCGCCGTCGTGGCCGAGGCCCGGTGCGGACCGATGACCGATGAGTTTCATGGGTCAGCCCTCCAGGTGTCGACCGGGCTGGTCATGGTCGCAGTGACGGTGTGCGCGCCGGGGACGCCGGGCAGGGTGATGTCGGTGAGGTCGACGGTGCAGGTCACGGTCGCCGACACCGCGCCCGGGATACCGGCTGGATGCGAGAGCGCCGCGGTAACGAGGGTGATGTCGGCGCTCTCGCAGGACAGGCCGCGGGCGGTGAGACCGGTGGCCATGGCGCGGGCGGCGGCGTCGTTGGCCTCGCTGACGGTGCGCGCGAGACTTGCTGCCCGTGCAGCGTCGGCGGCGACCGCTTGGACGTCCTGGTGCGCGAGCGCGATGCGTCCGCCGGCGATGACGAGCGCGAGGAAGAGCGCGAACACCGGCGCCCCGATGACGGCCTCGATCGACGCTGACCCACGCTCGTCGCGCGGACGGAGGAACGAGTGCCCGGGAAACAGCCGATGTCGAATGCGGTGCGGGGTCATGGTGCGGTGAGCCGTTCGACGGGGACCGTCACTGTTCGCTGGATGACGGGTTGCCACAGGGGGATGACGGAGACGGACGCGCCTGAGACGGTGACGGTCGCGGTGGTCTGGTCGCGGGCGGCGTCGACGCTTACCTCGCGCAGGGCGCGGGTGCCGACGTCGGCGGCGAAGTCGGATGCCGCGGCCGCTCCCAAGGAGCTGGTGGCATTCAGGGCGGCGGCGGTGCGCGCGCCTTCAGCGGCAGCGGCGGTGGCGACAGACTGGGCGTAGAAGTACAGCGCGCCCTGCAGCCCGAGGAAGAGCAGCGTGAAGAGCGCGGGCAGCAGGACGACGAGTTCGATCGACGCCGAGCCTCGCTCACCGCCGGACGTGCTCGAGGGCCGATCCCGGATAGGCATCTTCGTCATCTGGATATGCCGTGCCTCAAGTGATCTTCCCGGCCTGAGTGGTCAGGAACGCTTTGATGGCGACGACTGCGAGGCCGACGAACGCGATGGCGGCCACGGCCCACACGACGTGCTCTATGGTCACCGAACCCCGCTCGGAGGAGTCGAGACGCGCATGGTCGGACTGCGGCTGGCCGGGCGGAATCAGGTAGGCCCTGACCAGGGCCAGGAGCGTGGTGAAGTGCAGCATGGTTCTGCTCCTTGCTTCAAAAACGCTGAGGAAACCGGCTGACAGGCAGGGATGGGATGGGTGGCTCCTTTCACGGGGTCAGGTGGGTTGCAGCATGCCGAGGAATGCGGGTGCAAGCAGGAGCGCCATGAATACGACCCCGAGGACGGAGCCGGGGATCGACATGCGCTCGCCGACCGCGTTCGCGGCGGCCAGTTCCTCGCCGAGCATGGCGTTGCGTACGGCGGCTGAGCGGGCGCGGAGGTTGGCGTAGACGGAGGCGCCTTCGGCGCCGGACAGTCGCATGATGTCGGCGAAGTCGGCGAGCTCGGGCAGTGTGAGCTCGTCGCCGAGTGAGCGCAGGGCGTCCCAGGGTGGGATGCCGGACCAGCGTGAGCGACGGAGCTCTTCGGCCAGGCGGGTGAAGACCCAGGAGGTGCCGACCTCGGCGGCGTTCTCCATGGCCTGCCGGGTGCCCGCGCCGTTGTGGCGTTCGGTGGCGACGAGGTCGACGTAGGCGGCCAATGCACGGCGGAACTCGGCCCGCGCTTTGGTGGCGTCATCGCGGGCGTTGTAGTCCGGGATGAAGAACATCACGGCGGCCACCGCGACCCCAGCCACGGCGGGGACGGCGATGGGAAGCTGCAGACCGAGGAGGGTGAACAGGGCGACGAGGAAGGGCGGGATCGCGAGCCCTAGGGCCGCGAAGATGAGTTTCTCGGCGTAGAACCGGGCCACTGGGATACGCAGTAGAGCGAGCTCCCGGCTCGGGGTGCGTACCCATAGAGCCGGCGGCAGGGCGCGCATGGCCCACAGGCCGAGGCGTTCCTTGCCAGTGGTGTCGGTGCCCGCGGTGGGCTGCATCCTCCGGTGGCGGGTGGGGGTCATCCGGTCGAACGCGTCGCCGAGGTCGACATGCGCGGGCAGGAACCGCGCAAGCACGGCCACGAGGGCTCCGGCGCCGACAGCGGTCATGGCCATGATCACTGCGAGGGTCGAGCTCATGGGTGGGCTCCTTCGCGGGTGTCCACGAGGATGCGGGGCCAGGGCTTGCCGGTGGCCATCCGTTTCATCCACACCAGGGTGGCGATGTAGGCGGTGAGCAGCACGACGAGGATGAGCTGGCCGACGGGGGTCGCGTAGGTCGCTGTGTAGGTGGACGCCAAGGACAGGACGACCAGGACGCTCGCGGAGATGATCGTGACCCAGCGGGCGGTGGCGCGGGGCTTGGCACGGTCGGCCTCGACCTGTCGGCGGGCTCGCACGTCGTCGGCGACGGACTCGGCCAGCCCCTCCAGGACGGAGGCGAGGCCGCTGCCGCGCTTGCGGGCGGCGAGGATGAGGTTGGCGGCGATGAGGTCACCGGTGGCGTCATCGAGATCGTCTGCAAACGCGCGCAAGGCGTCTTCGGTGTGCCACCGGGCGCGCAGCCGGGCCGTGAGGCGGTTGAGTGCAGGTTCGATGGGGCCCGGGGCCGACCGCATCGAGATGATGATCGCCTGCTCGAGGCCGATCCCGACGGTCAGGACTCCGGCCAGGGAGCGGGTCCATTCCTCCATCGCTTCGAGGCGGGCGATCTCCGCCTTCGCGCTGCGAGTGGACATCAGGGTCGGCAGGCCCAGGACCGCGACGGGCACGATCAACAGGGCGAGCACCCACCCGGTGGCCCACCACGCCAGCAGGCCGCCGCCCAGCCCGGCGGCGAGCAGGATCCGGGTCCGCCGATCGACGTGCACCCGCGATGTCGCCGGTCGCGGCGGTGCGGGTGGTCGTGGAATCAGCCCAAGGATGCTCAGGAAGAGCCCTGCGCCGATCAGGGCACCGAGGACGACGACGAGCGGGAGCATCAGCGGGCCTCCCCATTCGGGGTGGTGTGCCCGTTCTGGTTGGCGAAGTAGCCGGCGAGGTCGAACCCGTAGGCGGCCAGGTCGCGGTAGTCGTCGGGCAGGACCGCCGGCCTGGCCAGCGCCAGCTGGCCGCGCGGGCCTACCGGGCCCTGCGACGCGGTCGGCCTGGTCGAGGTGAAGACGTCGGTGGTGGCGTACCCGGTCTCGTGCTCGCCGGGGGCGACCGCGACGATCTCGGCGACCCGTCGGCGGCGGACGGACCGGGTTGCGGCAGGCCGGCCCGAACCGGCTGTGCCCTCCCCGGGTGGGGCGGTGATGGGCTCGGTCGTCATGTCGAGGTGGACGATCAGGTCGATCGTGGCGGCGAGCTTGGAGGTGGCGAGCTCGTGGGTGACGTGCCGGCCGGCTTCCATGGCGCAGGTGACGAGCTTGCGGATCGCGGCGACGGCGCCGGAGGCGTGGGTGGTGGAGATGGAGCCGGTGCCGGACTCCATGGCCTTGATCATGGCCCAGATCTCTCGGCCGCGGACCTCCCCGACGATCTGGCGCGAGAGGTTGAACCGGAAGGAGTCGACGAGGGCCTCGTCCAGGGTGAACTCCCCGGCCCGGTGCCCGTCGGGGCCGAGCTCGCCGGTGCCGGGCCGGGCTTCCCAGGCGCGCACGACCCGGTGGCGTTCACGTAGCTCGTGCAGGTGCAGCTCGTACTCGGTCTCGAACGTGCCGATGGCCTCCCACGGGTCGATCTCGGCGCACAGGGCGCGCACCAGGGTGGTCTTGCCGGCACCCTGGGCGCCGGAGACCACGATCGAGCGGCGTGCCCGTACCGCGGCGGCGAGGAAGGATGCGGCGACCGGGGTGAGCATGTCCAGGGCGACGAGGTCGTCGAGGGTGACCTCGACCAGGCGGTGGCGCCGGATGGTGACCTGCGGACGCGGGCACACCCAGGCGCTGGCCGCGAGCCGCGCCCCGCCGTCCAAGCGCAGGTGCAGGGTCGGGTGCGACTCGGAGAACTCGCGGGCATTGACCTCGGAGCGGGACGCGAGGAACACGAGGAACTCCACGAGGTCCTCGTCGGAGTCGGCGACCGCCGGCGCCTGGGTCAGGGTTCCGTCGGCGAGCTCGAGCAGCACGGCGTCGGCGCCGGTGATCATGATGTTCTCGACCCGGTCGTCGTCGACGAGCGGTTGAAGGCGCCCGAGGCGGAACAGGGCGTCGAAGACCCGCTTGGCGAGCTGATGCTGCTGGGGCAGGCTCCAAGCGGGCAGGCCGGCGTCGACGCGGTCGGCGAGGGTCGCCTCGACCAGGTCGAGGATGATCGTACGGCCCAGCTCCTCCTGCGCGGACCGGGTCAGGTGGTCGTGCTCACTGACCGCCTGGGACAGCTGCTGGGAGGCGCGTGCCCGCAGCTGTGCGACCAGGCCCCAGTCATCCGGAGTCTGCTCGCCTGTCACGGTGGTGGCGCCTTGCCGGGGGTTGTCAAGGGTGGTCATGGGGTGCCGCCGGCGGTGACGTCGTGGGTGAGATCCTCGCGGTGGCGGGCGATCGCTCCGGTGATGGCTGCTGCCGCGGCCTGCAGGCTGCGCGAGAGCGGACCGGTAGTAAACCTTCTGGGCGGGCGAGCGCCGCGGTGGTACACCTTGGCGGCCTCCTCGTCGTCGGCGATCGTCGTCACGACGGGCAGGCCGAGCACCTTGGTGATCTCCTGTCGCCGGTAGGGCTGGCCCTCGCCGATCACGAGCAGTCCAGGTTGGCGCCATGAGCTGTCCCGGGCGCGCAAGTCGTCGGCCCAGGTCCGCGCGCCCGCCAGAGCGGGCAACGTGGACCGGGTGACCAGGAGCGTCAGGTCCGCCCACGACAGCAGAGGTTCGGGGGACCCAATCAGTCCGAGGCGTCCTGCGTCGACGATGACGTCCTGGCCGCCGCGCTCGAGGTCGGCCAATGCCTCGACCAGCGGCGTCCACAGGTCGCGCAACCCGGCAGCCTGCCCGTGTGTTTGCGTGCCGACGAGGTAGCTCACCGGTGAGCCTGCCGTTGCGCGGGTGGTGGGATCGAGGGACCGCACGACGTCGCGCAGTGCGTCCGGCATCGGCAGCGGGGAGGACGCGAGCTCGAGCAGCCCGGTCTCGTACTCGCTGGCTCCTTGCAGGTATCCGGCCAGCAGCCCGTTGCTCCCAGACGGATCGGCCTCGACGATCAAGACCGGGCGGGGCCAGACCATGGCCAGGCCGACGGCAGTGGTCGTCACGCCGGGGGAGCCGGAGGCTGAGCACAGGGTGATGACGGACATCTCATTCACCGTTCCCGGGTGTCGAGGACCAGGTAGAAGTTCCCGGCCGCGATCCGAGCCGCCAGGACCGGCCCGTCGGCTTCGGGCACCAGGAGGGAGACCACGGTGCCGCCGGTCTCGGGAGAGACGTCGACGCCGGCGACCTCGGCGGGGGTGAATGTCGGGTTGCCCACGGCTTCTTGACCGGCCGGACCGGTGAGGACGACCTTGACCCGGTCCCCGGCCTGCAGGTCCAGCCCGGCGGCGAGCTCGGCCGGCAGGGCTGCAGGCACCAGGGAGGATCCGTCCGCCGGCAGCGTCTCGGTCTCGAGCATCGCATCGGTCAGGAGACTGCCGGTCACCATGTCGGTCGCGGCACGCTGACCGACGACGTCGTCGGCGCGGTCGGCAGCCAGGGGAGTGATCGCGGGGTCGAGGTTGATGCGCGCGGTGCGCAGGTCTGTGGCGTCGATGACCTCCCCGCGCGGAACGTCACTCGCAGCGACCAGGACCTCGACCCGGTCGTTGGCGCGCATCCACATCCACCCCACCAGCAGACTGGAGACCAGGGCGACCACCAGGCCGATGGCGATCACGGTGGGCCGGCGGCGCAGCTTGGGTGGCGGGCCCAAGGCCGGAGCCGGGTCCTGGTTCGCTGTGTCGCGGGTGATGGTGTTGGTCATCGTCGACCCCTCTTGCCTGCCCCGTTGGACGAGGCGCCTTTCGGTGGTGCGTGTCAGTTGGTCACGAGTACCTGTGCCTCTCCGACGGCGATCTGCACGCTCTCGCTCAGCCCGTCCATGTGGATCGTGCCGGTCTGTCCGGCGCCTTCCCAGGTGACGACCCAGTCCGAGGTCGCGGTGACCGTGAACTTCCCGGCGGGTCGTTGGTCGCTGGTCGTGGTGTAGGTGTGTCCGCAGTCCGGCGACGGCTCGGTGCCGTAGCTGGTGTCGTAGGTGGTGCCCGGGCCGTCGCAGGTCACGGTGTTGCCGTCGCCCATGTTCCAGCTGATCGTTTGCACCCGGGCGGTGGCGGTGACGGTGATGCCGCCGGCGGATGCGGACGCCGTGGTCGGCCCGAGATTGCTCGGACCTGGATGGGAGGCCCACATCCAGACCGGCATCCCGACGATGCCGACCGAGCCGTCGCCCGGCTTGGGGGCGATGCCGATCGTGATGGCGTGCAGGTCCATCTCGTCCACGGCCATCTGCGCGACCTGACGTGGGGACGGGCCCGCGCCGGACGCGTCCGGGGGAGCGGCGAGCCACATGTACACGTCGATGTCGATCGGCAGCGGTTGGTGGCAGCCGTAGACCGCGCCGTCGTCGCGGGGAGAGTGGCCCTGCCACGCCGGGTCGTCGGGGCCGGGTTGAGGATCCAGCACCCGGATGTAGCACTGGTGCGCGTTCGACCAGTACCCCAGGTCGCTCTTGCACGGCACCGGGCCCGCCTTCACCGCGGTGAAGCCCTGCTTCGACGGGTCGAAGTAGCACGGCGATCCCGACCCGGAATCCTTCGCCCCGACCTTGCCGTCGGGGTCCCTCGTGGAGCCCGAGACCGGCTGGGCGTTCTCGTCCTGGCGAGGTGGGACGACGACCGTAACAAGACACCGGCCGGTGCTTGGGTCCTTGCGCTCGCACGTCGGTGCCCCAGCGTGTGCTGGGGCCGTGGGCGGCAGGACCGCCGTGATGGAGGCGATCACGAAGACGAGGACCTGGGTCAGGATTCGGGGTCGCATGGTGCTTGCTCGAGATCCACGCTCGTGGAGACCCGCCACCCGTCGTCGGGGTCGGTGTCCCAGGAGTAGTTGCTCACGGTGTGGCGGACCCGCCCGGTGTCTGCGCGGTCGGCGGCGACGACCGACGTCCCGTCGGAGTCGACGACGTCGACGTCGGACACGTCGTAGCAGACGTCGACCTGGACTGTGGGCACGACGCCGGCGTCAGGGTCGGAGTTGTCGAGGTTGACAGACCCGACGTCGACCTCGACGAGCCTCGTCTCGCCGGTCTGCCGGTAGCCGTCGCGGCGGTCGCGCTTGATCTGCTGCTCCCAGACGCTCAGGTCCTTGCTGATGGCCACGGACTCGAGCTGCGACAGGGGCTCATCGGGGTCGGCACGTGTCTGGTCGAGGACCTGGTAGTACTCGTGGACCAGACCCGCTGCGTTCTGTGCGGCGACCTCGGAGTCGGAGATCGGCGAGGGCGACGGCTCCGACGTGGGCGTGCTTGCCGCCGACGTCGTGGTCGGGGTGGGTATGGGGGAGGCCTCGGTGCTTGGGGTGCATGCGGCAAGGACGGCTAGCAGCAGTACTGCTGTCGTCGGCGTCCCAGCTCGTCCCCAGTGGCGCATTCTTGCGAGGCCCTTCGCCGAGCACCGCACCCCTTCGGGCGGTACATGCACGACGTCACCGCGACCAGCGCGGGTGAAGAAGTACTTGCCCAGGTATGCCATCACTCTCCTTGCCCTGCAATCCGAACGGTGTCCTGCCGTCCGCTCTGGAACACCAGTGGCCGGCGTCGGAACGTAGGTGTGCGGGCGGCGTCGCCGGCGCAGGAGGCCGGTCCCGTACGCACCGATCCGTGGTCCCGACGCCTCTGGCACCCGAGGCGGGTCGAGCCGCACACCTGGGCGATGTGACCGTCTCGATGCGCGTGTTCTCGGCCGGCAAGGGCTACGGCTACCTGCTGCGCTCGGTCGTGCAGACGGACGGCGACGCGACCCAGGCGACGGCGTTCACGCGCTACTTCACCGAGGCAGGGACACCGCCGGGAGTGTGGATGGGAAAGGGCGTCGCCTACTTCGGCCACGGCGAGCTGCGTCCCGGGATGGCGGTCACTCGCGCACAGCTCCAGACCCTCCTGGGGCGCGGCAGCGATCCCGTGAGCGGAGCGAACCTCGGTCAGCCGTTCCGGGAGTACCCGACCGTCGCCGAGCGCACCACCGCTCGAACCGCGCGAGTGGACCGGACGCTGCCCACCGAGGAGTTCGACGCCGAGGTCATCCGCGTCCAGGCCGAGGAGGCCGCCCGGGGCCCGCAGACCGCGACCGCAGGGTTCGACCTGACGTTCTCGGTGCCGAAGTCGGTCTCCGTGTTGTGGGGCGTGGCCGACGCCAACACCCAGGAACTGATCGTCGAGGCGCACCACGCCGCCGTCGCGCAGGTACTCGAGTTCTTCGAGCGTGAGGTCGCCGCGACGCGGGTCGGGCACGCCGGCACCGCGCGGATGCCCGTCGTCGGGATCGCCGCCACGGCCTACGACCACTGGGACTCGCGCGCCAACGACCCACACCTGCACACGCACGTCGTCGTGTCGAACAAGGTCCTGACCGCCCACGACGGGAGATGGCGCACCCTGGACTCCAAGGCCGTCCACCACGCCATCGTCGCGTTGTCCGAATACCACAACGCCGTCCTTGCCGACCGGCTCACCGGCACCTTCGGTCTGTCGTGGGAGCGGCGCGAACGCGACGGCCGCAACCCGCAATGGGAGATCGACGGCGTCGGCGAAGACCTTGTGCGCGAGTTCTCCTCCCGCGCCCGGGACATCGACGTCGCCACCGACGCCAAGATCGACGACTACGAGCGCGAGCACGGCCACCGTCCGTCGGACAGGCAGATCGTGCGCATGCGGGCGGACGCCACACTCGACACGCGACCCGACAAGACGATCCACGCTCTGTCCGACCTGACCGACGACTGGCGCCGGCGTACCCGCGCCATCCTGCGCGGCGACGCCACCGAGCGGGCGCGCCGGCTCATCACAAGGACGACGCCGGCGCAGGCACTCACCCGCGAATCGGTACCGATGCTCATGATCGACCAGGTCGCCGCTCAGGTGGTCGACGCAGTGGCAGAGAAGCGGTCGACATGGCGGCACTGGAACCTGTGGGCCGAAGCCTCCCGCCGCACGATGGGATGGCGCTTCGAGACCGTCGAGGACCGCGAAGCCGTCGTCGCACTCATCACCGAGGCCGCCACCCGCCAGTCCGTCCCCCTCACCCCCGGCGAGATCGCCTCCACCCCGGCCACGATGCGCCGCGACGACGGCACCAGCACCCTGCGCCCCCGCCACTCGACGTACTTCTCCAGCCAGCACGTGCTCGCGACCGAGGACCGCCTGCTGGCGCTCGCGGACGACCGCGACGCACGCCTCGTCGTCCCAAGCGGGAGTCTTGAGGCGGTCCCCGGAAGCCGCGTGGACGGCGTCGTGGTCGACGCCGAGCAGTCCACGGCGCTCGCGCAGGTCCTCATCTCGGGCCGGAAGCTGGACCTCTTGGTGGGTCCGGCGGGCACGGGCAAGTCCACCGCGATGGCCGCGCTGCTTCGTGCCTGGACGGTGCAGCACGGCGCCGGGTCGGTGGTCGGGATGGCGCCGTCGGCCGCCGCCGCTCAGGTGCTCGCCGAGGATCTCGGCATCGCGTGCGACAACACGGCCAAGTGGATATACGACCACCGTCGCGGCCGGGCGGAGTTTCGCGCTGGCCAGCTCGTCATCCTCGACGAGGCCACCCTTGCCTCGACCCGCACGCTCGACGTCATCGCGACACATGCCGCGGAGGCGGGCGCGAAGGTCGTCCTGGTCGGCGACCCCGCCCAGTTGCAGTCCGTCGATGCCGGGGGAGCGTTCTCCATGCTCGTCACCGCCCGCGACGGCGAGGTGCCAAGCCTGGTTGAGGTACGCCGGTTCGTTCACGCCTGGGAGAAGGTCGCTTCCCTGGCCCTGCGGGACGGCGACGTGACCGCGATCGACGCGTACGAGAGCCATGGCCGCCTCTACGAGGGGACCACCGAGGCGATGATCGACACCGCCTACGAGGCCTGGCAGGTGGACCTGCGCGCGGGGCGCTCCACGATCCTCGTCACCGAGGCCGCGGAGTCCGTGCGACAGCTGAACGAACGTGCCCGCGCCGAACGCATACGGTCCGGCGTCACGTCGGCGGAGCGAGAGGTAGCGTTGCGGGACGAGGAGCGCGCTTCGGCCGGCGACGTCGTGATCACGCGCCGCAACCATCGTCGGCTGCGCACGGACGACGGAAGCTGGGTTCGCAACGGTGATCGCTGGACCGTTACACATGTCGGCCGGGACGGGACTCTCGAGGTCCGCCGCACCGGGGGCACTGGGAGGACCGTCGCGCTGCCCGCCGAGTACGTCGCCCGGCACGTCGACCTCGGGTACGCGGTCACAGCGCACCGCGCCCAGGGTCTGACCGTCGACACAGCGCACGTCGTCGTGTCGCCGTCGACCACCCGCGAGAACCTGTACGTCTCGATGACCCGCGGCCGCCGCTCCAACACCGCGTATGTCGCTCTGGACAAGCCCGATCCGCTGCACGACATCCCGATCGATGACGACGTCTCCGCCCGCACGGTCCTGTTCGGGGTGCTCAACCACTCCGGTCTCGAGCTGTCCGCGCACGAGACCACCGCCGCCGAGCAGGAGCGGTGGACCGGCATCGCGCAGGTGGCGGCCGAGTACGAGACCATCGCCACCGCCGCGCAGCGGGACCGCTGGACCGCCCTCGTCACGGAGTCTCTCGTTCGTGCGGGCGGGTTTACGCCGGCCGAGGCCGGGCAGGTCATCGAGTCCGAGGCGTTCGCCGTCCTCATGGCAGAACTCCGCCGGGCCGAGGCCAACCGCCACGACGTCGCGGCCCTGCTGCCACGCCTGGTCGCCCAGCGCAGCCTGCTCGACGCCGACGACGTCGCCTCCGCCCTGTCCGCACGCCTCGCCCGCGCCGCCGGACGACCCGCCCGCGGAACGTCGCCGGACCTTGTCGCCGGGTTCATCCCCGCCGCCTCCGGGCCGCTGCCGACCGACACCGCCCGGGCCCTGGCCGAACGCCGCGAGCTGATCGAGACGCGCGCCCGCACCCTCGCCGAGGCAGCCGTCCGCGACCGCGCCCCGTGGGTGCGTCGCGTCGGCGACCGGCCCGCGGGCGCCGGTGACGGCGAGCAGTGGCTGGTCGAACTGAGCGTGATCGCCGCCTACCGCGACCGGTACGGCGTCACCGGGAACGCGCCGCTCGGCGCCTCGACGCGGACCGTCGTCCAGGAACGCGACCGCCGTCGGGCAGCCGAGGCGCTGCGCCGCGCCGAGGCGCTCACCCAGACCCGCGTGGGGGGTTCGAACGGCGCGCACGCGTACGGGCGCACCCTCTAGCGTCCGCCTGCCATCGCTCGGAACCAGACCCATGGGACCCAGCGTGCGCGGACGTCCCCGGCACCGAAACCCCTGGTCAGCAACCTGTGGACAGGGCCGCGCCTTCGGTCGCCCTCACGGCAGGAACGACGGCGATCCGCAGGACCCAGAGCGCCTTGTCCACAGGTTCGACGGCTGTCCGCGCCGCGGGAGGATTTCCGCGCGCACTCTCGGCACGAGGCCGGTTCACCGCGAGCCGGCCCGGCTCGAAGGGAGCGATCTCGTGTTCTTCTACCTCCTCTTCCGATTCTGGTTCACGCTCGCGCGGCGGTGTCACGCCTTCTGTCAGGCGTGGATGCCGACGAACCACTTGGTCCGCTGGCTCGACACCGACCGCGGCATCGCATGGGGCCTGCCCGTCGGAGCCGCGCTGACGCCGCTGTACTACCTGGCCATGACCTGGAGCGGCGAACACCTGAGCGCAGGCGGCACCAGCTGGTGGTGGGTGCCCACGCTGTGGGCGGCGCTCAACGCGATCAAGTTCGCCCACGTCGCCATCCGCAGCCCGTTCGTCTGGGTCTACCGCGCGGTGTGCGGTCGCGGAGCCCGTTGCCGCGACGCCGCCGTCGGCGGCTCGCCGCGTAGCTCGCCCGGTTCCGCGCGCACACCTTCCTCCTGACAACAGGACCGCCGTCGGCGTGCCCGAGAAATGGGAGAACCGCGATGACCATCCCCACTGGCCCGGCTGAGGCCGCCGTCGAACGTGGCGGCGAGCCCATGCTGCTCGGCCACTATCTGACGTACCAGGTCGCCCGCTCCAACCTCTGTGCGCTAGCCGAGGCGACCGACGCGGGGCACCTGCACGACTACTGGGACGTGCTGGACCTCATCGACTCCCTGCATCCGCCGGGCCAGCTCGCCGTCGCGCTGCCGGTGCGCTGTATCAGCCGGTACGCGATGTACACCGCCGCACGGCAAGCCATCAGCAATCTCAGCGGTTTCGGTCTCGACCCGGTCGTCCTGCTCCGTGCGGGCGAACTGCTCGACGCGAGTTGGGCCGCGGACCGCGGTGTCGTGCGGTCAGAGGCGACGCCATGACGTACGGCGACGTGGCCGGACAGCTGAGAGACTCCCTGACGGAGCTGCTCGGCCACACCCGGCCCTACTACGAACTCGGCGGCAAGCACCCCTCACGCGGTGCGCCGCTGGACGGCTTCCGCGAGCGAGCCGACCTCATCCAGCGCTACCGCGCCGTCATCCTTCTCTATGTCGCCGACCTGGCCCGTGCCTGTACCGCTGGGATGCTGGGGGACTCTCCGCGCCCCTCGACCTGGCTGCGCTGGGTCGAACGTGCCGTCCCGCAGCGCGACCAACTGCCCGGCGGGCGGCTCGCCAACGCGATCGAGCTCGGCACCGAACAAGAGAACCCCATCGTCGAGCAATGGCGGCGCGGCGCGGTCGCGGGGTTCCTCGCACGCGAGCGCGAACTCAGACCGTTGCTTGCGCAGATCACCCCCGAGCAACGGAACGTCGTCCTCAAGGACGTCACCGACGTCTTGCGCGCACTCATCCGACTGGACGACCGGCACGGACGGCTGCCCGGCTGGCAGGGGCTCGCCGGCACCAAGGGGGTCAGAACCGATCGGCCCTCACGCGCCACATCGGGGGATAACATGCGAGGGCTGAGCGCGACAACGAGGTTCTTCAACGAGTGGATCGCGCGGCAGATCACCCCTGACGGCTTCACCGTCGACCGCATCGGCTATCGGCCCGAGTCAAAGCTCGACGCAGCCGGCGGAACCGTCGACAGCGCGATCACCGCGTTGCAGAACCTCTCGGCCGTGATCGACGCGGACTTCCCGCGCCCCCTGTCACTGCGCATCCTGTTCCGATCCCAGTGGAAGCTCTCGGTACTCGCCAGCAAGCTTGCGCTGGCGGCCGGTGACACCAAGTGCGCGGCGGCCCTGACCGTCCGGGGCAACGTCTACGCCGGACTTGTCACTGCCATGCGCAACGTCAGCGGGACACTCGGTAACGGCCTGTACGCCGTCGCCTACGGCACAGTCGCCACCGACCAGGTCGCGCGGACGGCGACGATCACCGCCGAGCAGGCCTTACGACTCGTGGAGGCGCTCGACGACGTCGACCTGCGCCTTGCCCGCGCGACCCGCCAGGGCGTAGCCGACGGCCGAATGCTCGTCGCGACCGGTGAGGAGTCGCTGGTTGCAAGAGGTCCCGGTGGCGTGCGTCACTGCCGGACAGTGTTCGGCGTCATGACACCTCAGTCCAACCCCGAGTTCCATCGACAACTTTCGGTCCTGGAGCCCCAACGCCGCACGGTGCCGCCCCAGCCCGACGCGATCACCCAGCGCGCCGACTTCGCAGCGATGCTCAGGCAGCCATCTAAAGACTCCTTTGTCCCGAAGGCAGACTGGTCTGCCCGAGGGACGCGAGCGCGCGGCGCGGCGCGATGCTACCCCGTCACCTTGAGGCCATGAGTCGCATCCTCGTCGCGCCGACGGGCCATCGCCCACCAGATGCCTCGCGCCCAGGCTCGAGTGGAGGCTCGGAACGGATGGAAGGTGCCCCGGTACGCAGTACGCAGTGCGCAGTTCGCTCTTCTCATCACCCAGGACGCGCGGCCATGTCGAAGTGAAGGATTGTCCCCACCGCCTGCAAGACTCGTCCGGTAGTCGGGGTGCTGGCGGCCAACCGGTCACGCGAGCGCTCACCGAACAGGGGCCGCGGCGACGGGAGACGTGATGCGTGTCAGCAGGATCGAGTTCATGGGGTACCGGCGCCTTGCGGACACGGCGACCGCCATTGACGGCCCTATCACCGCCTTTGTCGGGTTCAACGAGGCGGGCAAGACGTCGCTGCTCTCTGCGCTCGAATGGTTCTCTATCGGCGGCGAGCTTCCCCCAACTGACGAGAACCGATCCCGTCCGCCCGCGTCCGACAATGCGTCTGTTGTGAAGGTCTTTTTCGAGTTCGAGGACGGTGACAAGAAGGCCTTCTCGTCGGTCCCGATGGACAACCCGCCTACGTCGCTTGTCCTCTACAAGAAGCGTGACGGCAGGCAAATATACGACCTTCGCCCGAATCCCCGACGGCCCGCCAGGCCGTTTGTCGTGGCTGCCGAGCGCCTCAGCACAGCAAAGGCCAAGCTTGCGTCGCAGTTTACCTCGGCCTCAGACGCGGTCGAACGCGACGCGGTCGACTGGGCCGAAACCATTTCGGAAATGCTCGCCAAGCCAGACGACGCATGGTCCGAAGAGCGTGTGGAGGACCTTATCGCGCTCTCCAAGTGGTTACAGGAAACCCCGGCCGGGCGGAAGGGGGCCAGGGACGCAAAGCTGGGCAGGATGCTAGACGAAGTCCACAGCCTGGTCGTCCAGGAACACCCGACAGACGCGGTCTGGAGCGCGGTCGAGAGCAGGGTGCCATCTTTCGTGCTCTTCAGAGATGAGGACCGCGACTTGCAGACTTCGTACCTCATACAGCCGGACAAGCGGGAAATCCCACCCGCCGTGACGCGCCTGCTTTCGATCGCGGGGCTCGATCTGGATTGCATGTGGGACTACATACAACAGCAGGATACGACCAAGCGTGAGACGGCCCTGGAGCGGGCCAACGGCAGGCTCCTAGACGTTTTTGATGCGGCATGGAACCAGAGCAAGGTCGCTGTGCGTCTTAATGTCAACAGTCAGCGACTCGAAGTGCTGATCAAGGAGCTTCACGGCAATGGTGACGTGACGAAGATGAGCGAGCGGAGCGACGGACTGAAGACGTTTGTCTCGCTGGTGGCCTTTCTCGAATCCGGCGGGCATGCGGTCCCGCCAGTCTTGCTCATCGACGAGGCAGAAACCCACCTTCATTACGACGCGCAAGCCGACCTAGTCGGAGCGCTTCTCAAGAGCGTCGATGCCGCGCAGGTCTTCTACACCACCCACTCGCCCGGCTGTCTTCCGGCAGACCTCGGAACCGGAATCAGGGTGGTCGTCCGCGACCCCGAGCACCCGGATGCCAGCATCCTCAAACACAACTTTTGGGATGGGGCCGGGCCGGGCTTCTCGCCACTGCTGTTTGCCATGGGAGCGGGCGCAGCAGCGTTTTCCATGTGTCGAAGCGCAGTGTTGGCGGAGGGCGCCTCAGACATGGTGCTCCTTCCCACCCTCATCCGGCAGGCCACAAGTCTCGACGACCTCGACTATCAGGTCGCGCCGGGTCTCGCCAATGCGCACGGTTCGGGAATCCGTGTCGAGGAGGTGGCGGCACGCGTCGTCTATCTGACAGACGGCGACCAAGGCGGTGCAGCCCACAAGTACGCCCTTAGGGCAGCCGGGGTCGACGAGCATCGTGTTTTCGCGCTGCCAAAGAACCACGCAGTGGAAGACCTAGTTAACCGGGATGACTACATTATGGTCGTGAACTCCCTCCTAGAAGCCATGGGCCAGCTGAAGCGCTTTCGCGCCTCAGATGTGACACCCGGCACGCCGATCGCGACTTGCTTCTCCAATTGGGCAAAGAGCAACCGTGTCCAGGCTCCTGGTAAGGTCGAGATCGCTTATGCACTCTTGCGGAAGGACGTTCGCCTGACGAGTCCGGGTAAACGGGCGCTCGTCGCGCTTCACAATAGGTTCGCGGCTGCTTTCGAGGAGGCGACGCCTTCGGGCGGCCGCCAATCGCGTCGCTGAGACTATGTTGAGGCAGTCATTCGCCTCGCATCGCCTGGTGTGTTCCGCGCGTAGGCTCGCCTGTGCCGGGGTACCCTTTCTGGTCCAGCGATGAGTGGGTCTCGGAGTCGCCCAGGCCTACGGTTGTGCCTCGTACTGAATCGCTCATGGGGCCGTAGTGGAGTTGTCACCGTAGAGCGCGGGGGTCTCAGGGGCAGGCTTCGTCAATATGACTGTGTAGGACGATGACGCATGGCGCGCTGTAGCCAGCTAGGCCGCGGAGGAATCACCCGCGCCTGTGTGCAACGCCGCACGAAGGGCTACACCTGAACGGTCCGGCGGCGCGCGCGGGTGACGGCGACATACAGCTGGCGTTCGATCTCCGTCTGATTGGTCAACCCGGCGGCGAGGTGTTCGGCGTCCTTCTCGATAAGGTGCACGCCAACTACGGGCCATTCACGGCCTTTCGCCTGGTGAACGGTCATCCCGGGTGTCAAGGTCGGTTGCTGTGCTCGAACGGCGATCCGTCGAAGACGGGCGTAGTAGTTGTGGTGGGCGTTCTCAGGGATGGAGCGGGGCGCTTCTGTCTTCACGATCGACACGAGCTCCGGCCAAAGAGTCTTCGCGGCGTCGGCAGCGTCGCTGGCGAGCAGAGCGATGATGTCGCCAAGTGGTGCTTCAAGGCGAGACAGCGACTGAGGGTCTGTGATTCCAAGAGTGATGAGCGCTTCGTTGAGGTAGGTGGCGGATACGCCGAACCGAGCAGTAGTCAGCGCGTTCAATAGGAGGGTTGCAGTGGCATACGGAGTGTTCCCGTTCTTCGGCTTGAATGCAAGTGGAAGAAGTGCGTCGTCGACATTCCAAAGTGGTTCCCACTGGCGCGACAGGACGACGTCCGTTTCAACGGTTGCTGCCATGGGAAGGTTGCTCGGTTGTGAGCTGCGAACCTGAGATGCGAGCGCGGCCTGTTCTTCTGTTTCCCACCGGAAGGACTGGGTCAGGGGCAATGTCGTTGCGGCGATCCTGGCGATGACGTCGGGGACGAGGTCTGGCTGTGCTCCGCGGAAGCCATAGAGGGCCTGCCAGGGATCGCCGATGAGAGTTGTGGGTATGCCTGCCTCGGTAGCGACCTCGACGATCGTGAGGTCGAGGCTGTTTGCGTCGAAGATCTCGTCGACGATGAGTGCGCTGGTGGTTTGGGCAAGGCGGCGTCGAACGCGGTCGCGCGCCCCAGGCAGGTCGAGGGCTTCCTCCAAGAGATGTCGAACGTCCTCATGGGTGCAAACGCCCGCCTGTAGTTGGGCGGCCACCTCCTCAAGCCGAAGGTGCGCACCCCGTGCCGTGCGTTGGCGATGCGTAGAAACGCGGCTTCCATCGAGAACAACGCGGACCTCAAGCACGGTCCAGAAACGCTCGAGACGCATCGTCCAGGTGTCAATGATCTCGAGGTCGGTGTGGCCTTCTGGCCAGTGGACGATCCCGCCAATGAGTAGGTCGCGAAAGAGGTCGTAGACGAGGGTGTCGAGGGTGACGATTTGATGCGGGCCGGACAGGGCGGTCGGTCCCCACGAGACTTCGACGCGATGGCGAAGCTCCGCAGTCGCGGCTCTGGTGAAACTTACGGCGACTACGCCACGGTCGTGCGGAGGTGGCGTGCGGGCATACCGGAGCGCGCCGAAGCGCTGAGCAGCGACGGTGGTCTTTCCCGAGCCGGGGTGGGCTTCGATATAGACGCGAGGGAGTGGGGTCGCGGCGGCGACAGTTTGCTGATCGGTGAGCCGAGACAGGACGGGGTCAGTCGCTGCCATCGTTCCCGGCTCCCGCAGCGGGCTCGGTAGGCCCTGCGTCGTTCGAGGCGTCGTCGGGCTCAGGTCCTGAGAGAGGCTCGATTGGGGGCTGGGGATAGAGAAATTCGAGTATCCCGGCGAGGTGGGCTGGGACGACCGGGGGAGCGTAGCCGCGCTCGGCGCGGAAGGCTTCCGCGTCGCGGGCGTCAGTTTCGCTTGCGAGCAGTAGCTCATCGGCCAGTTCGAGCGCGAACTCGCCCTTGCGCGATTGCATCGGTCCCGCGGGCTGGGCCGGCCGGTCGCCCTTGGCTTTCTTGGCGCTGCGGAAGAGCTCGTGGACTTGAGTGCTGTCCATTGTGGGGGACTCTGCGTCCCAACCTTCCATATCGAGGAGGACGGCGGTGATCAACTCTTCGTTTCCCGGGGTAACGGCAGGCTCGAGCGTCGGGTGGCTGTGGAAGAACTGCACGATGTTCGGGTCGTACTTCGACGCCCACGAAGGGAGCGAGGGGGTCTCGTGTTCCTCAAGGTCGCTGTCGCGCAGGACAGCAAGTTTCGTGCAGAGCTCCTTGCCGCGCGTTGCGAGCAGCGCAGGACCCCACTCGCCGACCTTGGTGCCCATCGCAACGATGGTCAGCGCGTCGACGAAGGCCCGCTTTTCGGCGTCGTTGGCAGCCCAGAGGTAGGCCAGTTGGCGGATGAGGGCGACCTCGGTAACCCCTTCGACCAGAAGGAGGCGCTCTGCGAACAAGGCGGACGAGCGTGATGCATCCATGTGGAGGCGCACCTTGCGCTTGTGGTCAGGTGTTAGGGGCAGGTCCTTCAGCGCGACGCTCACGCGGTGATCTCCGCGACGTCGCAGGAGGACCAGATCGTCCGGCTCGCACGCAGAGATGATGTCGTTCGCGTGGCTGGTGATGACTACCTGGATCTCGGGACGCTCGCGAACGACCTGGCGGAGATAGCGGACGAGCGCGAACTGCAGCTGAGGGTGCAGGTGGGCCTCGGGCTCCTCTATGACGACGATGGCATGGAACGGCCCGTCGGGGTAGAAGGAATCCTCCTGCATCTCGGCGACCTCGTGGGCGTCCTCGAGGATCGCACGTGCCGCTGCCGCCTCGTCTGGGTTGCTTGGGTTCGTCGGCGCGGGGCCAGGACCCCCCTCCGTTGTGGAGACGACGGGGATAGCTGTGGGATCAGGGATCGCGGCAAGTGTGACGGCGATGTGAAGCAGATTGACGTAGCCGAGGCCTGTGACTTCGAGGGGTTGGGCGTTGTCGCGTCCCTCGAGAGTGGCGAGCATGATTTCGAGGACGCGAGCGAGGTATGTGTCGTCGACGACCTGCGCACGAATGTGGGGTGTCTGGCGGGTGACTCCGGCTGTCAGGGCGTGCAGGTGGTTGGCGATGCGGGTTTCGATGTCGGCGATGATGCCGTGCTGAGTGAGGGCCTCCAGTAGGCCTGTGGCGCGGCCGCGCAGGTCGCGTAGGTTCTTGGTGCCGTCGATGCGCTGTTGCTGGGCGCGTAGCAGCTCGATGAGGGTTTGTGCTTCGCGACGAGCGAGGTCGTCGAGCGGGTTGCGGGAGGCAGGTAGGTAGACCATCCGAATGCTGTCGGCGACGCCGCGGTCTCCGATGATGGATTGGGCGCGCACTCTCCCGAGCCGGCGTTGGAACTCGCGGGTCCAGGCGCCTGCGCGGTCCCCTGGCTGCCCTGCTCCGCTGCGGTTCTGGAGGTGCTTTCCGAGCGGTCCTTCTCGTGATAGATCGGCCTCAAAGTGGTATTCGACGTCGACGCCGCGCCGGCCACGCCCCAGTGTGGCAGCTGAGAGTCGTCCCGCAGAGGTAAGCGTCTGGGGGTGCGCGAGGTACAGAGCCTCGCTGATCGTGGACTTTCCGGCCGAGTTCGCCCCGATGAGGACCGAGAACCTGCCGGGCAAGGTGCACGTCATTTGCTGATCGGCACTTGCGCGGAAGCCATCCACCGTGACCCTACTGAGGTACATCGTTCCCCTTGCGTGCTTCGCTCGTAGCGCCACATGGCGCGGTTGATGGCTGTTCGGTGGGTGGTGACGTCGCCGACGTCGCCGCCGATCACGAGAAACTCCACAGGCCGGGGAGGAGGTGTGCCCCATTCCTGCCGAGTTGAATCGATGGGACGTCCGGAGGCAAGTGTACGGACTGGTCAAGACGATGTGAGACCCCCAGACGCGTGCAAACCGTGGCAGGACGTGCGGTGTCGCCAGAGGTCAGGACCTCGACGAACGGTGCTGAGCGGGCCCGATGAGCCCCGCTCGGGGATCGCGCAGAGTAGTACTTCGCTGCTGGTCGGGTGGGCACACGGTTCTCGCATGATCGCTTGGTGCCTGGGGGATGAGTCGCGGTCACACTCGGAACCGTCGAGCTCGTCAAGTGTCGCTGGCCCGCATACCTCATTCGCTAGGATGGGTGTTGGCGGCTATCGCCTTTGGCGTTCGCCGCTCCAGCTGAGAGTCCGGCTCGGACGAGTTGCGGATCGTTTGCCCACTGGTGGCCCACGGCAGGTTCAGAACCATCGTCGATGCTGGTCAGAGTGGCGGAAGTCGCTGCTTCGAACCCAGTATCGCCCACCCATGAGGAAGGCCCTCTGACCAGCGGAAACGACGGTCGGAGGGCCTTCCTCGTTTCGCCCCGTGGGATCTGGCGCAACTCTCTGACCTGTGGTGATGCTGGTCGCACAGATCCGAGTTCTCAGTTCCAGTGCGCTAGTGAATGTTCGTAGTGCTCTCGGGGAGCCCCATCAGCGTCAGTAGTTCCCACGCCGTGTGCGCCGCTGCGAGCCCGGTGATGCCGGCGTGGTCGTACGCGGGGGCCACTTCGACGACGTCGCCGCCGACGATGTCGAGCCCGCCAAGCTGGCGGAGCACCGCGAAGAGCTCTCGTGTGGTGATGCCGGCGACCTCCGGTGTGCCGGTGCCGGGGGCGTGCGAAGGGTCGAGAACGTCGATGTCGATCGAGACGTACACCGGTCCGGATCCGAGGCGTTCACGGATCTGTGCTGCGATGCTCTGCGTCGTGCGGTCCTGGAAGGCTTCGCTGCGGATGATGTCGAAGCCGGCCCTGCGGTCGTCGTCGAGCTCGCTGGGGTCGTAGATCCCGCCGCGGATGCCCACGTGCTGGCAGTGGTCGAGGTCGAGGAGTCCTTCCTCAGCGGCTCGGCGGAACGGCGACCCGTGCCAGATGCTCGCCCCGTGGAGCACGTCCCAGGTGTCCAGGTGCGCGTCGAAGTGCAGCACGGCAAGGGGCCCGTGGACCTCGGCCGCCGTTCGAAGAAGCGGCAGTGCGATCGTGTGATCGCCTCCGAGCGCGAGGATCCTCGTGCCCCGGGCGGCGATGCGGCGGGTCTGCGAATGGATGGTCTCGACGGCCCGCTCGATGCCGTACGGGCCGACCCCGACGTCACCGGCATCGACGACCTGTCGATCCCGGAACGGGAACGCGTCATGGATCTGATGGTAGGGGTGGAGCTGGCGCGAGTGCTCACGGATGTGCGCAGGGCCGAATCGTGCGCCAGGCCGGAAGCTCGTTCCCGAATCGAACGGGACGCCCACCACCGCGATGTCGGCGTGCTCGACGTCCTCGATCCGCGGGAGCAACGCGAACGTCGCGATCCCCGCGTACCGAGGGAGGTCGCCGTCGTCACGCTGTCCGACGATCGTGCGATCTTCTCCCATGACTTCCGCCTCTCCGTCGTTCGTTGCTGGTCGGACGTCCTCTGGCGAGTGGTTCGCCGCCCTCGGCCGTGGAGGTCGGGTCCGGGCGCTCACACCAGGTCTTCTGCCGGCGCTCCCACCGTCTCGGGTGTGCGGGTCGGCTGCGTGGGGCGGCCCTGGAGGACGCCCGCGAGGAGCACCACGGCGAGGCCGGCGATCGGCACGACGAGCAGTCCGGCACGGAGGCCGGCCGTGTCGGCGATCGCGCCGACGATCGTCGGCGAGAGCAGGAAGCCCAGGCGCATGAGCCAGGACACGACCGTGAGGCCGGTGCCCTGGCGAAGGCCGGGCAGCTCGTCGGCTTCGTGCATGGCGGCCGGGACGAGGGTGGCGACGCCGAAGCCGGCGGCGGCGAAGCCGAGGATCGTGCCGGGGACGGTCGGGAACGCGAGGGCGAGACCCATGCCGACCGCGGCGACGAGGCCGCCGGTGCGGGCGACCGCGCGCTGACCGTACCGGTCGACGAGGCGGTCGCCGATGAGCCGGCCGACGAACTGGGCTCCGACGAGGGCGATGAACCCGAGCGCGGCCATCGCCGCGGGGGCGTCGAGCGAGGTGAGGTAGAGCGTGGCCCAGGAGTTTCCGGCGTCTTCGACGATGGTTCCGGTCATCGCGATGACGACGAGCGCGACGAGCACGAAGACGGTGCGCGGGCTGACGCCGCGGCGCAGGGCGGTGCGGGCCTCGTCGACGTCGGCGATCGATTCCTCGTCCCCGTCGTCGTCCTTCCCGGGCAGGCAGAAGCGCAGCGCGGTGAGGGACACCGCGGAGAACAGGATCGCGGAGATCGTCAGGTGCACGCCGATCGGGAGCTCCATCGCGATGGCGGCGGCGGCCATCGAGCCGCCGAGGACCGCGCCGATGGACCACACGGCGTGAAAGGAGTTGATGATGGAGCGTCCGTAGCGGCGTTGCACGCGCAGGCCGTGCGCGTTCTGCGCGACGTCGGTGATGGCGTCCATGCCTCCGCCGACGAACAGTCCGAGCACGAAGAGCGCCAGCGACGGCGCAAGCCCTGCCGCGAGCAGGCCGAGGCTCGTGAGGACGGTGCCGACCACGGCAACCGTCGCGGAGCCGAACCGGCGGATGAGCACCGCGGCGGCGAGACCGGCGACGATCGCGCCCACCGGGAACGCGGCGACCGAGAGGCCGTAGGCGGCGTTGCTCAGGCCGAGCTGCGCCTTGATCTCCGGGTACCGGGGCAGGAGGTTCGCGAAGAGCGCGCCGTTGGTGAGGAACAATGCGGCGACGGCGGCTCGCGCACGGCGGTCGGTCGGCAGGACGGATCTGGTCTCAGGGCTGTGCATCGGTCGCACGAGTCCTTTCGCTGGGGGAGGGGGAAGATCAGACGCCGGAGGTCTCGGCTGTCATCGCCGTTCGGATCCGTCGACGATGCGGGCGACCGCCCGCTCGACCTCGTCCGAGGTGTGCGGCTCGTCGTCGAGGGCGCGGTGCAACGTGAGGCCTTCGACGAGGGCGTCCAGCAGCCGTGCGGTCTCCGGGTCGAAGTGCTGCTCGAGCGCGGCGCGGCTGCGGGCCATCCACGCGGTCGTGAGGTGGCGGTAGCTGCTGTCGCGGGCGGCGAGGGTGTACAGCTCGTGGGTCAGCACGAGCTCGCGCGCGCTGCCGAAGACGTCGTCCCGGATGATCGCGACGACCGCCGCACGGGCCGCCTCGGGGTCGGTGGCATCGGCCATCCGCCTCTCGAACCGTTCGCTGACCGTGGTGGCGAACCGGGCGAACGCCTCGTGGAGGATCTCCTCGATGCCGTCGAAGTGGTAGGTCATCGAGCCCAGGGGGACCCCTGCGGCCTCGGCCACCCTGCGGTGGGAGGCGCCGGCGACACCCGCCTCCGCGATCACGTCGAGGCAGGCGTCGATGATCCTGTCCCGCCGCTCGGGGTCGTTGCGGCGGCCGCGTCGCGTGCCCGAGAGCCGCTCAGCGGACGGCATCGCCGTCGCCGATCCCGCGGACGACACGAGCGGGGTTGCCGACCGCGATGACGTTCGCGGGGATGTCCTTGGTCACCACGGATCCGGCGCCGACCACGGAGTTGTCGCCGATGGTCACGCCGGGGCAGACGATGACGCCGCCGCCGAGCCAGACGTTGTCGCCGAGGGTGATCGGCCGTGCGGCCTCGAGCTTGTCCCGTCGCGGCTGAGGGTCGATCGGGTGCGTGGGGGTGAGCAGCTGCACGTTCGGCCCGATCTGGCAGTCCTCGCCGAACGTGATCGTCGCGACGTCGAGGGCGGTCAAGTTGTAGTTGACGAACGTGCGCGCGCCGATGGAGATGTTCTCGCCGTAGTCCACGAACAGCGGGGGCTTCACGAACGCGCCCTCCCCGAGGTGCCCGACGAGCCTCTCGAGCAGCGGGCGCGCGGCGGCCTCGTCGGCCACCGCGGCCCGGTGGTAGGCGTCGGCGAGCTGCACGGCACGCTGCGCGATCCGGCCGCTGTCGGGGTCGTCGGCGATGTACAGATCTCCGGCGAGCATGCGCTCCCGATTCGTGCGCGGATCGCCGGCGAAGTAGTCCGTCATGACAGCCACGATAACAGGAGTGTGTACGAGCGTACCCATTATGGGTGCGCTCGTCCACCTCGCCTACACGGCCGCGGCTCGGGTGTGCTCCCTGCCCGCCACGGCGTCGTCGTCGATGGTGAGGTGTCCCTGTCCGGCGATGTCCGGCGCAGAGCCGTGCACCGGCTCGAACATGCTCGGGTAGCGACGCTCAGGGTTGAGGTTGGCGCCGAGGCCGAGGCCGGGGCCGAGGCTGCCGGCGAGGGCGCTGCCGAGGTCGGGGAGGATGTCGCCGGGCCCACGATCAGCTGCTCCGTGGCCGCGGACGCCGATGTGCTTGCAATGGCGGTGGCGGTGGCGGTAGTCGACGGCGAGCCGGAGGAGCTGGGACCATCAGGGTGACCCCGTCGGAGCGTCGGGTCGTTAGGTAGGCTCGCGTCGAGGATCACACGTGTGATGCCGGGAGGGTGGGCGATGCAGCGGCAGGTCACGGCGCTCGACGTGGCGCGCCTCGCGGGTGTCTCCCGGAGTGCGGTCTCGTTGGTGCTGAACGGGCGCGCGGGCGGGAACATCTCGGCGGAGAACCAGCGCCGGGTGCGGGATGCCGCCGCGCAGCTCGGGTACCAGCCGAACGCCACCGCAGTGGGCCTGCGCCTGCGTCGGTCCGCCACGATCGGGTTGGTCGCGGACGAGATCGCGACGTCGCCGTTCGCCGGCAAGCTGGTGCAGAGCGCTCGCGACGTCGCGCTCGAGCGGGGCTACATGGTGTTTCTCATGGACACGGGGTACGACCCGGAACGCGAGGCGGAGGCCGTGCGCCTGCTGCGGGCGCGTCAGGTGGACGCGTTCGTGTACGCGGCGATGTCGATGCGCCCCGCCACGCTCCCCGCGGGCATGGGCGACCTGCCCACCGTGCTCGCCAACTGCTTCGACGGGGCGGGCGCCGGCGTCGTGCCCGACGAGGTCGCCGGGCAGCGGGCCGCCACCCGGGCCGTGCTCGACGCCGGCCACCGCGACGTGGTCTACCTCGCGGGGGCGGAGCCGCCCGAGCGGCCGCCGGTGCCGGCCGTGGCGCGGCGCATCGCCGGGTTCGAGGAGGAGGTCGCCGCCGCCCTCGGGCCCGGAGCCGCCGCCACCGCCGTCGCCGGTGAGCCGCGCGTGCAGCGCGTGGGCTGGGACATCGACGACGGGTATCGCGCCGGGAGCCGGCTCCTCGCCCGGTCGGACCGCCCGACGGCGATCCTGTGCGCGAACGACCGTGTGGCCGTGGGCGTGGCCCTCGCCGCGGCGGCCCTCGGTCTCGACGTCCCTCGCGACCTCACGCTCGTCGGCTACGACGACGAGGAACGCATCGCGGCGCGGATGGTGCCGCCGCTGACGACGGTGGCGCTGCCGCACGCCCGGATCGGCGCGACGGCGATGGGGCTGCTCCTCGACGCCGTGGAGGACGGCGCCGTGGCCGCGCTGGGCACCGCGGTGCTCGTGGCCTGCGAGCTCATGGAGCGGGAGTCGGTCGCGCCGCCGCCCCGGTGAGCGTCCAGGGCGGCCGCGACGATCAGGGCGTGCCGGGCAGGCCCAGCCGGTGGACGGTGAGCGGGGTGTCGGCGGTGACGGTCCAGCGCTCGCCGGCGGCTGGATACGCACGCACCGTGTGCGGGACGGGGCCGGCGAAGACCTCGACCACGCTCCCGTCGACGAGCAGCCGCCCGCCCGGCACGACGTCGCCAGTCCAGACGTCCCGGATCCCCGCTGGACCGTCGAGCGCCAGCCGCACCCGGCCGGCCGTGACCGCCTCGACCTCGAACGCCGGCACCTCGACGGCGACGCCGTCGTCCGCTCGTGCCTCGTGCAGCACCTCCCGCCGCAGCCCGGCCAGCTCGGTCGCGGGCCGCGACGCGGCCCGGTCGCCGTCGAGGTACAGCTCGCGGGGGAACGTCAGGGCGCCGGCCCACCCGGCGGCGTCGACCTCGTCCTGGTCGCGCGCCTCCCAGGTCCAGCCGAGGACGAGCACGCGGTCGGGCTCCGCCAGCGCCTGCGGGGCGTAGAAGTCGGGGCCGGTGTCGAGGCGCCCGCCCGAGGCGGCGACGAAGCGCGGCGCGCCGTCGCCCTCGACCCCGCCGGCCAGCTCCGACATGTCGAGGTCGCCCACCAGCGCCGCGACGCCCCGCAGCGTGTGCCCCTCGTCCCGGTGCCAGAGCGACACGACGAGGACCCACCGGCCGCCGATCTCCACCAGCTGCGGACACTCCCAGATGTCGGCCTCGGCCAGCGCGGCGGCCGTCGACCCGGGCGGACCCTCGACGAGGACGCCTCGGTACTCCCACGCGTGCAGGTCGTCGGCGAGGTAGACCAGCACGAGCGGGGTCCCGTCGTCGAGGCCGGCCCCCTGGACCGCCCACCGGTGCCCGCCGGCACGGAACAGGAACGGGTCGCGGACCTGGTCGATCCCGGCGACCGGCGGCATCCCCTCGACGGGGACGGTCTCCGGCTGCCACGCCGTCAGCCGCGGGTCGCGCGGGTCGGCGGCCGGGGCCAGCACGACCGCGGAGTCCGTCGGGGTGCTCTCGACCGCGGTGTAGACGAGGGTGGGTACGCCGTCGTCGACCGTCGCGACGCCGCTCCAGCAGCCGGCCGCGTCGGGGCCGCCGGGGCGCGGACGCAGCGCGACGGGCTGGTGCTCCCAGGTCAGCAGGTCGGTCGAGGTGGCGTGGCCCCAGCAGATCGCGTCGTGACGAGGGCGGTCGGGGTTGTGCTGGAAGAACACGTGGTACCGGTCGGCCGCCCGCAGCAGGCCGTTCGGGTCGTTGACCCACCCGTGGTCGGGGCGCAGGTGCAGCCGGGGGAACGCGTCGAGTCGGGTGGTGGCCGGAGGGGTCACTTGCTGGCTCCTGCGGTGAGGCCCTCGTGCAGCGGGCGCTGCCCGACAAGGAACACGACGAGGGCGGGGATCATGGACAGCACGACGCCGGCGAGCACCACGGAGATGCTTCCGGTGCCGAGGTTTCCCTGGAGGGTCACGAGGCCGAGCGGCAGCGTGAAGTTCTCCTCGCTGATCTCGAGGATCAGGGGCCGGAAGAACTCGTTCCAGTGGAAGTTGAAGGCGAGGATGCCGACGATCGCCATCCCGGGCAGGGCGAGCGGCGCATACACGGAGCGGAAGGTGCGCCACGGTCCGGCCCCGTCGAGCGCGGCGGCCTCACCCAGCTCGGGCGGCAGCCCGAGGAAGTACTGGCGCATGAGGAACGTGCCGAACGCGGTGGGGATGGCCGGCAGGATGAGCGCGAGCAGGGTGTCGGAGAGGTGCATCCCCCGGATCAGCATGAAGACCGGCACGATCGTCACCTGGACGGGCACCATCATCGTGGCGAGGACGAGGGAGAACCAGAGCCCGCGGCCACGGAACTGCAGGCGGGCGAAGGCGTACCCCGCCAGCGCTGCGGTGAGCATCTGACCGACGGCGACGAGCCCCGTGACCAGGGCGCTGTTCCACACCAAGCGGGTCATGTCGATGGTCCGGAACACCTCGGCGTACGCCGTGAGGTCGGGGTCGGTCGGCAGCAGCTTCGGCGGCAGGGTGAAGGACTCCGCGGGCTCGCGCAGCGAGGTCGAGAGCGTCCAGATCACGGGCCCGAGGGTGAGCGCGGCGGCGACGACGAGCACCACGACGCGCGTGACGGCGGACGCGGACGGCGCGGCCCGGCGACGACGCCGTGGTGGCACGGGGCCCGCGGGCCGTGGGGCGGTGGCCGGCGTCGTGCCGGCGGGGGCGGCGGTGGTCATGACGCGCTCCTCACTGGTAGAAGACGAAGCGGCGGGACAGGCGGAACTGGAGCGCGGTGACGGCCATGATGAGCGCCATCAGCACGACGCCGATGGCGGACGCGCGCCCGAACTCGAGCTGTCGGAACGCGGACTCGTAGATGACCATCACGGCGGTGCGCGTGGCGTCGCCCGGCCCGCCGCGGGTGAGCACGTAGGGCTGGTCGAAGACCTGCAGCGCGGAGATGATCGACATGACGCAGGCGACGAGCATCGTCGGCGAGATCAGGGGCAGCGTGATCGTGCGCAGCAGCCGGAGGCCGGTGGCACCGTCGAGGCTCGCTGCCTCGGTGACCTCCTTGGGGATCCCCGACAGGGCGCCCACGAACAGCAGGAACGTGAAGCCGAACTGCTGCCACACGTACACGAGGACGATGACGACCTGGGCGCCCAGGGCCGTCGTCAGCCAGGGCACGCCGGGGATCCCGACCAGGGACAGCAGCCAGTTCACGACGCCGAAGTCGTCGTTGAAGAGGTAGCGCATGACGATCGACACCGACGCGGCGGACAGGATGAGCGGGAAGAAGAACGTCGACCGGAAGAAGGTGCGCAGCCACACGGGCATGCGGCCGGCGAGCAGCACCGCCAGCAGCAGCGAGACCGCGATCTGGAGCGCGACCGCGACCACGACGAAGACGATCGTGTTGGTGAACGCCACGCGGACGGTCGGGTCGGTCACGATGCCGGCGAAGTTGTCGATACCGACGAACTCGGGAGCGGTGATGATGTCCCAGCGGAAGAAGGCCAGGCCGACCGAGGCGACGATCGGCAGCAGCGTGAAGATCCCGATGCCGAGCAGGGTCGGCAGCAGGAACCAGAACGCGACGCGGCGCTGCCGTCGGTGCTGGGCGCGGGCGAGCGTGTCGGTGGCGGTCATGCGGTCCTCCCGAGGGCGGTCGTCAGGTCGCGCTGGAGCTGGGCGAGCGCGGGCGCGACCCCCTGCGGGCCGCCCGAGACGGCGGCGGAGACGTTCTTGATGAGTGCCGTCTCGACGGCGGCCTGCTGCGGCGGCGCGGGGATGGGTCCGGTGGTCGGGAACCGGTCGAGGGTGTCGTAGAAGACCGACCAGTGCTCCGGGCCGGTGTCGCGGTACCGCTCGGCGTTCACCATCGACCGCCGGGCAGGCGTGGTCGACTGTCCGGGCAGCGCGAGCTCCATCGCGGGGCGTGTGGCGCAGAACTTGATCCACTCCCAGGCGGCGTCCTTGCGCGGAGAGGTGTTCATGATCGCGTACCCGGCGGAGCCGAACTGGTGCCGCTGGGTGCGCCACCGCGGGAAGTACTGGACGTCGAAGTCGTCCGCGCCCATCCCCGCCTCGTGCAGCCCCTGGACCCAGTAGCCCCCGGCGGGGGTGGTCCCGATGCGACCGCTCGCGAACAGGCCGACGAGGGCGTTGCCGCCGCCCTCCTCGGGCCGGGACCCGAGGTCGTCGGCCACGATCTGGCGCAGGAACTCGACGCTCTCGGCGACGCGCGGGTCGTCCGCGTTGGCGTGGAGCCAGCGGTACCCCCCTCCGCGGGCGACGGCGTCGTCGGGGTAGAACCTGTCCCAGAACCAGCCGCCGCCGGGGGCCTTCTCCTCCGTGAGGAAGCTCGTGTCGTTGACGTAGAGCCACGGGACCAGGCCGCCGAACAGCCGGTTGGTCCAGAAGTAGGGCACGAAGCCGCCCCCGCGTGCGTCGCGCATCGCGCGCAGCATGCCGCGGAAGTCCTCGTGGTCCCAGTCGTGGGCGGGGCGCTCCAACCCGGCCTCCGCGAGCGCCGAGGAGTTCAGGTACATGTTGGCCGCGTTGAAGTCGACCGGGAGCTGGAACAGGCTGCCCTCGTACATGAACGACTCGACGAGGCTGGGATGGACGTCGTCGAAGTACTCCTGAAGATCGGCGGCGTCGCGCGTGACGTAGTCGTCCAGGGGCTCGGCCAGACGGGAGGCGAAGAGCTGGGCACCCTCCGTCGCCACGTTGACCACGTCCGGCGGCGTGCCGGCCGCGATCATCGTGAGGATCTTCGAGAAGAAGTCGCCCCAGTCCGCGCCCTGGATCGCCTGGATGTGCACGGGGATGTCGGGGTGTTCCTCGGCGAACGCCGCGACCAGCGATGCTCGGGAGGCGGCGTCCTGCGAGGTCCCCAGGATGGCGACCGTCAGGACGTCGCTGCCGCGCCCGGGGATGTCGGTGCCGGTCAGCCGTGGCCAGGACAGGCCGACGGCCGTGGCTCCCGCCAGGCCGAGGACTCCGATCGCGGATCGTCGGGTCAGCTCGCGGTCGAACAGGTGGTGCGGTGGCATCGTCGTCACTCCTCACACGTGTTAGGTCCTCACACGTGTGAGGACTATGCTCCGGCATGCTCGCTCTGTCAAGAGCGATCAGATGCTCCTCAACCCGCTGACCCGTGGTCGGCGGCGGGCGCCGCGCAGGTTGGAGTGTGCAACGTCGGCGAATCCACCAGGGCCAGACCCCGCGCGAGTGAGTTGCGCCCCAAGCTGCCAGGGGGCGATCGGTGAGTCGATCGGTACGATGACGCTACGGTCACGCACGATGCAAGGATCGCTCCAGTTGCGATTCAGGCTCCACGAGTTGCGAATCGTTGGCACACTGGTGGCCTACGGCAGGTCCAGAGGCATCGTTGATGCTGGTCAGGGCGGCGGAGTCGCTGCTTCGAAAACCCAGCATTCCCGACCGTGAGCAGAGGCCCGCGAGGATGCGGCGGGTTCCTCGGCAGTTGAGTCCAGCCTGCGAGGGGGTGGGCGAGGCGTGCCGGGCGCGTCGGTGCCGTCCGTGGGCACTTCACCTAGACTCTGAGTGCAGTCAGCACGACTCCACTCCGACGCGAGTCCTTCAGGTGGGAAGGGGTGGACAGGCCATAAACCGTCCAGAAACCCTCGGCCGCAGTCGGTCCCGGCTGGCCCGGATCGGTTGGCTGCAAGACCAAGAAGATGCAGGTCATCGGCACTTTTCGGCTCATGTGAGCGTGCAGTCGGACCAGGTCGGACCGGGCCCGATCTCTCCAGGGGGTCGCAGGTTCAAATCCTGTCAGCCCGACCATGTGATGTATCAGGACATCGGAAAGACCCGGACCTACGAGAGTGGGTCCGGGTCTTTCGTGGTTTCCACGCCCAGTCTCGGACCTTCTCGGTCGCGGACCCCACGTTCTCATCCTTGGCACGGGAGCGGTGATGCACCGATGCGCAGAGTCGCCGGGTGCCCAGGCGACCGGGTGCGCCGCGGGTGACGATGGCAGCGAGCGGGGCGCCACCCGACGAGCGTGGGGCACGACCGGCGCGTCGCGGACGAGTCCCACGACGACGGGAGATCCTCCATGTGCACGGGAATCCGGTTCTCGGACGGCCACGGCAGCGTCTACCTGGCACGGAACCTCGACTGGACCAGCGGCTACGGGCAGCAGGTGGTGATGACACCCACCGGGTTCGCGCCACGCTCGCCGTTCGGTGCGGTCCCCGACATCAAGCACGCGACCATCGGCATGGGCATCGTGGAGGAGTCCACGCCGCTCTACTTCGACTGCGGGAACGACGCCGGGCTGGCGGTCGCCGGGCTCAACTTCCCGGGGTACGCCCGGTACGCCACCGGACCGGTCGACGGCGCGGTCAACGTGGCGGCGTTCGAGCTCCCGCTGTGGGTGTGCTCGCAGTTCGCGAGCGTGGAGGAGGTCGAGGCGGCACTGCAGGACGTGGTGATCGTCGACCGGCCGATCAACGACAAGTACCCCAGCTCGCTGCTCCACTGGATCATCGCCGACGGCACGCGCGCGATCGTGGTGGAGCACACGGCCGACGGCATGCACGTGTTCGACGACGACGTCGACGTCCTGACGAACCAGCCCGGGTTCGCCTGGCACCACGAGAACCTGCGCAACTACCTCAACACCTCGCCGGAGTTTCCCCAGGAGGTCGCCCTGGGGAGGGCGCGGCTCGGCCCGTTCGGCTCGGGGGCGTACATGCACGGGATCCCCGGCGACTACTACTCCCCGTCCCGGTTCGTCCGCGCGGCCTACGTCAACGCGCACTACCCCACGAAGGACACGGAGGAGGAGAACGTCAGCCGCGCCTTCCACACGTTGCAGCAGGTCGCGATGGTCGACGGGTGCGCCGCGATGGGGTCGGGGGAGTTCGAGGTCACCGTCTACACCGGGCTCTTCTCGTCCCGGACGGCGACCTACTACTGGAACACGTACGACGACCCGGCCATCCGCAGCGTGGCGATGGCGGAGCACCCGACCGATGGCACGGAGCTCGTCCGCGCCTAGCTGTACCCGGTCACGACGTTGGTTGCAGGCGGCTGATCGGCGGCAGGCCGTCGAGGGCTTGGTGGCGACGTCGGGTGTTGTAGTACTCGATCCAGGGTGCCAGTGCCGCGGCTCGTTCGGCGTTCGACGTAAAGACCTGCCGGTAGGCCCACTCGGTGGCCAGGGTGCGGTTGAGGCGTTCGACCTTGCCGTTCTGCCAGGTGCAGTGCGGCCGGATGAACTTCTGCCGGATGTCGTGAGCAGCGCAGACCCGGCGCAGTGACCAGCGGTAGGCCCACGCGTTATCCGTCATGAGGCGTTCGATCCGGGTGATGCCGCGGGTAGCGAAGTAGCCGATCGCGCGTTCAAGGAACGCGGCGCAGGTGGGCCCCTTCTCGTCGGACAGGATCTCCGAGTAGGCCAGGTGGGAGTGGTCGTCCACCAGGGAGTGGACGTAGTCGTAGCCGATCTTGTCCGTCCGGCTGCGGGTCTTCTCGCGGTTCTCGCGGCCGTGGGCACGCCAGCCGCCACCGTCGGGAATGCGGCCGAGTTTCTTGACGTCCATGTGGACCAGCTCGCCGGGTCGGTCGCGTTCGTAACGGGTCGTGGTCGTCCTGGAGGCGCGCAGGCGTTCACCGGTCATCGGGTCCAGGTCGGCCAGGTGCGGCAGGTGGTGACGGGCCAGGACTCGCGAGACCGTCCGGGCCGGCACGCCGAGCTCGGCCGCGATCCAGTCCCGTCCGCGTCGCTCGCGCGTGCGCACCGTGACGATCTGCGCCTCGACCTCAGTCGGCGTTCTGGTCGGGCAGTGGTGCGGGCGTGAGGACCGGTCGGCCAGGCCGGCCTCGCCCTCGGTGGCGAACCGGACCAGCCAGTAGCGCACCGTCTTGCGTGAGATGCCAATCGCCGCGGCGATGTGGGCTTGCTTCCAGCCATCACGGCGACGTTTGACGATCAGCTTCCCGCCGCGTGGACGGTGAGGCGGGCGTTAGCGTGGGACACGAGGACCTCCGGGTGGTGAAGACTTCGACATCTCCACTAAGCCCGGGGGTCCTCCCTCACGCCAACAAGAACGGCACCAACGTCCTGGCCGGGTACACCTAGCCGGGCGAGCAGCGGGCCTTGCCGCGCGCGGTGCTCAGCCTCGAGGTCGATGCCGAGGTGCCGACGGCGATCGAGGTCGGCGATCTGCTCGTCGCGACGACGGAGCGGTTCGTCGGGCCGACGAAGACCAAGGTCCGGCGCCGGGACGCGGTCGACGGCGTGCGGCACGCGGGCGGCACCGTGCACGTGAGCGTCAGCACCCGCCCGATGGTGTGCGGGATGACGTTCCCCGCCGAGACGGCCGAGGTCGGACGGGCCGCCGTCGACTGGGCCGCGACCAAGGACCGGTCCAGCGCTCAAGAGCTCGCCTCCTACGTGGCGTCCGTCCGCGATCAGATGCATCAGGTGCAGGCCGCGACGGTGGCCGCTGCCGCCCACGCCGGCCCGCCGAAGATGCCGCGCAAGGTCACGGGTGGACGGCGCGGACCGTCTCCATCGTCCGCGCCTCGGCGACCCGACGTGGGTGGTCAGTCCATGAGGTCGGCGGGCCGGCCGGAGGGCCGTGAGGTCGACGCGCCGGGGAAGTCCCGGTTCTTGAGGGCCCCTCGGACGACCGCTACTGTCCTGGATGCTTGCTGGACGTCTGCACGATTCACACTCGAGAATCGAGGGTTCAGAAATGGGAAGACGGCTTTCGGAACGTTGTCCTGGTAGCACCGCCCCGAGGCGGAGGTCGCGACGAGCGATCCCCCTCGTCCTGGCACCGGCACTCTCGTTGCCGCTGGTCCTCATCGCAGCCTCACCATCGAGCGCGCAGACGTCATCCGACGACTGCGCGCAGTTTTCTTATCCGGGGGACCCCGCCTTCGTCGCGGCGAGCCCGGACGAGGTCGACGCCGCGCGGGCCAGCTGGGAGACGCCGGAGTACGGCTTCTTCACCGGCCACAACCCGGCGTCGCCCGGCACGGCCATCGACGCCCCGTGGCAGATGGCCGCGGTGAACGCGTCCAGCGCCTACGCCCTGGGGTACTGCGGGCAGGGCGTCACGCTCGGGATGATGGACTCCGGCTACCGGACGACGCACAAGGCGTTCCAGACCCCCCTGATCCAGCCGGTGACGGGGACCGGCGTCTACGGGACGTCCGGGTTCGGGTACCGCGGCCTGAACCCGTCGAACCCGTTCCACGCGGGCGAGCCGTTCACCGTGGCCGGCGACCAGGCGAACCCGAGCGACTACTCGCACGGGACCGGCATGCTGGGGGTCACCTCCGGCCTGCGCGACGGGAAGGAGCAGCACGGCATCTCCTTCGGGTCGACGATGGCGGTGGCCAAGACGGGTGGGTCCGACAGCCAGTCCCACGGTCCCTTCCACGACTACGTCTACTGGTCGACGGCGAACAAGGCGCTGGTCGACGCGGGCGCGGAGGTCATCAACAGCAGCTGGGGCTCCTACGTCCAGACCATCGACCGGACCCGCTACGACGGGCTGGGGAACGACCTGGGTGTCGACGGGAACCTCGCCCACGCCTACCAGGTGAGCGGCAAGGACAGCGTCAACCCCACGGCGATGAGGACGGTGCTCCCGAACGAGTACCAGAAGGACCTCGAGTACCAGTACTTCCTGTTCAAGAAGAGCTACTCGAAGGACGGGATCCAGTACAACCCCGACCACCCCGGACAGTCCTTCATGGACGCCATCTGGGACGCCATCAAGGACAGCGGCACCGTGAACGTGAGGTCGGCGGGCAACAACGACTGGAGCAACCCGTTCTACCGCCCGGCGTACCCGTTCTTCACCCCCGCCGCGGAGAAGCAGTGGGTGGCGGTCGGCGGGGTCCAGGCGCCCACGGAGGCCAACCCCGAGTACACGAAGCAGTACGGGTTCAACGAGGCGGGGCTCGCCAAGTGGTGGTCCGTCTCGACACCGTCGAACAGCGTCCGGACCACGAGCAGCGCCGGGGACACGAACTACTCGAACTCGAGCGGCACCTCGCCGGCCACCCCGGTGGCGACCGGGGTGATGGGCGTGCTGCTCTCCCGCTTCCCGGACATGGACCCCATGCAGGTGCGCGACGTCATGCTCACCACGGCGAACAACAGGATGACGGACGGCACGCGGTTCCTCGGCACGGGGCAGACGTCGCCCACCGGGGAGTCCATCGCCTGGACCGCGCCCGACGGGCTGCCGGACGACCGGTGGGGCTGGGGGATCCCCGACCTGGCCAAGGGCATCCAGGGACCGGGCCAGCTCCTCGGCCCCCTGACCTACACCCAGGACGAGGCGCCGCTGGACGTCTGGTCGAACGACATCGGCCAGCGGGCGATCACGGAGCGGGAGCGGGAGGACCGGGCGTGGCTGGCGGGCTACGAGAAGGAGGGCATCTCCTTCGCCGGGGAGTTCGGCCCCAACGTCCTCAAGGCGGACGGCTCGCTCGACGAGCAGGCGTTCGTCGTCCAGGGCCTCCTGAACGACCCGGCGGTCCAGGCCGTCACGAACGGTCACCCTGAGATGTACGACAAGATCAGCCACGCGGACGCCGTCGCGTGGCGCACGGAATGGATGGACGCTCGTGCGGCCTCTATCCGGCACAAGATCGCCGACGGCCTCTACGAGGCCTCGCTGACCAAGCGCGGCGCCGGGACGCTGATCCTGACCGGCGACGACACGTACCGGGGCGGGACGACGGTCGACGGAGGCACGCTCGCCGTCGCGGGCACGCACGCCGGCTCGGTCGACGTCGAGCGCGGCACTCTCGGCGGCAGCGGTGCCGTGGCCGGCAGCGTCGAGGTCGGCTCGGGCGTGCTGAAGCCGGGCCTGTCCGCCGCGGAGGCCGAGAGGGCGAAGTCCGTGAGCGACGCCGACGTCGCCACCGGCGACGTCCTCGAGGTCGGCGGTGACGTGACCGTGAGCAGGTCGGGTCGGGTGGCCATCACCGTCTCCGGCGACGACGAGCACACGAGCGTGCGGGCCGGCGGCGACCTCGTCCTCGACGGCGAGCTCGAGCTGGACGTCCGTGGGCGCCTCACTCCGGGCACCGTGCTGACGGTCATGAGCGGCGATTCGGTCCGCGGCAGGTTCCACGCGTTGCCGCAGGGGCGGGTCCTGAACGCGGGCGGCCACCTGTTCCGCGTGTCGTACCAGGGTGGTGACGTGACGCTGACGGTCCTCCGGTCGTTGCCCCACCAGGGTCGATAGGCAGGACCTGCCACGGCGGGGCGAGTGCGACGTCCGTTCGTCGCCAGACCCCGGACGACGGTGCGGCAAGAGTGGGTGGGCCGGCGAGACCGCCGGCCCACCCACTTTCAGGAGGACGCATGACATCCGTCGCACTGGTCACCGGAGGGACGCGCGGGCTCGGGCGCGCCGTCGTCGAGGCGCTCGCCACGCACGGGGCGGCCGTCCTGCTGGCCGGTCGGGACGCCGACGCCGTCTGCCGGGAGGTCGCGACGCTGCGCGCTCGCGGTCTCGACGTCACGGGGGTCACGCTCGACGTGGACGACCCGGCGAGCGTGCGGGCTGCCGCCGCCGAGGTCGCGGAGCGCTTCGACCGCCTCGACGTCCTGGTCAACAACGCCGGGATCCTTCCCGAGGCGAGCGTCGCCCCGACGCCGGACGGCCCGCGGTTCGCCGACGTCCGCGTCCTCGAGCAGACGTTCCGGACCAACGTCTTCGGTCCCGTGGCCGGTGTCGTGCCCTGGTGATCCGGCGCGGGGTCGGGCCAACGGCTCAGTCGCGGCCGGACTCCACCCACCAGATGCGGTGGTGCAGGGCGCGACGGGGCACCTCGAGGAGGTCGGCCGCGCCCTGCACCGCCGCCTCGGCGCGCCTCGTGCTCACCGGCCGGGAGGCACCGACGGCGCGGGTGACCCAGCGCAGCACGGTGGCGTCGCCGGCGCCCTGGGCCCCGACGTTCATCTGCAGGTACTCCCACGACAGCGGCCCGTTCCCGCGGACCGAGACCCACGTGGTGCGGGCGGCGGCGAGGGTGCTCGGCGACGCGTCGCGCAGGTCGGTGGCCGTGTCGACGCCGACGCGTCCGAGCGCGGCCACGGCGTCGGCGAGGGCCACCGACCGCAGCAGCGGCGGTCGCACCCCGGGCGCCTTCGCGTTGTTGAACAGCGCGACGGCAGCTGCCGCGGGGCCGCCCGCGCTCGCCACGGCGGCCAGGAGGTCGCTCCCGGAGTCCCGGTACGGGTCGGCGCCCTGGGAGCGGCGGAGCGACCGGTAGGTGTCGAGGACGGTGGCGACGGCCGCCTGCCGCGCCCGCAGGGAGTAGACGGCGTCGATCGCCGACAGCGCGAGGGAGTGCGGGTAGCCGCCCGGCTCGGCCCACGCCTGCGGCAGCCCGAGGGTGGCCAGGGCCTGGTCCCGGACGGCGGTCGCATCGTCGGTCGCGTCGTCGGTCAGCGTGTCGGTCATGACCAGAACGTAGCGGGCGGGTCGTCCCGTCGTGCCGCAGGGCGGCGCTCATGATCCGATCCACGCGCTGGTCGCCCCGGCGATCAGTGGCGTGAGGACGATGACGGCGCGCTGGAGCTCGCCGAAGAGGCCCAGGTCCGCCCCGGTGGCGAGGTCGAGCTCCTTGCGCCGAGCGAGCGTGCTGGCGATGTCGTCGGCCCGCTCCAGACCGTCGAGCGGGTAGAGGCGATCGGCGAGACCTCGGCCTCGTCGGTCGAGCGCCGCTGTCGTCGGCGCGACGACCATCGCGACCGCCACGGTCCCCGCGATCCCTGCACCCAGGACCCGGAGGTCCCACCCGGACGTCGGATCGGTCCGGTTCAGGTGGGCGCCCAGGGCGATCGTCAGCAGCGCGATCTCGGCCCCGGCCCCCGCGACGGCACCGCGCACGGCGCGGCGATCGTCGATCAGTCGCGCGAGCCGGGTCCCGGCCGGGTTCCCGTGGTCCGCCGGGTCGTGGCGCAGCGCATCGAGCAGGCCGGCGGTGGGCGCGATGCCGAGGTACGCGACGAGCGTGATGGCGGGGCCGACCCAGTTGCCGCCCGTGATCAGGTCGTGGGCGATCCACACGACCATCACGAGGACCGCGCACCCGAGGAGCGCCGCGGGCCAGCTCGTCAACGCACGACGGACGTTCCGGGCGTCGGCCGGGAGCGCTGCCCACCGGCGGGCGCCGAGGGCCCAGACGACCCCGGCCGAGGTGCACGCAGCGATCGCCCACGCGGCCCAGACCTGGTCCGCCAGGGTGCTCAGCCCGCCGGGTTCGAGCAGGGCGAGGACGATGCCGACGGCGACCCCGCCCGCCATGACCAGGGTGTCGCGGGGGCGGGCCTCAGGGGATCGCCTCGAGCTCACCCGCCGCCGCCTGACGCAGGCACCGGGACGGCGACGGCCGGATCGCCGAGGACGACGGTGCTGGCGCGGTCGTGGGCGGTCACCCGGCTGTAGACCATGAGGTCGAGGCTGGCCCGGGCGCCGGCGCCGAACGTGGTCTGGTTCTCCCGCTCGGCGGCCTGGTAGCCCTGCAGCAGCGCGCCGATGGGGCGGTACCAGGGCTCCATCGCATAGCCGATCGGCCGCCCCAGGAACAGTCGTTCGTACAGCGCGGCCCGCAGCTGCGACGTCAGCGGCTGCACGTTGGGCGGGAACGCGAGCGTCCAGTCGAGGGTGGGCTCGACGTGCCCGACGAAAGCGCGCAGCGGCTTCTCCGCCCCGAGGAGGGCGCGCGGCAGGGGCGACGTCACCGCGCCCAGCGCGGCGATGCGGGCGAACGTGGCGGCGAGGTCGCCGGTGAACAGCCGGTCGTAGGCCGAGGGGCTGTCGGCGCCGGCCGAGCAGCAGGCCTGCGCGAACCAGATCGCGCCGTCGGGCTCCCACGACCGCAGCAGGGCGTCGGGGTCGAGCAGGGCGTGCTGCTGGTCCACGGGCTTGCCGAGGTCGGCGCCCATCGCGGCCAGGTCGCCGAGCGGCCCGGTCTGGCCGTGGCTGCTGGTGACGACGACGGCCGGGCGGTGCGCGGCGAGCGCCGCGGTGAGCCCGTCGACGGTGGCCGGGGCAGCGCGGCCGTCGAGGAACGTGGGGGCGAGCTCGGCGTCCTCGCCCATCGCCCGCGCGAGCGGCTCGGCGACGACGTCGCGCATGAGGGTGGTGATCTCGCCGAGCTGGTGGTCCACGGCCCACACGACGGGCGACGACCATCGCGCCCCGGAGCCGCGCCAGTCGTCCAGGACGGCGTCGACGTAGCGGGTGAGCGCCGGCCCGTCGAGGTCGAGCCGCCCGACGTACCGGACGGGGTTGAGGATGTACTGCACGCTCCAGGGGACCTCGGCGGGGGAGCCGTAGATCAGCAGGAACGCGGGCAGCTCGCCGGCGTCCGCGCCGGCGGGCGACGCCGGGAGGAACGGCTGGGTGCCCGCGGCGTGGTCGATCAGCGTCCAGCTCGCGTACGCGCCGCCCGGCCGGTAGCGGAAGATGCGCCCGCCCCGGGCCTCCACCAGGCGGTGCACGTCGGCGGGCAGGTCCGCGCCGGCGACGAGGTCCGCCTGCGAGCGCCCCTCGGGCTCGCGGGCCACCAGCCCCCACCCGACGTCGGGGTGTCGCCAGTCCCACGGGTCCGCGGGCGCGGGCCGCGCCGTCCGCTCGGCGAACGCGAACGGGCCTCCGAGCCACGCCCGCACGTCCGCGGCGAACGCGCCGGTGACCGGGCCGGCGCCCGACCACGCGTCCACGGACACCCCGACGTCGGGCCCGACGTGCGGCGCGGCGCTCACGGCGCGTCCCCGAGGACGTCGGGGGCCACGCCCAGCCGCGCGGCGAGCTCCCGGATCCGGGCGGCGGCCTCGCCGCGGAACGTCCCGCCCTGGTCCGGCGGCAGCGACTCGAGCACGAACTGCAGGGCCGCGACCTCGAGCCGGCTCGCGCGGGCGTCGGTCGTGTCGACCGCACCAGCGACGGCTGCTCCGGCGGGTCCTCCGACGGCGGGTCCGCCGGCCGCCTCGTCGGCGGCTTCTCCGGCGGCGACGTCGGCGGTCGTGTCGGGCGGCGGGGCCACCTGGAGCTGGAACTCGTCCCAGCGCAGGTAGAGGGCCGGGAGGGTCCACTCGCGCAGGCCGTCGCGCGCCCGCGCGGGCGTGGTGCCCTGCGCCAGCCCGTCGACCACGCGGTTCCGGGCGAGCACGGTCAGCGCCGCCCAGTCCAGCGGTCGCGGCTGGTCGTCGGCGGCGTCGATCCGGGCGCCGAGCTCGTCGACCAGCGCGCCGTACAGGCCGCTGGTGAGCAGCCGCGCCAGCTCGCCGCGGATCGGTTCCCGCATCCCGATGACGGCGTGCGACCGGCCCTTGCTCACGAGCTCTCGGGCCATGGACGTCAGGCCGGCCGCGCCCGCCGCGGCACCCTCGCAGCAGTTCAGCACCACGAGCCAGAACCCGCCCCGGTTGGCGCGCGTCAGCTGGGCCAGCTGCTCCTTGTCGAGCACGAGGCCGGTGCCCGGGTTCTCGACGCCCCAGTCGTTCTTCAGCGCGAGGCGCACGGTGCCGTCGGCGGACCCGTGGCAGAACAGGTGCAGCACGTGCGGGCGGAAGTCCTGCACGATGCCGCGCAGCTCGTGGAAGTCGGGCGGGACGAGCTTGACGTCCGCGACCTCGGGCGCGGTGCCGGCCTGGACCTCCGCCAGGAGCGGTGCGGCGAGAGCTTCCTCCCCGAGCACGACCAGCAGGCTCACCCGGCCGGGGCCGGCGGCCTGGGCGGCGTGGCGCAGCTCCGCCAGCTCGCCCGCGGCGGTGAGGCCCAGGCACGACAGCACCGCCACCACCCGCAGGGGCGGCTCGAACGGGTAGAGCGGTACGCGCGGCTCCGCGGTGCGCACCACGCGGGCGAGCGCGTACTTGGGCTCCAAGGCCAGGAACGGGCCCTCGTCCGGGAAACGCAGCGCCTCCCAGGGCACCCCTTCCGCGCCGCTGAGGGGCAGGACGTCGGCGTAGACCGGCACGCGGTCGTCGGTGCTGCGCATCGCCACGGTGAACGACGTGCCGAGCTCCTTGTGGGCGGCGAGGGAGCGGTAGAGCTCGGCGCCGAGGTGGGCGTTCACCTCCGGGTCGGCCGCGTACGCCCCCGTCTCGGTCGACCACGTGAAGCGCTCGTCCACGGCCGCGTCGTCGACCGGCTCGACGAGGTGCACGTGCGGCACGAGGCCGTGGTCGCCGTTCGCAGGGACGATCTGGAAGACGACGCGGGTCATGGCCGGCCTCCGTCCTGCGGTGCGGCGTCGGTGGCTGGGGCGGGCGGGGAGTCGTCGCTCGCGGGGTACTCCTGCCGCACGCTGTGCTCCAGCAGCTGGGACACGCGCTCCAACGCCGCCGTGGCGGCGTCGTCGACGGGCCGGTCGACGGCGCCCGGCAGCCACGTCATCTGGAGCTGCTCGATGCTGCGGGCCGCGGACGCGACCCACGCCTCCTGCTCCACGTGGGTGGCGGCCCGCCGCGTGGACTCCTGGAGGAAGGCGGAGCGGCCGTCGCGCAGCAGCCGCATCTCCGCGGTCCACCTCTGCCGCTCCGGCTCGACGTCCGGCGGGATCGTCCCGGGAGGCTCGACGAACAGCGGGTGCACCCAGGACGTCAGCGCGGGCACGGTGCGGCCGAGCCGCTCGGGGCGCGCGAAGATCGTGTGCAGCGCGGCGCCGATCTGCTCCGCGGCGGGGTCGGCCGCCAGGTCGTGCACGGTGGTCAGGCCGGGTCGCACGCCGGCGAGCTCGTCGGCGAGCTCGCGCAGGCCGGCCGTGCTCGGGTTGCCCGGCGGAGCCGAGAACGTGACGGCCACCGCGCCCACGCGGGTGAGCACCTCGACCAGCTCGGTGGGCTCGACGAAGGCGGGGATCTCGCCGGTCGTGGTGGGGCGCAGCGCGAACGCGCCGTGCCCGTCCGCGAGGTGGCCGTGCACGACGAGGTGCAGGACGTCGACGCGGTGGCCGTCCAGCTCCTCGAGCAGCCACGTGAACCACGGGGCGGAGACCACGGGCCCGTGGCGCCGGGCGCGGGGGCCCGCGCCCGAGGCCGGCGGGGCGTGCACGTCGACGTCGGCCCCGGCGGCGTCGAGCGGCTCGACGGCGGCCCGCGTCGCGGCCGCCCACCCGGCGTCGGTGAAGACGTGGACCCGCACGCCCGGGGTGTGGGCCACGTACTGGCCCGCCAGGCGGGCCACGAGGGCGGCCGGGTCGTCGCCCCCGCCCGGCGGCAGGCTGCAGCAGAGCGCGACGTCGAGGTGCGGTCCGGGACGCTCGGCGCGCACCGGGTGGAACGGCAGGCGGAACACGGGCCGGCCCAGCGGGGCGAGCAGGCGTTCCCACGGCAGCACGTGCAGCTGGCCGCGCGGGACGGGGATCTCCAGCCACAGCACGTCGTGCGGGGAGATCGGGGACTCGTCGAGGTCGGCCACCGCGGTCCGCAGCCGCGCCAGGACCGCGTCCGGCACGGTGAGGGACGCGTCGTCCACCCGGCCGGCGACGGACGGCGGCAGGCCGAGCTCGCCGAGGGGGCAGCGCGCCACCTCGAGCAGGCGTTCTCGGCCGCGCACGACGGAGAACAGCGCGTGGGACGCGTCGTGGTCGAGGTGGATCCGGAGCGTCGGCAGGCCGATCTCCGACCGCAGCGCCATCGCCATCGCCGGCCTCCTCATGCACCCGCCGGGGCACGGACCTGGCTCAGCAGCGCCCATGCCGTCTGGACCGACTCGACCTCGCCGTGGCCCGGGATGCACCAGGTGCCGTCCACGCCGACGATCTCGTGCGGCGGTCCCGCGTACCCGGCGCCGAAGGGGTAGCGACCGCCGACGTCGGGCATCGGCGCGAGCGTGGTGGCCTCGGCGCCGAGGCCCTGCGGGCCGAAGCCGCCCAGGGCGGCGAACCGTGACGGCGGCCGGCCTGCGATCTCCGCCTCCCCGAGGTCGGACGCGCGCCGCATCGCGAGGTGGAACACGCGCGTCAGCGGCATGTCGTGGGCCGAGAAGGTGCTGAGGACCGGGAGGCGCACCCGGTCGAGCGCGACGCGGTACCCGCCCGGGTGCCCACCGACGTCCGGCGCGAACGCCCAGGCGGACAGCGCGGGCTGCAGCAGCAGCACCGAGTCGACGTCGCGGCTCGGGGCCGTCCCGTGGGCGACGGCGGAGAGCATCACCCGGCACCCGTACGAGTGCCCGACGAGGTGCAGCCGGGCTCCGGAGCTGTCGGAGAGCCGGCGCACGGCGTCCGCGACCCCGGCGCTGCCCACCCGGCCGGCGCGGTCCTTCATCTGCCGCACCGTGGCGAGGCGGACACCCCCGCGCAGCAGCTCCAGCGGGTTGAGGAGACCGGCCGCCTGCGGTCCCGCGGCGACCTGACCGGCCCCCTCGTCGATGATGCCGCCGGGCTTCACGGCCGCGGGCGCGAGGCGACGGCGCGCGTCGGCCCACAGCGCGAGCAGCTCGGCGCCGTCGGCGGGCACCTGGTCGTTGTCGTTGTCGTCGTCGGTGTCGGTGGCGGTGTCGCCGCCGGCCGCGTCGTCGTCCCCGTCCCCGTCCCGCGGCAGGGAGGCGAGGATCTCCGCGGCACGCATGCAGCCCGACTCGCCGGCGCCCGGGTCGGCCAGGACGGCCCGCAGCTCCGCGCTCTGCTCGGGGCCGAGGTCGTCGTCGAGCGCCGCGAGCTCCGGCGCCAGCTCGCCGGCGAGCCCGTCGCCGCCCCCGGCGATGTCCGGGCCGCGCTCCCACGGCATGACCAGCGCGGTGCTGGGCCAGTGCACACCGGCGTACACGGGCCGGTAGGGGCGGTCGCGCGGCGGCCCCTGCGAGCGCACGACGTCGTCGAGGCGGTCGAAGAACCGGTCGTAGCGCGAGGTCGCGGCCGCCCAGTCGTTGTTCCACCCGTGGGAGACGAGCACGACGTCCGTGGCGTCGGCCGCGTCGTGCACGAGGGCGTCCAGGGAGCGCGGTGAGGTCAGCCGACCTGCGGAGTCGAACTGGAGGATGTAGACGGGCACCGGCCCCGTGGGGGTCTGGCGCACCTGCCACGGCACGTTCTCGGCCACGACCTCACACCTCCTCGAAGGCGGCGAGGAGCCGCACGCTCGCCGCCACGGTGCCCTCGTTCGTCACCTTGAACACCTGCGGCCCGTCGGTCACGAGTCGCCCGAGCACGTCGGCGTTGGCGAGGACGAACGTGCCGTCGACGGCGACCGGGTCGCCGTCGGTGGTGTCGTGCGCCGGGACGACGGTGACGGACGCCCCCTTGCCCGTGGCCGCCTCCGTCGCGGCGACCGCGAGCAGGGTGAGGGCGACGTCGTCGGGCACCAGCGGGATCTCCGCGGTGTCGCCGGCCTGGCCCTGCGGCGCGAGGACGGCGTCGGAGACCACGTAGCTGTCCGGCGCGAGCGTGAGGCCCACCGGCAGCACCGGCCCGCCGGCGACGCTGACGCTGGCGCTGAGCGAGATCTGCACCATGGTGACCTCCAGGGAGCGGTGCGGCACGGGCCCGGGCAGGCCGGGACCTCGACCCGACCAGCGTCGCGGGCGCTCGTCACCGGGCGGTCACCACGACGTCACGGAGACGTTCGGGCACGTCGCGCCTGCCGCGGCAGGACCCGCGGCCCCGCGTGACGGGCCCGTGACGGCCGGTTGACGTCCCCGGGCGATGCTCGCAGTGGCCTGGACCGTCGAAGGAGCCGTCATGAGCATCGCCACCAGCTACCCGGGCGTGTACGTCACCGAGGTACCCAGCGGGAACCGCACCGTCACGGGCGTGGCGACGTCGATCACGGCGTTCGTCGGGGTCGCGCGCCGCGGCCCGGTGGACGTGCCGGTCCCGATCAGCAACTTCTCCGAGTTCGAGCGCGCCTTCGGCGGCCTCGTGCGCACCAGCGGCCTCGGGTACGCCGTCCGGGACTTCTACCTCAACGGCGGCGGCCCGGCCCTCGTCGTGCGGGTGGCGCACCTGGACGACGCCGACGCCGACCTGCAGGCGACGGCGGCCCGGCTCGCGGTGGGCGGCCTCACCCTCGAGGCGATCGGCCCCGGCGCCTGGGCGAACGGCCTGGAGGCGACGGTCGAGCACCCCGCGGACCCCGACGCGACCGACATCGCCGCCGGCCAGGGCGTCGAGGCGGACGACCTGTTCACCCTCACCCTGCGCCTGGGCGACGAGGTCGAGGTGTACCGCAACGTCACCGTCGTGGACGGTCCGGCGCGCGTCACCCACCTGCTCGCGTCCTCGCGCCTGGTCCGGGCCACGGGAAGCGCGCCGACGACACGGCCCGCGGCCAGCGGCGTCGACGCGGACGGCGCCCTCGTGCCGGTCACCGTCGCGACGGCCGACCAGGGCTCCGACGGCGGGCCCGTCGGCGCGGACGACTACACGGGCGGCGGCCGCGGGCTCCTGGCGCTGGAGACCGTGGACCTCGTCAACATCCTCGTGGTGCCGCCGCCCACCCCCGCCGGGGAGCTCGACGCGTCCGTCTGGCCGGTGGCCGCCGACCTCGCCCGCAGGCGCCGCGCCTTCCTCGTGATCGACCCGCCCCCGGGCCTCGCGCTCGACGACGTGGGCACGTTCGTCACGGACGCGGCGGTCACGGGCGAGAACGCCCGCTACGCCGCGCTGTACTACCCGCGGGTGCGGCACGCGGACCCGCTGCGCGGCGGCCAGCTCGACACGTTCGCCCCCGGGGGCGCCGTCGCCGGCGTCTTCGCCCGCACGGACGGCGGCCGGGGCGTGTGGAAGGCGCCCGCCGGCCTGGAGGCGGCCCTCACGGGGGTCGTCGGGCTGGAGCAGGACCTCACCAACGACGCGAACGGGCGCATCAACCCCGTGGGCGTCAACGCGCTGCGCACCTTCCGCGACGCCGGGTCGGTGGTGTGGGGGGCGCGGACGCTGCGCGGGTCGGACGTGCTCAGCGACGACTACAAGTACGTGCCCGTGCGTCGGCTGGCGAACTTCCTCGAGGAGAGCCTGTACCGCGGCACCCAGTGGGTCGTCTTCGAGCCCAACGACGAGCCCTTGTGGGCGCAGGTCCGGCTCAGCGTCGGGGCGTTCATGCAGGACCTGTTCCGGCGCGGTGCCTTCCAGGGCACCAGCCCGCGCGACGCGTTCTTCGTGCGGTGCGACGCCGAGACCACCACGCAGCTCGACGTCGACCGCGGCGTCGTGAACATCCAGGTCGGGTTCGCGCCGCTGAAGCCGGCCGAGTTCGTCATCATCTCGGTCCAGCAGAAGACGGCCGCGGCGGCGCAGTAGCGCCCCCCCGACCAGGAGCCCGACACCAGGAGCCCGACATGGCTGAGTTCTCGGTCAACGCCACCCGCTTCGACCCGTACAAGAACTTCAAGTTCCGCGTGAAGTGGGACGGGAAGTACGTGGCCGGCGTGTCGAAGGTGAGCGCCCTGAAGAAGACCACCGAGGTGGTCAAGCACCGCCACGGCGGAGACCCGTCGTCGAGCCGCAAGTCGCCCGGCCGCACCGAGTACGAGGCGATCACGCTGGAGCGAGGCGTCACGCACGACGTCGAGTTCGAGCGGTGGGCGAACTCCGTGTGGAACTACGGCGCGGGCCTCGGCGCCGAGGTGTCCCTCGCGGGGTTCCGCAAGGACCTCATCATCGAGCTGTACAACGAGGCGGGGCAGCTCGTCCTCGCCTACAAGGTGTACCGGGCGTGGGTGTCGGAGTACCAGCCGATGCCCGAGCTCGACGCCAACGCCAACGGCGTCGCGATCCAGACCATCAAGCTCGAGAACGAGGGCTGGGAGCGCGACGTCGCCGTCGCCGAGCCGTCCGAGCCGTCGTTCGTCGAGCCCTGACGGCGGGCCGGACGGTGCTCGGGCGGCCCGCGCCCACGCTCGCCCTGTGGGAGGCGCTCGCGGCCACCGCGCCGCCCGCCCGCGGGGCGGCCGTGCTGGTGGCGCGCGGGGTGGCCCCGGACCTGGACGCGGCGTGCGCGCTGCCCCTCGCCGCCGCCGCCGGTGCGGCGCTCGCGGAGCTGCGGGAGCGGGCCGGGGACGTGCTCGAGACGGTCGTCACCTGCCCGTCGTGCGGGGAGCTCCTCGACGTCCCGCTGCCGCTCGACGGCGTCGCCGTGGGTGGGGACGGTGTGGTCGGGGACGGTGTGGGAGCGGGCCGCCTGGACGGTCCGGAGGTGCCGGACGTCGAGGCCGTCGGCCCGGTCGAGGTGCGCGCCCCGACGACGGCGGACCTGCTCGCCGCCCTCGCCGCCCCCGACCCCGCGGCGGCCCTGCGGCACCGCTGCGTGCGCCGGCCCGCGGGCGCTGGTCTCGACGGCGCTGATCTCGCCGACCCGGAGCTGGCCGAGCGGGTCGCCGCCGCCGCCGAGCGGCTCGTGGGGGCGGCAGGCGTGTCGGTGCGCCTGCGCTGCCCGGGCTGCGACACGGACGTGCGCGCCGACGTCGACGTCGTGTCGCTCCTCACCGACCGTGTGGCCGAGCAGGCGCGGGCCGAGCTCGCGGACGTCGCCACCCTGGCCGCCGCGTTCGGGTGGACCGAGCCGCAGGTGCTCGACCTCAGCCCGGCGCGGCGCGCGGAGTACCTGGCCCTCGCGGAGCAGGTGCTCGTGCGGGGAGGAGGCGGGGCGCGATGAGCGACGTGTTCGACCGGATCGCGGAGCGCTCCACGCGTGCCGGGGCGGGGGAAGGATCGGTGACGCGGCTCGTCGGGCGCCGGGACGTCTGGGCCTCCGGGCCGGTGCCCGCGGGCCGCGGGGCGCCGGAGGTGCCCGCGCCGGACCGGGCGGGGGAAGGCGCGGGGGAGACGTCCACGCACGGCGGGACCGCGCAGCGAGGCACACCGGCGCCCGCCGCGACGGGAGTGGGGGCGTACGCGGGCGGCGACCCGTGGCCCGGGCGCGACGGGCCCGGGTCCTCGGTCGCGGCGGGCGGTCGGCGCTCGGACGACGTCGGCTCCGGGGCAGCGCCACGAGGCGTCGCACCGGCCCCGCCATCCGGGGGCGCCGCGCCCGGCGACGCAGGGTCCGGGTCCGTTCGCCGACCCGGCGGGCCCGCCGGCGGCGCACGGACCGACCCTCGGCGCGCGGGCCTCGGCGCCGCCGGACCGGGCGCCGCGGTCGCCGGCCGGGCAGGACGGGTCGTCGGTGGCGCGCCTGCCCACGGCGGGCCGGGCATCGACGGTGACGACGGCTGGTACGGCCGGACCGATGACTTCCGGCGAGACACCTGGAGCGGCGCCGGGCAGGACGGCGCCGGGCAGGACGACGCCGGGCAGGACGACGCCGGGCAGGACGACGTCGGGCCCGACGACGCCCGGGACGACGGGGCCACGAACGGCGCCGGGCCACGCGACGTCGTCGCGCCCGGCGCATCGTCCCCGCGTCCTGGAGGAGGGACGCCCGTCCTCCGCCTCGCGGGGTCGGGACGGGGCAGCAGGCAAGGGGACGCACGTCACGGCCGCCCGGACGCAGGCGCCCGGACTGCGGGATCGCAGCCGGACCGTACGACGACCGCGCTCGGCCCGGAGGACCTGCTGCGCACGCACGTCGCGCCCGCGCTCGCGGAGCGCGGGCTCCTCGAGCCCGGCGGCGCGGACGACCTGGCCGCGCCCGGGCTGGGCCCCGTCGAGGCGCCGCCGGGCGCCGTCGTGCACGTCCACGTGGACCGGGTCGAGGTGCATCGCCCGACCCCGGAACCGCCCCGCGCCCCGCGCGCGGTCGCCCGGGTGGACCACGCGGACTACCTCGCCCGCCAGCAGCGGAGGTGGCGATGAGCAACACCCACGCCATCGCGGCCGTCACCGCCACGCTGCGGGCCGTGCTGCAGCGGGCCGTCGACGCGGAGCCCGACCCCGTCGCGGGCCGCAAGGTCACGACGCTGCGGCCCGCGCAGCTCGCCGCGCTCGGCTCCGACGACGCGCCGGCGCGCGGCCTCAACGTCTTCCTCTACCAGGTGACGCCCAACCACGCGTGGAACCTCACCGACCTGCCGACCCGCAGCGGGGCGGGCGCCCTCGTGGCGCGCCCGCTCGCCGCGCTCGACCTCCACTACCTGGTCACCGCGTACGGCGACGAGCCCGCCCTGGAGCCGCAGCGCCTCCTCACGCGCGCCGCGCTCGCGCTGGCCGCCACGCCCGTGCTCACCAAGGACGTCGTCGAGGACGCGATCGACCTCCTGGGCGCCGAGACGGACACGGCGTTCCTGCAGCACGCCGACCTCGCCGGGCAGGCGGAGCCCGTCAAGCTCAGCCCGGCGCCCCTGTCGCTGGAGGAGCTGTCCAAGCTGTGGGGCGTGCTCGGCACCCCGTACCTGCTGTCCCAGGCGTACATGGCGACGGTCGTGCTGGTCGAGGCCGACGACCCGCCCCGCCGCGTGCTCCCGGTGCGCACGCGCCGGATCGACGTGCGCACCCTGGCCCGGGCGGAGGTCGCCGCCGTCACGACCGCCGACGGCGGGCCCGCCACCACGGGGTCGACGCTCGTCGTCGAGGGCTCTGGGCTCGCGTCCGCGCACCCGTTCGTCGTCGTGGGGCGCACGCGGCTGGCGCCCGCGCCGGGGTCGACGGCCGCGCGCGTCACGGTCGTGCTGACCGACGCCGTGCCGGCGGGCGTGCAGGCGCTGCAGGTGGTGCACGTGCGCCCCGCCGACGCGGCGACCGGCGAGCCGGAGCGCGTGGTGGGGCGGTCGAACGCCGTGCCGCTCGTCGTCGTGCCCACCGTGGGGGCGGTGACCGTGGCGGGGGGAGAGGTCCACGTCCCCGTCGCGCCGCCGCTGCGCGAGGGGCAGCGGGCGGCCGTCACGCTGGGCCGGCTCGCGGAGCCGGGCGAACCGGACCCAGATCTGCCCGGGACCGTGCAGCCCGTGGTCGCGGCCGTGCTGCCGCCCGTGCCCGCCGGCCCGCCGGTCGCGGCGCTCGACCTCCCCGACGACGACCTGGTCCCCGGCACGTGGCTGGTGCGCGTCACGGTCGACGGCGTGGAGTCGCTGCCCACCCTCGGGGCCGGCGGCACCTACGACGCCCCGGCGGTGACCGTCCCGTGACCCTCGCCCCCGGCCGTGCGGCCGCGACGGCTGACGGCGCCGGCGACACCACCCCCGGCGTCGTCGCCGACGCCGACACCGCCGCCGACGAGCGCCGCGACCTCACCGTCGCCGAGCTGACCGTGGCGCGCGCACGCCTCAGGGGGGCGGACCCGGCACCGGCGGAGCGGGCGCTCGCGGGCGTGCGCGCCCGGGCGGGCGGGCCGGCGCCGCTGGACGTGCTCCAGGACCGCCTGGGACTGTCCGCCTTCGAGCGGTCGGTGCTGCTGCTCGCCTGCGGGCCGGACCTCGTGGGCGACGTCGCGCGCGAGCTCGCCGAGCACGGCGGCGGCCCCCGGCTGACGTTCGCCACCGCGCTGGAGCGGCTCCCCGGGGCCCACTGGGACGCCCTGACCCACCGCCGCCCCCTGCGCCGCTGGCAGCTGCTGCGCCTGGCCGACCCGGACGCCGTGCTCACCAGCCCGCTCGTGCCCCCGGAGCGGGTGGTCCACCACCTGGTGGGCGTGGAGGGGCTGGACGAGCAGCTGGAGCTCGCCAGCCGTCCGCTGGACGTCCCGGCCCGGCTGGGCGAGACCTTCGCCGCGCTCGTCGGCGACGTCGTGGGCCGGTGGACCGAGGGAGCACCCGTCGTGATGCGCGGGCCCCAGCCCCGCACCACGCGCGCCCTGGCCGCGGCCGCCTGCGCCGCGGCGGGCCTGTGGCCGCGCCTCCTCGGTGCGGACGCCGTCGACCCCGGCCCTGCCGGGCCGGCGACCACCCTGCAGCGCCTCGTCCGCGAGACCGTGCTGGCGCGCGTGGCGTGGGTGCTCGACGTCGACGAGGCGGCCCCGCGGGCCGTCGCCGAGCTCGGCCGGGCCCTCGCCGGGACGGAGGCGCCGATCCTGCTCGTGGCCTCGACCCGACCGGGTGGCGCGGCCCTCGACGCGCTCGGCCTCCCCGTCGTCGAGGTGCCGCTCCTCGGCGCGGG
>NZ_JBSGUW010000015.1:108003-163446 GCF_053608125.1 Isoptericola sp. NPDC055063 | reverse complement strand
CCTCGGAGCAGCCCGTGCGGGCCCGCTCGGCGGCGCCGCAGGTCGAGGAGGAGGACGACGAGGACTGGGACGAGCCCGAGGCGTCGTACACCTGGCTGCACTACATCGTGCTGGTCGTCGTCGCGTTCGTGCTCGGTCTGCTGGTGTGGAAGCTGCTCCTCGCCGGCTCGGACGACAAGAGCTTCAGCACCGACTCCGCCGCGCCCGCGGTGGTCCACTCCCTTACGACCTCCCCGCCTGGAGCCGCCGCATGACCGCCACCCCCCGCGCCGTCGAGCTGGCGGTCGTCGCCGCCCGGGCCGCCTCGGACCGCAAGGCGCAGGAGATCATCGCGCTCGACGTGAGCGAGCAGCTCGTCCTCACGGACGTGTTCCTCATCGCGTCGGGCACCAACGAGCGCCAGGTCTCGGCGATCGTGGACGCCGTCGAGGAGGCGATGATCACGGCCGGCGCCAAGCCGATCCGGCGCGAGGGCAAGGCCCAGGCGCGCTGGGTGCTGCTCGACTTTGGGGACGTCGTCGTGCACGTGCAGCACGCCGAGGACCGGGTCTACTACGCGCTGGAGCGCCTCTGGAAGGACTGCCCGGCCATCGACCTGCCCGAGGACGCGCGCGGCGGCGACGGCGCAGCCGCGGCGGCCGAGTACGGCGACGCCGCGGGTGACGGGGCCATCCGTCTCGCGGGCGACGAGCGGTGACGGCCGGGACCGTCGTCCTGCTGCGCCACGCCCGCACGGCGTACAACGCGTCCCTGCGGCTGCAGGGGCAGATCGACATCCCGCTCGACGACGTCGGCCGCTGGCAGGCGGGGGAGGGCGGCTCCGCCCTCGCGTCGTCCCACCGCGCGACGCGCATCGTCTCCTCCGACCTGGGTCGCGCCCTCGAGACCGCGACCGCGTACGCGGACGCGCTCGGCGGCGCCCCCGTGCAGACCGACGTGCGGTTGCGCGAGCGTGGCTTCGGCGAGTGGGAGGGCATGACGGGCGAGGAGCTCTCCGCGCGCTGGCCCGAGGAGTACGCCGCCTGGCGCCGCGGCGCCGAGCCGGCGGGAGCGGGAGCGGAGTCCAAGGCGGAGGTCGCCGCGCGGATGGCCGAGGCCGTCGCCGAGCACGCGGAGCAGCTGGACGACGACGCGACCCTGGTCCTCGTCTCCCACGGCGCCGCGATCTCGTTGGGGGTGACGGCGCTGCTCGGCCTCGACCCGACCTCGTGGCGCGGGCTGGCCGGGATGCACAACGTGCACTGGTCGCACCTGCATCGGGCGGGGGCCGGCGCTGTCCCGGCGTGGCGGCTCGTGGCGCACAACGTGGGGGCCGGGTACCCGCTGGACCACTGGCAGGCCGGTCCGGACTGGAATTTGGAACCTGGCCCGAAGTCTGCCTAAGATATCGACGTTCCGAGGGGCGCAAGCCCGGAGGAACACACCGAATCAGACGAAACATGGGTCGCTCGCGGCCATGGATCGCCGGTTCTCGGGGCTGTGGCGCAGCTGGTAGCGCACCTGCATGGCATGCAGGGGGTCAGGGGTTCGAGTCCCCTCAGCTCCACCCCGACGAAAAGGCCCGGAACCACATGGTTCCGGGCCTTCTCGCGTACCCGGGTCCCACGGGGCGGGACGGCCTTGCGTCGACGACGCCGTCGCCTAGGGTCGGTCCTGCGGCCGCATCGAGGGCCGCCGCAGGTGACGTCACACCTGACGCACAACTGAAGACACCCATGACAGGGGAGCGCCGTCGAAGGGGCGCTGAGAGTGCGGGCACGAGCCGCAGACCCTTGGAACCTGCTCCGGTTAGCACCGGCGAAGGGAGTTACCTGGAATGTCCGCGCCCATCATGCGTCCGACCGTCCTCGGGACGGCTCGCGCGAGCCTGCGGTACCGCACCGTCGACCTGGTCACGATGGCGATGCTCGGCGTCGCCGTCGGCGTCGTCTTCTGGGGCTGGACGCAGCTCTACCACCTGCTCTCCGCGGGGCTCGTCGTCGCGTTCCCGCCGGCCACCGGCCTGCTCGGCGGCGGCTGGCTGCTCGGCGGCGTGCTCGGCGGGCTGATCGTCCGCAAGCCTGGCGCCGCGCTGCTCACCGAGGTCGTGGCCGCGAGCGTCGAGGCCCTGCTCGGCGCCGGCTGGGGCTTCTCGGCGATCGTCTCGGGCGTCGTGCAGGGGCTCGGCGTCGAGCTCGTCCTGGCGCTGTTCCTGTACCGCCGGTTCGGCACCGCGGTGGCGGCGCTGTCGGGTGCCGCCGCGGGCGCGTGCGGCGCCGTCTACGAGTGGTTCGCCTACTACCCCGACTGGCAGTGGGGGTTCCGCCTCGCCTACCTCGGCTTCTTCGCGCTGTCCGGCGCGCTCCTCGCGGGGCTCGGCGGCGCGGCGCTGGTGCGCGCCCTCGCCCGCACCGGGGTGCTGGACGCGTTCGCGCCCGGCCGGGACCTGGCCGACGGCGCCGCCGGGGCGGCCCGTGTCGCCCGTGGCTGACGGCGGCGCGCGCGCCCGGCTGGCGGGGCTCACCTGGCGCCCGACGGGGCGGGCGACGCCGGTGCTCGACGGGCTCGATCTCGCCGTCGGCGCCGGGGAACGCATCGGGCTCGTCGGTCCCAGCGGGGCCGGCAAGTCGACCGTGCTGCACGCCCTGGCGGGCGTGCTCGGCGACCCGCTGCCGGGCGACCTGTCCGGCACGGCCCACGTGGACGGCGTCGTCGGCCTCGTGCTCCAGGACCCCGGGGCCGCCGTCGTCGCCGAGCGGATCGGCCGCGACGTCGCGTTCGGGCCCGAGAACGCCGGCCTGCCGCGGGAGGAGATCTGGCGCCGCGCCCGTGGGGCGCTGGACCACGTGGGGCTGCGGTACCCGCTCGACCGGCCGACCTCCGCGCTGTCCGGCGGGGAGCTGCAGCGGCTCGCGCTCGCAGGCGCGCTGGCGTGCGGCCCGGACCTGCTGCTCCTCGACGAGCCGACCGCCATGCTCGACCCGGACGCCGCGGCCGAGGTGCGGTCCGCGGTGCTCGACGCGCTCGCCGGGACGGAGACTTCGCTGGTGGTCGTCGACCACCACGTGGGGCCGTGGCTGGAGCACCTCGACCGGGTGGTGGTGCTCGGCCCGGGCGGCGTCGTCACGCACGACGTCGCGCCGGGCGCCCTGCGCGCACCTGGGGTCGAGCCCGGGGGCGAGCCCGGGGTCGATCAGGGCGCCCCGCTCCGGGCCGCGCTCACCGCCGCCGGCATCTGGCTCCCGGACGCCCCGGCGCCCGACCCGCTGCCCGTGCCCGCGGCGCTGGTCGCGCCGGACGACGCCGGTCCGGAGGTGACCGTCGACGCACTCGGCGTCGACCTCACGACCCGGGGCCTGCGGGGCCGCACCACCACGCGCGCGCTGGACGGCGTCGACGCCCGCCTGCCCGCGGGCCGGTTCACCGCGGTCACCGGCCCGTCCGGGGCGGGGAAGTCCACGCTCGTGGCAGCCCTCGCCGGGCACCTGCGGCCCGCGCGGGGGCGCGTGGCCGGGTCGCCCGGGCGCGGCACCCGGTCGCGCGAGCTCGCCCGCCGCTGCGGGTGGGTGCCGCAGCATCCCGAGCACGGGCTGCTCGCGCTGCGCGTTCGCGACGAGGTGGCGCTCACCGGCAGGCGGCTCGATGTGCCCGTGGACGTCGACGCCGTGCTCGCGCTGCTGCGCCTGGACCATCTCGCCGACGCGCACCCGTTCCGCCTCTCCGGCGGCGAGCAGCGGCGGCTGGCGCTCGCGGCGGCTCTCGCGCACCGGCCACCCCTGGCGCTGCTCGACGAGCCCACCGTGGGCCAGGACCGGCACACGTGGGCCGCCGTGGCCGGGTGGGTCGTCGCGGCCGCCGGGCACGGCGCCACCGTGGCGGCGAGCACCCACGACCGCCACCTCGTCGGGCTCGCCGACCATCGCGTCGCGCTGCCGCCGGGCGGGCCGGACGAGGACGGGCACGGCATGGGCCGCCCGCACCGGGTGGCCGCGGCATGACGGGCGGTGGCGGCACGACCGGCGCGCTCGGCGTGCTGGGGCGGGCGAACCCGCTCGTGCTCGTGACGCTCGGGCTGCTGGGCCTGGTCGCGTCGTTCGGGGTGCGGGACCTCGCGTCGGCGGCCGCCGCGCTGGGCGCCGTCGTCGCCTGCGGGGCGGTCGGCCTGCCGCGGCGCTCCGGGCCGGCGGCGCGCTACCTCGCGGTGGTCGTGGCGGTCGCGTCGGTCACGTGGTCGACGTGGCTGCTGGGCGGCCGCGACCTCGAGGTCGCGGCCGTCGCGGGGATGCGGATCGCGGTCCTCGCGCTGCCGGGCGTCGCGCTCGCGCCCCTGATCGACCCGAGCGGGCTGGCCGACCAGCTGGGCCAGCGCCTGCGGCTGCCCGCGCGGTTCGTCGTCGGGGTCGCGGCCGCGCTCCAGCGGTTCGAGCGCCTCGGCACCGTGTGGGAGCAGGCGTCGCGGGCCCGCCGGTCCCGCGGCGTCGGGCCGGGGCACGGGCCCCTCGACCGCGGGCGGCACGCCGCCTCCGTGACGTTCGCCGTCCTCGCGGCCACACTGCGCGACGCGACGACCATGGCGGTGGCGATGGACGCCCGTGGCTTCGCGGGCGCGGGCTCGCGGACCTGGGCGGAGCCGGCGCCGTGGGCCCGGCACGACACCGCGGTGCTGGCCGTCGGCGTCCTGGTCGCGGCGCTGCCGTTCGCCGTCCTCGCGGCGGGGTAGACGCCCCACCCCTGACAGGTGAGGGATCGCCCGCGGCGCGCACACTGGGCTCAGGAGGTGCGCGCATGGCCGGACCGGAGGCACGCCCGCAGCACGACTTCGACGCCCTGTACGCGGGGGACGTCCCGCCGCCGTGGGAGATCGGCCGCCCGCAGCCCGCGCTGCTCTCCCTGGTGCGGCGGTCGGTGCTCGCGGACCCGGTGCTCGACGCCGGGTGCGGCACCGGCGTGCTGGCGCTCGCCGTCGCGCGGTCCGGGCACCGGGTCGTGGGGGTCGACGGCGCGGCCCACGCGATCTCGCGCGCCCGGGAGCGGGCCGCGGAGGCGATCCTCGAGCCGCCGGGCGAGGTGCGCTTCGAGGTGGCCGACGCCCGCCACCTCGACCGCCTCGACGTGCGCCCGCGCACGGTCCTGGACTCCGGGCTGCTGCACTCCCTCGACGCCGACGGCCGCGCCGCCTACGTGGCCGGGCTGGCCGTGATCTGCCCGCCCGACGCGCTCGTCGCCGTGCTCGCGATGTCGGTGCGGGCCGGGCTCGGCTGGGGCACCACCGCGGGCGACCTGCGCGCCGCGTTCCCGGCGGCGGACTGGACGTCCACCGAGGTCACGGACGCGGAGATCGTCGCGCGGCCGACCGACGACGAGCAGCACCTGCCGGCGCTGCTCCTCACGACGCGGCGCGCGTGAGCCCCTGCGCCCCGACCGCGGCGAGCAGCGCGCGGGCCCTGGCCGGCCCCACCGTGCGGCCGGGCCGCGCGGCGATCGCCTCCAGCCCGGGGAACGTCGCCGCGTCGGCCGGGACCAGGCCCCGGCGGGCCGCCTCCGCGAGGTAGGGCAGCGCCGCACCGGCGACGTCGAGCACGCGGGGGAGCCAGCGGGGCAGCGGGCCGTCGGTGGCGCCCGCCGCGGCGACCGCCTCGGTGAGCACCGGCCACAGGGCGGGCAGCGTGGCGGGGCGGCGCTCCACCACGCGGACCATGCGCGCGGGGCTCGCCGCGGGCTGCGTCACCAGGGCGCGCGCGGCGAGGCGGACGCCCGCCCAGCCGATGCCGCCGCTCTCGATCAGCTCGCGCACGACGTGCTCCCCGGCGATCCCCGCGTCGCCCTCGTGGCACAGCATGGACAGGGCGACGGCGTGCAGGGCCGCGCTGCGCGGCGGGACTCCGCCGGCCGGCGGCCGCAGCGGCCCGCCCGTGCCCTCGGTGCGGTTGCGGTGCTCGTGCGCGCGCAGCACGCCGGCCTCCGCGTCCCAGGCCAGCCATGCCTCGGTGCCGCGCGTGGGGTAGCCGGACGTGTCGGGCTCCTCGCCCTCGGCGCGCGCGACGGCGGCGCACTGGCCCTCGCGCTCCAGGTCGTACGCCCACACCTTGACGACCCGGTAGACGCGGCCGGGGTGGGCGGGGAGCCGCAGGTCGAGGGCGAGCAGCCTCGTGGGGGCGTCCGGGTCCTGCCAGGTCGCGGTGACGCCGACCCCGTCGTCGACGGCGGGCAGCGTCGCGACGCCCGCGGGCCACACGGCGTCGAAGTCGTCGGGGACGCCCACGGGTGCCGGTGCCGCCGGGGCGGGGGCCACCGGCTCCCCCGCGACCGGCGGGAGCGCCGCCACGGTCTCCCGCGCGGCGACCACGGCCCGCGAGGAGCCCGGCCGTGCGGCCAGCCGCCGCAACCCTGGCACGGCGAGGACCGCGGGGTCGGCGACCCCGGTCGCGACGGCGGCGGCCGCGTCCGGCGCGAGGGCGAGCATCGCCTCGGCCAGCTCCGCGGTGCCGGCCAGCAGGCGGGTCCGGGCCTGGGAGGCGGCGAGGAGGTCGTCGAGCACCGGCCAGACCACCGACGCGAGCCCGTCGTCCGCGAGGCGGACCGCCGCGGCGGCGAACGCCGCGAGGGCGCGCGGCGTGGTCTGCAGGTCGAGCAGGGCCGCGTCGGCGACGCCGGGCCGGAGCAGGCCGCGGTCCCACGCCTCGAGCGCCGCGGCGGAGCCGTCCTCGGCCGCCCGCTCGTGGAAGCCCCGCTGGGCGCCGAGCACGGCGACCGCGCCCGCGGGCCCGAACGGCGTCGCGCGGCGCGCGGCCTGCCGCAGGGTGACGCCGAGGGCCGGGTCCTCGCTGTGCACGAGGCCCTCCGCGGCGGCGTCTCCCCACCCCGGGAACACCGCGTACGCGTCGTGGCCCGCGTAGCCGCGGGTGTCGATGCGGCGGGGGAAACCGTGCAGCGAGCGCGGCAGGACGACCGGGGCGGCGCGCCAGCAGTCCCAGCGCTCGTCGCGGACGAGCGCCGGCTCGGCGACCGGGTCGGCCACGTACGCGACGACGACCGGGCCCGCCAGGAGCCGCAGGTCCCGGCCGCGCTGCCCCGCGACGGGCACCTCGAGCGCCCCCAGCCGGTCGAGCACCTCGGGCGTCGCGCGGGCGAGGTCCAGCCGGGTGAGCGCCAGGAACAGGTCGGCCTCGACGGCGGGCGAGCCGGACGACGCGTACTCCTCGAGCCGGTCGGCCAGGTCGGCGGGGTCGACGCTCAGGTCCACGCGGGTGGGTGCCGACAGCAGGTTCGGCACCTCGCCCAGCCGCTCGACGACGCCGTGGTCGCGGGCGTGCAGCACACCGTAGACCGCGCCGCTCGCGTCGAACCCGTGCTCCGGCTGCTCGCCGCGGACCCAGGCGTGCACCGGTCCCAGCCCCGGCTGCCACGACGGCCCCACGCCGCGCAGCGCGGTGCGCGCCTCCTCGGGGTCGCGGCGCGCGACCTGGACGGCGAGGTGGAGGAAGGTCTCGAGGGCGAGGTCGGCGGCGCCCTCCGGCTGCAGGGTGAGCGCGGCGGCCGCGGCGGTGAGCTCCGCGCCGGTCGCCTCCGGCGGCGCGAACCGCGGCGGCGTCCAGACCGGCGGGGTGGGCCGCCAACGCCCGGCGGTCGCGGCAGCCGTCGCGGCAGGTCCGGCGGGCCGCGCGGGCTTCGCCGGGGCGACGCCCCACGCCTCCAGGACGGCGCGCGCGGCCCGCGCCACCGCGGGGTCCCGGCCGGCGGCGAGCTCCGCGACCCGGTCCCCGACGAGCTCGACGACCTCGGGCCCCGCGCCGCTGTCGGACGACGCCCGCCGGGACGCGGCCGCGAGCACGGCGCGCTGCGCCTTCTTGGTGGCGACCGCCAGCGACACCAGCAGGACGTCGGCGAGCGTCGCGGGGTCGGCGCCCTCGACGAGGGCGGGAGCGAACGCCTCGACCAGCGGCGCCTCGCCGGTGGCCAGCACGCCGACCAGCAGGTCCGCGCGTGCCAGGATCTCGGCGGGCGTCGCGGCGAGGCCCGGGGTGCGCGCGGTCGGGGGCGCGGTGAGGACGACGGCCCACGCCTTGCGGTCGCCGGGCCGGGTCGCGGCGTCCAGGGCCCGGAAGGCGAGGTCGACGGCCTCGTCCCGGTCGAGCCAGCCGGCGCCGACGGCCGCCGCGTAGGTCCGCCCGAACGGGCCCGTCGCCGGCAGCCCGACGGTGACCGCGGCCCGGGCGTGCTCCGCGTACCGCGGGGGCACCAGTCCGGCCGGGAGCGGCTCCCCGGTGAACAGCCAGTCCACCGCGTCGCCCGTGAGCTCGGCCGCGGCGAAGGCCGCCCAGTCCTTGAGGTACTCGACGTCGTCCGGCACGTCCAGGCCGAGCCGGTGCACCAGCAGGGTCGCCACGTCGCCGAGCGAGGACATCGAGTGCTCCCACAGCCGGCTCGTCGACGCGTACCCGCGGGCCACGACCTGGGCAGCGAACTCCGGTCCGCGGGAGGCCACCACCCTCGCGACGAGGTCGGCCGGGAGCCGGGACGTGCGGGCGAGGAGCTGGACCGTCCGGGCGGCGTCGACGCCCAGCCGCAGCGCGAACAGGGTGAGGAGGTCGAGGTCGGCGGTGGTGAACGCCGTCCAGCCCCAGGAGCGTTCGTCCAGGGTGCCGAGCCGTTGCCACGGGCCGCGGCGCAGCCCGGCGAGCGCCTCGCGCTGCTGCGCGGGGGAGCCCAGCGGCAGCGTCGGAGCATCCTGGGGGTCGGCGCCGTCCCACCCGAGCTCCCGGAAGATCTCGACCGCGCGGGCGAGGGCGGGGGTGGCCAGGTCGGTGTCCACGCGCGGCACGGAGCTCACGGGTGCGGGGTCCTCTCGTCGTCGGACCGGCCCTGCGCCGGCGGCGCGGCCGCGCCCAGGCGGGCCGCGAGCACATGCTGGCACGGGCCCCTGTCACCGCCGTGCCGCAGGTACCAGGTGCACGTGCAGGTGTCCGGGCCGTGACCGCCGGGCGCGAGGCGGACGCGGTGGTCGCCGCCGCTGCCTCGGACGAGGAAGCCGTCGCCGTCGGGCCGCGCTCCACCGCTCGCCGCGAGGGCGCGGGCGGCCCGCAGGCGCGGGTTGTCGCGCTCGGGGCGGCCCGGGTCGTCGGGCAGCTCGCGGTGGAACCAGGCGGCGTCGTGGGCGTCCCACCCCACCCGCCCCTGGGCCGCGAGCACGGCGAGCGCGGCGCGCACGCGGGCGTCGTCGAGGGCCGCGTCGCGGGCCAGGCGCGCGACGTCGACGACGGGCTCGAACGCGAGGAGGGCGGCGACCAGGTCGGCGTCGCCGGAGGCCTCGGGCGCGGCGAGCCCGTCGAGCAGCGAGCCCTCCCCGGAGTGCCCGCGCCACGGCTCGGCGGTCAGGCCGACGCTGACCCGCGCCCCGGGCAGCGCGACCTCCACCAGCGCCGGGCCCGCGCCGCCGTCGGCCGGGCCGTAGACGGTCACGCCGCGCACGTGCACCAGCAGCCGCTTCAGCGCGGCGAGGCGGTGCAGGCCGCTCACGTGCACCGACCCTGCCGAGCGGCGCGGCGCGAGCCGGGCGCCCGAGGGTGCGGCCGTGAGCCAGCCCGAGCGCGCGGTCGAGGTCGCCGCCGGGAGCGAGGCCACGAACGACCGCGCCGCGGCGCCGTCGAGCCGCAGCACGGGGGCCAGGCCGTGGTGCAGCTCGGCCGCGTTGCCGAGGGCCCGCACCCAGCGCGGCGGCATCTCGACGGGGCGCTCCACCACCTGCACGCCGGGCGTGGCCACGCGCAGGCCGCCGACCCCGACGTCGAGGTGGAGCAGGTCCGCCCGGCCCACGCCGGTCAGGGCGCGCCGGGTGTCGGGCCCGAGGTCCACGTTGGTGGTGCCGGAGCCGATCTCGCCGCCGTCGAGCCCGTCGCCGAGGAGGTCCAGGCGGGCGTAGACGCCGTTGCACGCGGAGAAGACCTCGGCGCGCAGCCGGTCGCCCTGCGCGGTGAGGACCGGGTCGCGCTGCGTGGACGGCGCGGGCTGGACGTACCGGGTCGCGGTCACGTCCGCGAGCGTCACGAGGGACCGGGCGAGCACCTGCGGGTGGGTCGCGAAGCCGTGGAAGAACGACGGGGACGCCTCCGGGCCGCCGGGCGCCAGGCCGGGGGCGAGGGCCAGGGCGAGGCCGCCGTCGTCGAGGGTGGACGCGCCGACGAACGCCCGGGTGCCTGTCATGGCCCCGAGGGTGCCACGAGCCGGTGACGCGACCCGCGACCGACGGCCCGCCGGACGGCCCGCCGCCGCCGGGCGCGCGTGCGATAGGAAGGGTGCGTGCCGTCCCCGCCCCTCTTCCCGTTCCGCAGCGTCGTCCTCGGGGCCTTCCTCCCCACCCTGGTGCTGGAGATCGGGATCGGCGCGCTGCTGCCGGTCGTCGCCGTCACGGCCACGGGCCGCGGCGCGACCCTCACCGTCGCGGGGCTGGTGGCGGCCCTGCTGCCGCTCGGCAAGATCGCGTTCGACCTGCCCGCGGGCGCGCTCGCGCAGCGCCTCGGGGACCGGACGGCGATGCTGCTCGCGGGCGGTGTCGCGGTGCTCGCGTTCACCGCCATCGCCCTGACCACCGCGCTGTGGGGCCTCGCCCTGGGCGTGCTCGCCCTCGGCGCGGCGAACGCCGTGTTCAACCTCGCGCGACAGGCCTACCTCACCGAGATCACCCCGCCGCTGCGGCGCGCGCGCGTGCTGTCGACGCTGGCGGGCGTGCACCGGATCGGGCTGTTCCTGGGGCCGTTCGCGGGCGCCGCGGTGATCGCCGCGACGTCGCTGCAGGGCGCGTTCTGGCTCGGCACCGGTGCGGCGCTGGTGGCGGTGGCCGTGCTCGCGCTGGTGCCGCCGGAGCCCCGGGCCGGCGCCCCGCTGCCGCGCGCGGGCGGCGGGCCGCGGGTCTCCGTCGCGGCCGTGGCCCGCGACCACCGGCAGCTGTTCGCGACGCTCGGCGTCGCCATCCTCCTGGTGAGCGCGGTGCGCGGCGCGCGGCAGACCGTCATCCCGCTGTGGGGCGAGCACCTGGGCCTGGACGCCGAGGTGACCTCGCTGGTCTTCGGCGTCTCGGGTGCCCTCGACATGCTGCTGTTCTACCCGGCGGGCAAGGTGATGGACCGGTTCGGGCGGCTGTGGGTGGCGGTGCCGTCCATGCTCACGATGGCGGCGGGCCTGGCCCTGCTGCCGTTCGCGCACACCGTCGCGGCGGTCACCGTGGTCGCGGCCGTGCTGGGCGTCGGCAACGGGATGGGGTCGGGCATCGTGATGACGCTCGGGGCCGACGTCGCGCCCGCGGCCGTGCGGCCCACGTTCCTGTCGGTGTGGCGGCTCTTCCAGGACACGGGCGACGCGCTGGGCCCGCTGCTCCTGTCGGCGGGGGCCGCGCTCGGCTCGCTCGCGGCGGGGGTGTGGGCCACCGCGGCGCTCGGTGGGGCGTCGGCCGCCGCCCTCGCACGCTGGGTGCCGCGCTACTCGCCGCTGGCGAACCTCGTACGCCGCCGCGGGGCCGACTGACCCGCGCCGCCTGTTGCGCCCCGCGCCGCGAGCAACTAGGTGTGGGAGATGGAGGTCTTCGAGAAGTGGGAATCCGAGATCCGCGGCTACAGCCGGACGTACCCCACGGTGTTCGCCTCGGCGTCGAACGCGCGCCAGGTGGACGAGGCCGGGCGTAGCTACGTCGACTTCTTCGCCGGGGCGGGCGTGCTCAACTTCGGGCACAACAACCCGCGGATGAAGCGGGCCATGATCGCGTTCCTCGAGGCCGACGGGGTGGCGCACAGCCTCGACATGGCCACGACCACCAAACGTGACTTCATCGAGGCGTTCGTGGGCACGGTGCTCGAGCCGCGCGGGATGTCGATGCGCCTGCAGTTCATGGGCCCCACCGGCAGCAACGCGGTGGAGGCCGCCCTCAAGCTCGCGCGGAAGGTGACCGGGCGGCGGGAGGTCGTCGCGTTCACGCACGGGTTCCACGGGATGACGCTGGGGTCGCTGGCGCTGACCGGCAACGAGTTCTTCCGGGCGGCGGCGGGGGTGCCGCTGGAGAACGTCGTGCGGCTCCCGTTCGAGACCGCCCCGGGCGGCGGGCTGCAGTCCCTGGAGGCCTACCGGGCCCAGCTCGCCGACGTCTCCAGCGGCCTCGCCGCACCGGCCGCGTTCGTCGTCGAGACGGTGCAGGCCGAGGGCGGGGTCAACGTGGCGAGCGCCGAGTGGCTCCGGGCCGTGCAGGAGCTCGCCCGCGACGTGGGAGCGCTGCTCGTCATCGACGAGATCCAGGTGGGCTGCGGCCGCACCGGCAGCTACTTCAGCTTCGACGGGATGGGCCTGGACCCGGACATCATCTGCCTGGCCAAGGGCATCGGCGGCTACGGGACGCCGCTGGCGATGAACCTCGTGCAGCCCGAGCACGACGCGCGCTGGCTGCCGGGGGAGCACACCGGCACCTTCCGCGGGCAGGGGCTGTCGTTCGTCGCGGGTCGCGAGGCACTCACCTACTTCGAGGACGACGCCCTCATGACCGAGGTCCGCGCCAAGGGCGAGCGGATGGCAGGCGTGCTGCTGTCCCTCGCGCAGGACGCGCCCGGCCCCGAGGGGCGCGGGTTCGCCGTCCGCGGGCGCGGCATGATCCAGGGCCTCGACCTGGGCGACGGCGCCCTGGCGAAGGCGGTGGTCGCGGAGTGCTTCGACCGCGGCCTGCTGATCGGCGCCTGCGGGAGCGGCGGCCGCGTGCTCAAGCTCATCCCGCCGCTCACCATCCCCGACGACGACCTGAGCGAGGGGCTCGACGTCCTCGCGGGGGCGGTGCGCGACACGCTCTAGCGCCCTCGAGCAATCCCGCCGGGGACGCGTGACAGGCAGAAGGAGGCCGCATGCGGCAGCGCGACGACATGACGTTCCCGTTCGAGGAGTACGAGCGCCGCCTCGGCGACCTGCGCCGCCGCATGGCGGACCGGATGCTCGACGCGGTGGTCATCACCGATCCTGAGAACCTCATGTACCTCACGGACTTCCAGACCACGGGGTACTCGTTCTTCCAGGCGCTGGTCGTGCCGCTCACCGACGAGCCGTTCATGATCACGCGCAGCATGGAGGAGTCCAACGTGCACGCCCGCACGTGGGTGGAGCTCACGCGCCCGTACCCGGACACGGGCGACGCGATCCAGAGCCTGGTGCAGTCGCTGCGCGAGTTCGGCCTCGACACCAAGGACGTGGGGTACGAGCGCAACAGCTACTACTTCCCGGCCTACCACCAGGACTACATCCACAACTCGTTCACCGACGGTCGCCTGCTCGACTGCTTCGGCATCGTGGAGGAGGGCCGGGTGATCAAGTCCGACGCGGAGATCGCGATCATGCGGCGGGCCGCGCGCGCCACCGAGGTCGGGATGGCGGCGGGGATCGAGGCGGTCGTCGCCGGGGTGACCGAGAACGACGTCGCCGCCGAGATCGCGTCGGCGATGTTCCGCTCCGGCGGCGAGTTCCCGGCGGTGATGCCGTACGTCGCGTCGGGGCCGCGCAGCATGATCGGCCACGCGACGTGGGAGGGGCGCACGGTGCGGCCCGGCGAGCACGTGTTCCTCGAGGTGGGCGGCTGCTTCCGCCGCTACCACACGGCGATGATGCGCACGGTGGTGCTCGACGACCTCTCGCGCAGCATGCTCGTGGCGCAGGAGCGGATGAAGCTGGCGCTCGCGGAGGTGGAGGCCGCGATCCGGCCCGGGCTCACGGTGTCCGACGCCGACAACATCGTGCGCGACATCATCTCCGACAACGGCGTCGGGGCCCGGCTGGTGACCCGCTCGGGGTACTCGATCGGCATCGCCTTCCCGCCCAGCTGGGACGAGGGCTACATCGTGAGCCTCAACCAGGGCGACCCGCGCGTGCTGCGCGAGGGGATGACGTTCCACATCATCCCGTGGATGTGGGGCGTCGACGGCGACAAGACCGTCGGCATCTCCGACACGGTGCGCGTGACCGCCGACGGGTGCGAGTCGTTCTTCACGCTCGACCAGGACTTCACGTGCAAGCCCGAGCACGGCGCCGTGCGGGGAGACGAGCGCGGGGACGGGGAGCCCCTCACCCTCGTGCCCGGCCCGACGGCCGACGGCACCGAGGAGGAGACGGCATGACGATGCTCATCGCGACGGACCCGAGCACGGGCGAGGTGGTCCGCGAGGTCCCGGCCGCGGGCCCCGCCCAGGTGGACGCGGCCCTCGCCGCCGCGGAGGAGGCGAGGGCGGCGTGGCGGGAGCGCGGGTTCGACGGCCGGGCCGAGGTGCTGCGCGCCGTCGCGGCCGACCTGCGCGCCCGCTCGGGCGAGCTGGCCCCGCTGATGACGCAGGAGATGGGCAAGCCGGCGACGGAGGCCGTCGGGGAGGTCGAGAAGGCCGCCTGGTGCGCCGAGCACTACGCCGAGCACGCCGCGGCCTACCTCGCGCCCCAGGACATCGCGTCGGACGCCACGCACAGCTACGTGCAGCACCTGCCGCTCGGCACGGTGCTGGGGATCCTGCCCTGGAACGCCCCGTTCTGGCTCGCCCTGCGGTTCGCCGCGCCCGCGCTCATGGCGGGCAACACCGGCGTGCTCAAGCATGACCCGCACGTGCCCGGCTGCGCGGCGGCGGACGGCGAGGTGTTCGCGCGGGCGCTGGCCGTGTCGGGCGCGCCCGACGGCGTCTTCGCGAACCTGCCGCTGGAGACCGCGGACGTCGCGGCCGTGATCCGCGACCCGCGCGTGCAGGCCGTGTCCTTCACCGGGTCGTCGCGCGGCGGCGCGGCCGTCGCGAGCCTGGCCGCGGCCGAGATCAAGCCGGCCGTGCTGGAGCTCGGCGGGTCCGACCCGTGCGTCGTGCTGGCCGACGCCGACCTCGACGCCGCCGCCGACACGATCGCCCTGTCCCGGATCATCAACGCCGGGCAGTCCTGCATCGCCGCCAAGCGGGTGATCGTCGAGGAGCCGGTGCACGACGCCCTCGTGGGGCGCCTGCGCGACCGCCTCGCCGCGCTGCGCGTGGGCGACCCGCGCGACCCGGCCACGCAGGTGGGCCCGATCGCGCGCGAGGACCTGCGCGCCGCCCTGCACCGGCAGGTCACCGAGACGGTGGCGGCGGGCGCCCGGCTGCTGCTCGGCGGCGAGCTGCCCGACGGCCCGGGCTGGTTCTACCCGCCCACCTTGCTCGACGACGTGACCCCGGACATGACCGCGGCCTGCGAGGAGACCTTCGGACCGGTCGCCGCGGTGCTGCGGGCCGAGGACGCGGACGCGGCGCTCGCGGCCGCGAACGCCACCGAGTACGGCCTCGCGGCGAGCGTGTGGAGCACGCCGGAGCGGGGCGAGGAGCTGGCCCGCGAGATCGCCGCCGGGCAGGTCGCGGTGAACGGCATCGTCAAGACCGACCCGCGGCTGCCCAGCGGCGGGGTGAAGCGCTCCGGCTACGGGCGGGAGCTGGGCCCGCACGGGATCCGTGAGTTCGTCAACGTGCAGCAGGTGTGGGTCGGTCCGCGGCGTCCGTGACGGGCGCCGTGGACGCGCGCACGACGAGCTCCGGGTGCACGACCTCGGGCTCGTGCACCGTGTCCGGGTCGGCGAGCAGTGCGAGGAGGTGCTCCACGGCCCGCCCGCCGACGTCGTGGAACGGTTGGCGCACCGTGGTGAGCGGGGGAGAGGCGTAGGCCGCGAGGGCGATGTCGTCCATCCCGACGACCGACACGTCCTGCGGCACCCGGCGCCCCAGCTCGACGAGGGCGCGCACGGCGCCGAAGGCCATCTCGTCGCTGGCGACGAAGAGGGCGGTGACCTCGGGCATCCGCCCGACGAGCTCGCCGTTGCGGTGGCCGGACTCGGGCGACCAGTCGCCGTGCAGCACGGGCGGCACGGTGCGGCCCGCGTCCTCGAGCGCCTGGCGCCAGCCGGCGGTGCGGCCGATCGCGTCGTTCCAGGACTCGGGGCCGGCGATGTGCCAGACGGTCTGGTGCCCGAGGCCGAGCAGGTGCTCGGTGGCGAGGCGGCCGGCCTCGACCTGGTCGACGGCGACGACCTCCGTGGCCGACGAACGCATGCCGTCGAGCACGACGGTGGGCAGGCCGCGGGTGAGGTCGCCGAGCGAGGCGTCCTCGCGCACGGGCACGGCCATGAGGAGCCCGTCGACCCCCTGGTCGAGCAGGCGCGAGACGGCCTCCGCCACCGCCGGGGTGGACAGCGACGGCGTCGTCGCCGTCGAGACGAAGTAGCCCTCCGCGCGGGCGGCGGTCTGGGCGCCGAGGAGGATCGCGGACGTCGAGTAGTGGTCGGTCTCGTGCGTCACGACGCCGAGCGTGCGGCTGCGGCCGGTGACGAGCGCCCGGGCGAGGCGGTTGCGGCGGTAGCCGGTCTCCTCGACGGCCGCCAGCACCTTGGCGCGCGTGGCGGCGTTGACGTGCGGGTGGTCGGACAGGACGCGGGAGACGGTCTGCGCGGAGACGCCGGCGATGCGCGCCACGTCGTTCATCGATGACGCCCGTGCCACGGCTCACCCCGGTCCCTGGTCGTGCGGGCCGTCCCGGCCCGCTGCGGGCTCGATGGTACCGCTCGTCGTGATGACCATAACAAGCGGATCACGGTTCGGGAGGGAAGCGGCCATATACCGTGCGTCTCCGACTGGTTGTTATGGATATCAGAACCGGCTATGGTGCTCGCATTCCTCGTGCGGCAGCGGTGCCGCTCCTCGGTACACAGTGGTCAGAAGGAGTCAGAGATGAAGCGTTCGACGGTGAACGGGTCGGCGCGTGCGACTGGTGCGGCGTGCGTGGCCGCGGTGGCGGCGGTGAGCCTCGCGGCGTGCGCCGGCGGCGACCCGGCGGGCGGCGCCGAAGGCGAGCCCACCACGATCGAGGTCTGGACCTGGGCGCAGGGCTACGACCAGGCCGCCGAGGCGTTCAACGCCGCGCACGACGACGTCCAGGTGAAGTTCACCGAGATCGAGCCGGGCAACAAGGGCGGCTACGACAAGATCCGCAACGCCGTGAAGGCCGGCGACGCGCCCTGCCTGGCGCAGGTCGGCTACGAGACCATGCCGAGCTTCGTCTCCGAGGGCAACCTGCTCGAGGTCACGGACATCGCCTCGAAGGACGCGGACGCCTACACCCCGGCCGGCTGGTCCGGCGTGACCGTCGGCGACCGCGTCTACGGCGCCCCGCAGGACCAGGGTCCGATGGTGCTCTTCTACAACAAGGACGTCTTCGCCGAGCACGGGATCGACGTGCCCACGACGTGGGCCGAGTACCAGGCCGCGGGGGAGAAGCTCAAGAAGGCCGGCGTCGCGCTCACCGGCACGTACGAGGACTTCGACTACACGGGCTTCTCCTGGCAGGCGGGCGCGCCCTGGTACACGGTCGACGGCGGCACGTGGTCCATCACCAACGACTCGCCCGAGAACCAGAAGGTCGCGGACTACTGGCAGGGCCTGATCGACGACGGCCTCGTCGGCGCCGGCATCTGGAGCGACCAGTGGGCCGCCGGGCTCTCCGACGGCAGCATCGCGACGATCGTCGGGGCCGCCTGGTTCAAGGGCATCCTCAAGGACTCGGCCGCGGCCGCCTCCGGCTCCTGGGCCGTGGCCCCGCTGCCCACGTGGGAGAAGGGCGAGGCCACCACCGGCAACGTCGGCGGCAGCGCCACGGCCGTCCTCGCCGGCTGCGAGGAGCCGGAGGCCGCGTGGGAGGTCGCGCACTTCATGTCCACCGACCCCACGGCGGTGGACGCGGTCATCGAGGCCGCCGGCACGCTGCCCGCCTCGGTCGAGGGGCTGAAGTCGGTCCTGCTGACCCAGGGCGACGACTACTTCGGCGGCCAGGTCGTGGACGAGGTGTTCGTCGACGCGGCCGCGAACGTGGCCGAGGGCTGGCAGTGGGGCCCCGGCGTGTCCACGCTCATGGGCACCTTTGCCGCGGACATGAAGAAGGCCTACGCCGGCCAGGGCGACGCTACCGTCGCCGGCGCGCTGGACAGCTCGAAGGCGGCCACGATCGACGAGCTCTCCCAGCAGGGCATCACGGTCGGCGAGTGACCGTGACCGCCACGATCTCCACGGAGCACCGCCCCGGGCGCGCCACCGCGCCCGGGGTGGTGCCCCCGCGGGCGCGCCGCCCGCGCTCCCGCACCTCCCGCGTCGCGCTGCGGTTCGTCGCGCCGTTCGTCGTGCTGTTCCTGGCGGTGTACGTCGCGCCCATCTGCTACGCCGTCTACCAGAGCCTGTTCCGCATCGAGCGGGACGCACTCGGCCTGACGCCGCCCACCGAGGTCTTCGACCCCTGGTTCAACTACGCCGCCGCCCTGAACGACTCCGGCTTCGTCGCGTCGCTCGGCCGCGTGCTCCTGTTCGGCGTCGTGCAGGTGCCGGTGATGCTGGGCTTCGCGCTCGGCCTGGCCCTGCTCATCGACTCCGCCTCCGCGCGGGGCAAGGGGTTCTTCCGGCTGGCGAGCTTCGCGCCGTACGCGGTGCCGACCGTCGTGTCGGCGCTCATGTGGTCGTTCCTCTACTCGCCGACCGGCAGCCCCATCAACCAGCTGCTCGCCCCGACGGGCGTCACCGTGGACTTCCTCGGCACGGAGCTGACCCTGTGGTCCGTGGCCAACGTCGTGACGTGGGGCTGGACCGGCTACAACATGATCATCATCTACGCCGCGCTCCAGGGGATCCCCGGCGAGGTGCTCGAGGCCGCCAAGCTCGACGGCGCCTCCCCGTGGCGCATCGCCTGGCACGTCAAGGTGCCCCTGGTGCGGCCCGCCCTGCTGCTCACCGCCGTGTTCTCGATCATCGGGTCCGCCCAGCTCTACAACGAGCCGTTCGTGCTCTCGTCGAGCACCGGCACCATCGGCCCCAAGTTCACGCCGCTGATGGCCGCCCAGTCGTCGATCACCGCCGCGAACTACCCGTACGCCGCGGCGCAGTCGGTCATCCTCGCCGTGGGCGTGGCCGTGCTGTCCGTCCTCTTCTTCCGCCTCACCTCCCGGAGGTCCTCGTGAGCGCCCCGCGCACGGCCGTGCGGCCCCGACGCGACACCGTGGAGACGACGCTCCGCAGCCGGGTGCTCGTCACCGGGGTGCTGGTGCTGACCAGCGCCTACTTCCTCTTCCCGCTGTGGTGGCTGCTCGTCGCGGCGACCAAGGACGCGGGCTACACGTTCGCGGGCAACCCGCTGTGGTTCAGCCACTTCGACCTGTTCGGCAACATCGCCGACCTGTTCGCCTACAAGGACGGCATCTTCGCGACCTGGATGGGCAACGCCGCGCTCTACTCGATCGTGGGCGCCGGGGTCGGCACCCTCGTCGCGGCGGCCACCGGCTACGCCGTCGCGAAGTTCGACTTCCCCGGGCGCGGCGTCCTGTTCGCCGTCGTGCTGGGCGCCGTGCTGGTGCCGAAGGTGCTCTTCACGCTGCCGCTGTTCCTGATGTTCTCCCAGGTGGGGATCGTCAACACGTACCTCGCGGTGCTGCTGCCCAGCATCGTCAGCCCGTTCGGCGTCTACCTCGCGCGCGTCTTCGCCGCACAGTCGGTGCCGGACGAGGTGGTCGAGGCCGCGCGCCTCGACGGCGCCGCGGAGGGCAAGATCTTCTTCGGGGTGAGCCTGCGCATGATGTCGCCCGCGCTCGTGACGATCTTCCTCTTCCAGTTCGTCGAGATCTGGAACAACTTCCTGCTGCCGTCGCAGGTGCTGATCGACGAGAACCTCAAGCCGGTCACCGTCGGCCTGGTCACGTGGAACGCCCTCGTGCAGTCCGGGCAGATCGAGCGGCACATGGTGATCATCGGCGCGTTCGTGGCCGTCGTGCCGCTGATCGTCGCGTTCCTGTCCCTGCAGCGGTTCTGGCGCTCGGGGCTGGCGAACGGGGCGCTCAAGTGACGGCGACGCTCACCACGGACGGGACCACCCTGCTGCGGCACGGGGTGCCGCACCGCGTGCTCTCGGGCTCGGTCCACTACTTCCGCGTGCACCCCGACCTGTGGCGCGACCGCCTGGTGCGGGTCCGTGCGATGGGGCTCAACACCGTCGACACGTACGTGCCGTGGAACTGGCACGAGGCCGCGCCCGGCCGGTTCGACTTCGCCGGCGACCGCGACGTCGAGCGGTTCCTGCGCCTCGTGGGCGAGCTCGGCATGGACGCCGTGGTGCGGCCCGGCCCGTACATCTGCGCCGAGTGGTCCAACGGCGGCCTGCCCGCCTGGCTCACCGGCACGCCCGGCATCGCGCTGCGCACGGTCGACCCCCGGTTCACGGACGCCGTCGAGCGGTGGTTCGCCGAGCTGCTGCCGCGGGTCGCCGCGCTGCAGGCCGGCCGCGGTGGACCCGTGGTCGCCGTGCAGGTGGAGAACGAGTACGGCAGCTACGGCGACGACCACGCCTACGTCTCCTGGGTGCGCGACGCGCTCGCCCGGCACGGGATCGACGAGCTCGTCTTCACGGCCGACGGCGCCACCCATCTCATGCAGGACGGCGGGTCCCTGCCCGGGGTCCTCGCCGCGGCGACGCTCGGCTCGAAGCCGCGGGAGGCACGCGACCTGCTCGCCGGCCGCCGTGCGGACCCGGAGCCCTTCCTCGTCGCGGAGATGTGGAACGGCTGGTTCGACCACTGGGGCGAGGAGCACCACACGCGCGACCCGCAGGACGCCGCGCGGACCGTGGGGCAGATCCTCGACCTCGGCGGCTCCGTGAGCCTCTACATGGCGCACGGCGGCTCGAACCCGGGCCTCTGGGCCGGCGCGAACCACGACGGCACGGTGCTGCAGCCCACCGTCACCAGCTACGACTCGGACGCGCCCGTGGCCGAGGACGGCACGATCACCCCGAAGTTCCTGGCGATGCGGGAGGTCCTCGAGCCGTTCCGGTCGCCTCACGTGCCCCACGACGGGGGCGGCGACGAGAGCGACGACGCGGCCCTGGAGCCGCCCGCGCGCCTGGCGCCGCGCACGCTCCCGACCCCCGAGATGCGCACGGCGGCGCCGGCCCTCGACGCGCTCGCGGGACCCGGCGACGGCTCGCCCCGTCCGCGCACCTTCGAGCAGCTCGGTCTCGACGCGGGCCTCGTGGCCTACCGCGCCCGGACCCGGCTGCCCGCCGGCGAGTCGAGGGTTTCCGTGCTCGGCCTGCACGACCGGGCCACGGTGCTCGTCGACGGCGCGCCCGTGGGCGTGCTGGAGCGCGCGACCGCCACGGACGGCGTCGTCGTCACCGGCACGGGCGCGGAGGTGACCCTCGAGCTGCTCGTCGAGAACCTCGGGCGCGTCAACTACGGCCCGCGCCTCGGCGAGCCCAAGGGCATCGTCGGCGACGTCCTCGTGGACCGGCGCATCGTGCACGGCTGGGAGTCCCGGCCCGTCCCCCTCGCGACCCTGGCCCCGGACGCCCTGTGGGCCGCCGCCGACGGTCCCGCAGCCGAACCCGTGGCAGGGTCCGGCGCCGGGATCCTCGCCCGCACCGTGCTCGTCGTCGACGAGCCCGCCGACACGTATCTCGCGCTGCCCGGCTGGGCCAAGGGGTTCGTCTGGGTGAACGACGTCCTGGTCGGCCGCTACTGGGAGGTCGGCCCGCAGCGCACCCTCTACGTCCCCGCGCCGCTGCTGCGCCGCGGGGAGAACACGGTGACGGTGCTCGAGCAGCACCGCGCCGGCACGGACCTCGAGCTGCTCTCCGGCCCCGACCTGGGCGCCGCGCAGGAGTACGTCGAGGAGTTCTGACCAGCACGTCCGGAAAGCACGCTCTACCAGCACGGACCGCCCTTGGCGGGTCGAGGACGACCCGCCCGACAGAAGGAGAGATCCGCATGGCACGACGATCCCTACCACCACGCACCGCGCGCGGCGCCGTGGCCCTGGCCGCGGCGCTCGCGACCGGCTGCGCGGGCCTCGTGGCGGCGCCGGCGGCGACCGCGACGACGACCACCGACGCGGCGTCCGCCGTGACACCCGCAGCCACCGCGGCGGACGACGCCGCCACGCTGCGCTCGGCGGCGCTCGACGTCCAGGTCGCCGACGACTTCCCCCGGGTGCTGCGCTACACCGACCGGGCGACCGGCGCGACGATGGCCGGCAGCACCCGCCCGGTGACCGCCGTGACGATCGACGGCACGGCGCACGACGTGACCGTGGAGCGCACCGGCGCGACGGCGGACGCCGCCACCTACCGCCTGACGTTCGCGGACCTCCCGGGTGTCGCGATCGACGCGGCCCTGCGCGTGCACGACAACCAGGTGCGCTTCGAGATCACGAAGATCGTCGACACCGCCGAGCACCGGGTCGGCACGCTCGAGATCCCGGGGCACGACCTGCTCTCGGTCTCGTCCGCCGACACCGACCCGCGGGTCGCCACGGCCGTCATCTCGCCCGACCGCAACGGCAAGGGCGACACCTTCGCCTCGGTCACGCGCGGCACGGCCACGAACCCGGCGCCCGTCGGGTCCGCCTACGCGATCGTCAGCGCCAACGGCCTGGCGGCGTCCGTCGTCACGAACAGCGTGTACGACGAGGCGGCGGGCAAGGCCGCGCAGGAGCGCAACCGCCTGCAGCGCCAGGCGCGTGCCGACGGCGACGACGTCCGCGTCGGCGTCTGGAGCGGCGCGTGGACCTACCGGGCCAAGGGCTCGTCGGTCACGGAGGAGCTGCCGCAGGCCACCGTCGTGCTCACGCCGGACGCCAACGACGACGGCGTCGTCGACTGGCAGGACGGCGCGATCGCCTACCGCGACGCCGCCCCGAAGGCGAAGGGCGCCGAGCAGGTGCCCGACCGGGTCGTCACGCACATCCCGTTCAACTTCGCGTCGCAGGCGACCCACCCGTTCCTGCGCACGCTCGACGACGTCAAGCACATCTCGCTGGCCACGGACGGCCTGGGCCAGATGGCGCTGCTCAAGGGCTACGGGTCGGAGGGGCACGACTCCGCGCACCCCGACTACGGCGGCAACTACAACGAGCGCGCCGGCGGCCTGGAGGACATGCGCCGGCTGCTGCGGTCCGGCGGCGACTGGAACGCCGACTTCGGCGTGCACATCAACGCCACCGAGTCGTACGCGGAGGCCGACGCGTTCGACGAGGACCTCGTCGACGAGAACGCGAAGGGCTGGAACTGGCTCGGCCAGTCGTACTACATCGACCAGCGCCGCGACATCACCAGCGGCGACCTCGCGTCGCGCATCGGCCAGCTCGCCGACGAGACCGGCGGCGACCTCGACATGCTTTACGTCGACGTCTACTACAACTACGGGTGGCAGGCGCGGGGGCTCGCGGACGCCGCGAAGGCGAACGGGTTCCAGCTCGCCACGGAGTGGTCGGACAAGTTCGAGGCCGACTCGCTGTGGAGCCACTGGTCCTCGGACGAGAACTACGGCGGTGCCTCGAACAAGGGCCTGAACTCGCAGATCGTGCGGTTCATCCGCAACGGCGAGAAGGACACCTGGAACCCGCACCCGCTGCTGGGCAACGCCCGCATCGTGGAGTGGGAGGGCTGGACCGGCCAGGTGGACTGGGACGCCTTCACGAAGAACATCTGGTCGAACAACGTGACCACGAAGTTCCTCCAGCACCACGAGATCGAGCGCTGGACCGACGACGAGATCGACTTCGCCGACGGCGTCTCGGCGCGCGGCACCAGCGCGGCGAACCGCGAGATCCGGGTCGGGGACGCCGTCGTCGCGCGCGGCGACACGTACCTGCTGCCGTGGAGCGCGGCGGACGCGCCCGGTGCCACCGGCAAGGTGGCCCAGGGCGACAAGCTGTACCACTACAACCCGGCCGGGGGCTCCACCACGTGGGACCTGCCCGGCACCCTCGCCGGCGCGTCGTCGCTGACCCAGTACCGGCTCACCGACACGGGCCGCGAGAAGGTCGGCGTCGTGCCGGTGCGCGGCGGCGAGGTCACCGTCGACGCCGAGGCCGGGCAGCCGTACGTGCTCTACCCGGACGTGCCGGGCAAGGGCTTCACCACCCCGACCGCGGGCAAGGTCGCGTGGGGCGAGGGCTCGCCCCTCGTGAACCCCGGCTTCGACGCCGCCGGCCTGGCCGCCTACCGCACGTCGGGCACCGTGACCCGCGAGCGGCTGAGCAACGGCCAGCACGTGGCGCAGCTCGGCGCCGGCAAGGCCTCCGTGGCGCAGCGCACCGCCGAGCTGCAGCCCGGCACCTACGCCGCCAGCGCGTGGGTGGAGGTGCAGCCGGGGGCGTCGCGGCCGACGACGCTCGAGGTCACCGGCCCGGGCCGGTCGGTCGACGGCGCGTCGGTGACCGTCCACCGCTCGACCGCGCGCAACGAGGTCGCCGCCGACGACAAGCACAGCCGGTACTACCAGCGCGTGCAGGTCGTGTTCGACGTCAAGGAGGCCACCCGGCCCACGCTGACCGTCCGCGCGGGCGAGGGCGATGCCGTGGTGCGCCTCGACGACCTGCGGGTCGTCGCGACCGACCGGGCGGCGGCGCCGGCCGACCTGCGCGCGGACGGCGCGGACGTCGTCGCGTTCGACGACTTCGAGTCCGTGCCCCAGGGCTGGGGCCCGTTCGTCAAGGGCGACGCCGGCGGCGTCACCGACCCGCGCACCCACCTCGCGTCGAAGCACGCGCCGTACACGCAGGCCGGCTGGAACGGCAAGCTCGTGGACGACGTGATCGGCGACGCCTGGTCGCTCAAGGCGCACGAGGAGAACCAGGGCCTCGTGTACCGGACCACCCCCGCGACGGTCGACCTCCAGCCGGGGCACCGCTACCGCGTGAGCTTCGACTACCAGTCCGGGCGCGGCGGCTACTACCAGTGGGTCACCGGCTACGACTCCGTGGCCTCCGGGAAGCCCGTGTCGGTGGAGACCGGCGCGACGGCGATCGGCGAGCAGCGCAGCACGCAGCGGTTCAGCCAGGAGGTCGTGGGCTCCACCTGCGGCGACACCTGGGTGGGGCTGCGCAAGGCGGTCGGCGGCGGGGACCAGGCCGACCTGATCCTCGACGACTTCCTGGTCGAGGACCTGGGAGTCGCTGACGAGGTCCCGGCGTGCGCGTCGCTCGACGTGGCCCCGGCGAAGGCCTCGCTCGAGCCCGACGTCGCGAACACGGTGACGACCACGCTCAGCGTCTTCGAGCCGGCCGACGTCGCCGACGTCGAGGTCGCCCTCGACGTGCCCGACGGCTGGGAGGTGGAGGCGACGGACGCCACGTCCGCCGGGACGCTGCCGAGCGGCGGCGAGCTCGTCACCACCTGGGAGGTCACGCCGCGCGGCGACGTCACCACCGACGCGTACCCGCTGACCGCCACCGCGACGTACACGACCACGGCCGACCCGGTCGGGCCGCGCACCGTCGAGGCGAGCAGCGACGTGCACGTCGTCGTGCCGCCGGCCGCGGGCGACCACTGGGCCAGCGACCTGCCGTTCGTCTCCGCGTCGAACGGGTGGGGGCCGGTCGAGCGCGACCTGTCCAACGGCGAGCAGGGGTCCGGCGACGGGTCGCCGATCACCCTGCGCGGCACGGTCTACGACAAGGGCCTCGGCGCGCACGCGCCGTCGACGGTCCGGCTGTTCCTCGGCGAGCGCTGCGCGTCGTTCACCGCGACCGTCGGGGTGGACGACGTCCAGGCCACGCGCGGGTCGGTCGCCTTCCAGGTGCTCGGCGACGGCACATCGCTGGCCACCACGCCCGTGCTGCGCGGCGGCGGCGCCACCCGGGCGCTCGACGTCGACGTCACCGGCGTGCGCTACCTCGACCTCGTCGTGACCGACGGCGGGGACGGCAACGGCAACGACCACGCCGACTGGGCGGGCGCGAAGCTCGCCTGCGGCTGAGCCGACACCCGGAGCACTACCCGGAGCCCTGGCCCCGCCGTCGCGGGGTCAGGGCTTCGGGATGCTCGTCACCGTGGTCAGCAGGAACACGGAGTCCGCCAGCGCGCGCACGGCGTGGCGCTCGTGGGTCAGCACGCGCAGCTGCCCGGCGCGCACCTCCTCGTCGCCCTCCAGCGCGGTGACGCGCAGGCGCCCGTGCAGCACGAGGACGGACGCCGCCGGCGGCGAGTTGTGCTCGCCGAGCTCCACGCCCTCCACCAGGGCCAGCACGGTCTGGCGCAGCGGGCCGTCGTGCACGACGATCTCCGCGCTGCGGCCGTTCTCGGCGGCGCGGGCCTTGTCGAGGTGCGTCGTGGTGAGGGCGTCCAGGTCGGCCATCGGTGGCTCCATCCGTCGGGCGGCACGGGCGCGGGCCGCGTCGACGAGACCCGCCGACCTCACCGTACCCGGGGGGCGCGGTCAGCCGCCGCCCGTCCAGAGCACCTCGGCGACCATGTCGCCCGCGCCGTCGCCGCCGGCGAACAGGCTGATCAGACGCTCCTCGGCGGGCCCGGTGAGTCCGACCTGCCACCAGCCGCCGCCGAGCTCCTCCGCCGTGGCGACGACCGCGCCGTCCCGGACCTCGTCCGCCTCGACCTCGCCGACCGTCAGCTCCACGTCGCCCTCGAGCGGGACGTGCACGAGCAGCTGGTCGACGTCGCCCACGGACGGTGGGTGGTCGTCGAACCCGTCGGCGCAGCCCTGGTCGGCACAGAAGGTGAACGGGTAGAGCAGCAGCGCCCGGCCGTCGTACCGCACCTCGAACGGGCGCGGCTGCTCGATGCCCTCGGCGTCCGGGGGCCACAGGCCGTGCGTCGCCGTGGCGGTGGGCGACGGGACGCCTGGCGGCGGGCCGGCCGCACTGCCCGTCCCGTCCGCCCCGCCCTGCGCGCACGCCGCGAGGGCGCCGGTCAGCGCGACGGTGGTCAGCGCGGTGAGGGCCAGGGCGCGCGGTGCGGTGTTCCTCATGCCCTTCCCGTGTCGCGGGGCGGCGCCATCTTGCAGGAGCGGGCCCGCGGGCCGGGGCCGACCACGGGCGGGGATCAGGCGCGGGCGGGGATGAGCCCGAGCCGGGCGAACGCCTCGGCGACGCCGCCGCGGGCCGGGCCCGGCACGACGAGGTCGGCCTCGGCGAGCACGGCCTCCGGCGCGCCCTCGACGGCGACGGCCGTGCCCGCGTACGCGAGCATCTCGACGTCGTTGTACCCGTCGCCGATGCCGACCACCTGCGCGGGCGTGATCCCGAGGTGCTCCACGACGGCCGCCATCCCGACGGCCTTGTGCACGCCGGCCAGGTGGATCTCGCCGGCGTTGTCGCCCGTGTCCGCGTACGAGGACGGCAGGATCCCGACCTCCGGGCCCAGCTCCGCGCGCAGTGCCGCGATGGGCAGGCGGGAGTCGAAGTAGCTGATCTTGGCGTAGCTGACGCCGGCGAGGTCGCCGGGCATCCGCAGCACGTCGAGGATCTCGTGGGGCGCCGCGTCGCCGCGGACGGCGAGGCGGGCGTCGAGCCCCACCGGGCCGTAGACGGCCTCCGGCGCCTCCAGCAGGTAGGCGACGTCGTGCGCGTCGAGCACGTGCCGCACGCGGTCGGCCAGGTCCGCGGGGAAGCGCAGGTCGGCCACCACCTCGCCGTCGAGCCGGACGAACGCGCCGGCCGTGGCGACGACGCCGTCGAAGCCCGCCGCGAGCAGCGACGGGGGCAGCATCGACTCGGGCCTGCCCGTGCACAGCAGCACCCGGTGCCCCGCGCGCCGGGCGGCACGGACGGCCTCCGCGTGGGCCTCCGGCACGGCGCTGTGGTCGGCGTACGTGCCGTCCACGTCCAGGAACGCCACCCGCGCCCCGTCTCTCATCGAACCCGACACGTGGGCAGACCTCCAGCTCTCGGCGTCGTCGTGGGCACCGTCGAGCCTAACCGCGCGTCGGTGCCGCATGGTTGGCTGCCCACGTGACGACGAGCACCCTGCGCGCCCGGACCTGGGCCATGATCCACGCCGAGCGGGAGGCCCTCGCGGGCGAGCTCGCCGGGCTCGACGACGCGGCCTGGGAGACGCCGTCGCTGTGCACCCAGTGGTCCGTGCGGGACGTCGTCGCCCACCTCACGGCGGGCGCGAGCGCCGGCCGGTGGGCGTGGCTGCGGAGCATCGCCGGGGCACGGTTCGACGCCGACCTGCACAACGCGCGCCGCCTCGCGGAGCACCGCGGGTCGACGCCGGCCGAGACGCTCGAGCGCTTCCGCGCGGTCGTGACCAGCACGGTCGCGCCCAGCGGGCACACGGCCGCGTGGCTCGGGGAGGTCGTGGTGCACGGACAGGACGTCCGGACCCCGCTCGGCCTCCCGCGCGTGCCGCCCGTGGCCACGACCACCGAGGTGGCTCGCTTCTTCGTCGCCCGCGACTTCACCGTCTCCGGCCGCGCGGTCGCGCGCGGCCTGCGGCTGGAGGCGACCGACGGGCCGTTCGTGCACGGCGACGGGCCGGTGGTGCGGGGCAGCACGCTGGCGCTCGTCATGGTGCTGGCGGGCCGGCCGGCGTCCTGTGACGAGCTGACCGGCGCGGGGCTGCGCGTGGTGCGCGAACGGATCAGGTGACGGCGCCCAGCTGCCAGGGCACGAACTCGTCGGCGCCGAGGTCCAGCTCCTCGGAGACGGTCTGCTCGCCGGAGGCGACGGCGAGGATCTTCTCGAACAGCTCCTCGCCCACCGCCTCCACGGACAGGCCGGTCTCCACGATCCGCCCGGCGTCGAGGTCCATGTCCTCGGACATGCGGCGGTAGGTGTCGGAGTTGGTGGCCACCTTGATCGACGGCGCCGGCTTGCACCCCAGCACCGATCCGCGGCCGGTGGTGAAGACGACCACGGTGGCGCCGCCCGCCACGATCCCGGTGACGGAGACCGGGTCGTAGCCGGGCGTGTCCATGAAGGTCATGCCGCGCTCGGTGACGGGCTCGGCGTACTCGTGCACCGCGACGAGGTCGGCGGTGCCCGCCTTGGCGACGGCGCCGAGCGACTTCTCGAGGATGGTGGTGAGGCCGCCGGCCTTGTTGCCGGGCGAGGGGTTGTTGTCGAGCGTGCCGCCGCCGGCCGCGGCGTAGCCCTGCCACCAGTCGAGGCGGTCGAGCAGGCGCCGGCCCACCTCCTCGGAGACGGCGCGGCGCAGCAGCAGGTGCTCGGCGCCGAACACCTCGGGCGTCTCGGCGAGGATCGACGTGCCCCCCTGGGCCACGAGCAGGTCGGACGCGTGCCCGAGGGCCGGGTTGGCCGTGATCCCGGAGAAGCCGTCGGAGCCGCCGCAGTTCAGCCCGAGCACCAGCTCCGAGGCCGGCGCCTCCTCGCGCCGCAGCGCGTCGATCTCGGGCAGCATCTCGGTGATGGCCGCGACGCCCGCCCGCACGGTGGCGCGGATGCCGCCGGTGTCCTGGATGGTCAGGGTGCGCACCGGCAGGTCCTCGCGCAGCTCCAGCCCGTCGAGGACGGACGCGGCGGGGAGCATCTCGCAGCCCAGCCCGACCACGAGCAGGCCGGCCATGTTGGCGTGCGACGCGTACCCGCGCAGGGTGCGCAGGGTGACCTGCGCACCCTCCGAGGTCGGCACCAGGCCGCAGCCGGTGTCATGGGTGAGCGCGACGACGCCGTCGACGTGCCCGAAGGCGTCGAGCACCGGCCCGCGGAACTGGTCCGCGATCATCCGCGCCGTCGACGCCGAGCAGTTCACGGACGTGAGGATGCCGACGTAGTTGCGGGTGCCCCAGCGGCCGTCCGAACGCCGGTAGCCCTGGAACGTCCGCCGGCGCTCGGGTGCCGGGAGCGTGGTGCGCGCGGTGCCGAACTCGTACTCGCGGGCGCCGTCGGCGGTGGGGTCGTCGAAGCCGAGGTTGTGCGTGTGCACGTGGTCGCCCGGCGCCACGTCCTTCTTCGCGCGGCCGATGGGCTGCCCGTACTTGCGCACCTCCGTGCCCGCCGGGACCTCCCGGACGGCGAGCTTGTGCCCGCGCGGCAGGGTAGAGCGCGTGGTGGCCTCGCCGCCGCCCGGCAGCCGCACGGTGGTGCCCGCCGGCACCTGCCGGGTCGCCACGGCGACGTCGTCGGCCGGACGCAGCAGGAGCGCGACGTCGGCGAGGTCGACGACGCCCGGCAGCGGCGGCTCGGTGGTGGCCGGTGGCGTCGCGAGCGGCAGCAGCGGGTGGTGCGGGGCGGTGCTCATCGGATCACGACCTCGGGATCTGTGCGGTGGGGAGACGTGGCGGTGGGTGCGGTGGCGCTCAGGGGCGCCGTCGACGCGCGGACGACGAGCTCGACGGGCAGGCGCCGGTGCTCGGGGGAGCCGGGCTCGGGGGAGCTGCCGGCGTCGCGGCCGAGCAGGTCGACCGCCTCGCGGCCGGCGCGGGCCAGCGGGACGGCGACGGTGGTGAGCGCGGGCGTCACGAGGGAGGCGGCGGGGACGTCGTCGAACCCGACCACCGAGACGTCGTGGGGGGTGGCGACGCCGCGCGCGTGCAGGCGGGCGAGGACGCCGAGGGCGACGAGGTCGTTGAAGCACAGCACGGCCGTGGCGCCGGCCGCGAGCGCGAGGTCGGCGGCCTGCACCCCGCCGCCGTGCGTGGGCCGGAAGGGGCCCAGGTCGTGAACGGGGGGAACGCCGCGGGAGGAGACGTCAGCCAGCGCCCGGCGCCGCTCGCCGTCGGACCAGGAGGTGGCGGGGCCGCCCACGTAGGCGATGCGGTCGTGCCCGAGGGCGCGCAGATGGTCGAGCGCCTGGCGCACGCCGCCGGCGAGGTCGAACGACACCGACGGCGCGAACGGCGTCTCGCGGTTGACCAGCGCCACCCGTCCGCCGGCGACGAGCGTGCCGAGGTCGTCCGCCGGCATGCGGGGGGAGCAGAGCACGAGGCCGTCCACGCGGTCGCCGAGTCGGGTGATGACGTCGGGCTCGGCGGAGACGTCCTCGTCGGTGTCGGCGACGAGGACGTCGCGCCCCGTCTCGTGCGCCCGCGCCTGCACGCCCTTGGCGACGGCGGCGAAGAACGGGTTGGCGAGGTCGGGGACGACCAGGCCCAGCGTGCCGGTGCTGCCGGTGGTCAGGGCGCGGGCGGCGGGGTGCGGGCGGTAGCCGAGCGACGCGGCGGCGCGGGCCACCTGCTCGCGGTTGGCGGGCGAGACGTGCGGCGCGTCGCTGAGGGCGCGCGACGCGGTGGCGGGGGAGACGCCCGCCGCGCGCGCGACGTCGCGGAGCGTGACCACACGGACCTCCAGGGGCTGGTGCCGACTCTGGAACCGGTTCCAGTGTGCTTCAGCCTAGCGCACGCCCGACCCCGCGCGGAGGCTCAGGCGGGCTCGTCGTCGAGCCAGCGGAACCAGTCGTCGGGCACGTCCTCGTCGAGGCGCCGCACCTCGCCGCCCGCGAGGACGCCGGCGGTGAGGAGGCCGGTGGCGACGAGCCGGGCGACGGCTCCCGCGCCGGGCGGGTTGAAGTGCGTGTCGTCGCGCCGCCCGTCGGCGGCGTGGAAGAAGTGGTGCAGGGTCCCCTCGGGCCCGAGGTCGTCCCAGAGCGCGAGCGAGTCGCGCTGGACGTCGACCAGCGGCACGTCCTCGCGCGCGGCGACGGCGCGCATCGCGTCGGGGTACTCGCCGTGCGCGGGGACCGCCCGGCCGGCGTCGTCGAACCGGCGTCGCTCGACCGACGTCGCGAGCACGGGCCGTGCGCCCGCGGCGCGCGCGACCTCGACGAACCGCACGAGGTGCTCGGTGTAGGACGTCCACGGCTCGGTGAACCGCTCGGGGTCGGTGACCTTCGCGTCGTTGTGTCCGAACTGGATCACCAGCACGTCGCCGGACCGCAGGTCGCGGGCGACGGCGTCGAGGCGGCCCTGGGCGACGAAGCTGCGGGTGCTGCGCCCGTTGCGCGCGTGGTTCGCGACGGCGACGTCGTCGGCGAGGTAGTAGGGCAGGGCCATGCCCCAGCCGGTCTCGGGCGCGGCGGAGCGGGACTTCGGCCCCGCGGTCGAGTCGCCGGCGAGGTGGACGGTGCGGGACATGCGGGACTCCGGGAGGGCGCGGGCGGGTCGGGGCACGCTCGGCGAGCGTCGGCGCCACCCTAGCGACGACCGCAGACCGGGCGGCGTGCGGGGATCGCGTGCGTCCCCGCACGTCCAGGGCGTAGCGTCGGCGCCGAGCGACCGCACACCCGCCCCGTGTCCCGGAGGAGTCAACGATGCCCCGTCCGCCGTTCCCGGCCCCCGTGCTCGACCTGCTGCGCCGCCCCCAGCCCGCCGTGATCGGCGTCGTGCGCCCGGACGGCAGCCCCGTGACCGCGGCGACGTGGTACCTGCTGGAGGAGGACGGCTCCGGCGGCGGGCAGGTGCTCGTCAACCTCGACGCCACGCGCAAGCGGGTGCAGCACCTGCACGCGAACCCGCACGTGAGCCTCACCGTGCTGGGCGAGGACTGGTACACGCACGTCACCCTGCTCGGGCGGGTGACCGCGTGGCGCGACGACGTCGGGCTCGTGGACACCGACCGCATCTCGCACCACTACGGCGGCAAGTCGTACGCCGTGCGCGACCGCGCCCGCGTGACCGCCGTGGTCGAGGTCGACCGCTGGACGGCCTGGGGCGCCCTGCACAGCGCAGCCGACGCAGCCCGCTGAGGAGGCGGTCATGCGCATCGGTGCCCCTCGGACGGCCGGCGCGGACCCGCGCCTGGTGGCCGTCACCCCCGCCGCCGTCCGCCGCCTCGCGGACCTGGGGCACGACGTCGTCGTGGAGCCCGGGGTCGGCGACGGCGCCCGGCTGCCCGCGCACGACTACGTCGCCGCGGGCGCCCGCGTGGCCGACCGCGCCGACGTGTGGGCGGCCGACGTCGTGGTCACGCTGCACCCGCCCGGGCCTGCGGAGCTCGGCCTGCTGCGCCCGGGCGCGGTCCTGGTGTCCCAGCTCGCGCCCGCGACGAGCCCCGGCCTGCTCGACGAGCTGGCCGCGCGCGGCGTGACGGCGCTCGCCCTCGACGCGGTGCCCCGGATCTCGCGCGCCCAGTCCCTCGACGTGCTCTCGGCGCTGTCGAACGTGGCGGGCTACCGCGCGGTGGTCGAGGCGGCCGAGGAGTTCGGCGGCATGTTCGCGGGTCAGGTGACCGCCGCGGGCAGCACGCCGCCGGCGCGCGTGTTCGTCATCGGCGCCGGCGTGGCCGGGCTCGCCGCGATCGGCACGGCCGTGAGCCTCGGCGCGGAGGCCCATGCCTTCGACGTGCGACCCGAGGCGGCCGAGCAGATCGAGTCCCTGGGCGCCCGCGTCGTGCGGGCGGACGACGCCGTGCAGCAGGTCAGCGCCGACGGGTACGCCAGCGCGCAGAGCGCCGACCAGGAGGCGGCCGCCCTGCGCGCGTACGCGGAGCAGTCCGCGCAGGCCGACGTCGTGGTCACGACCGCCCTCGTGCGCGGCGCCGCCCCCACGACGATCACCCGCGCGATGGTGGACGCGATGCGCCCCGGCTCGGTGGTGGTCGACCTCGCCGCGCCCGGCGGCGGCAACTGCGAGGCCACGGTGCCCGGGCAGCGGGTGGTCACGCCCCGCGGCGTCGTCGTCCTCGGGTACACCGACCTGGCCGCGCGCCTGCCGCAGCACAGCTCGCGGCTGCTGGGCACGGTGGTGGTCAACCTCCTCACCCTGCTCACGCCCGGCAAGGACGGGCGCCTCGCGCTCGACCTCGACGACGCGGTGGTCCGCGGCATGACCGTGACGCACGACGGCGCCGTGACCTGGCCGCCGCCGCCCGTCCAGGTGTCGGCCGCCCCGCCCCCGCCCGAGCCGGAGCCCGCTCCGGCCCCGGCCGTCGACCCCGCGGCCGAGCGCCGACGCCGCGCGATGCGGCGCACGGTGCTGGGCGCGCTCGGCGCCGTCGCGTTCGGCCTCCTGATCGCCGCATCCCCGCCCGACGCCGTCGGGCACCTCACCGTGTTCGCGCTCGCGGTGGTGGTGGGCTTCTACGTGATCTCGAACGTCACGCACGCCCTGCACACGCCGCTCATGGCCCAGACCAACGCGATCAGCGGCATCATCATGGTGGGCGCGCTGCTGCAGATCGGCGACGCGTCGCCCCTGGTCACGGCGCTCGCCGTCGTGGCCGCGGCGCTCGCGGGCGTCAACGTGTTCGGCGGCTTCCTCGTGACCCGGCGCATGCTCGGCATGTTCCGCCGGGACGCCCCCACGGACGGGGGCGCCTCGTGAGCGTGGAGTCGGTGGCGCAGGCCGCCTACGTGGTCGCCGGCCTGCTGTTCGTGCTGTCGCTGGCGGGCCTGTCCGCCCAGGAGACCGCCCGGCGGGGCACCGTGCTCGGCATGGTCGGCATGGGGCTCGCGATCGTCGCGACGATCGCGCTGGCCCTCGACCGCTCGGAGCGGCCGTGGCCGGTGACGGCCGGGCTGATCCTGCTGGTCCTCGTGGTAGGCGCCGCCGTGGGGTCGTGGCGGGCGCGCCGCGTCGAGATGACGCAGATGCCGGAGCTCATCGCGCTGCTGCACTCGTTCGTCGGGCTGTCCGCGGTGCTGGTGGGCTACGGGTCCTTCCTCGCGGCGCCCGCGGCGACGGGCGGCGACACGGTGCACCGCGTCGAGGTGTTCCTCGGCGTGCTCATCGGCGCGGTGACGTTCACGGGGTCCGTGGTGGCGTTCGGCAAGCTGTCGGGCCGGCTGGCGTCCGCGCCGCTCACCCTGCCCGGCCGGCACGCGCTCAACCTGCTGGCACTGGTGGCGTCCGCCGGGCTGCTCGCGTGGTTCCTCGTCGCGGACGACGCCGGGTCCGCGATCGTGCCGCTGCTGCTCATGACGCTCGTCGCGCTGGCGCTCGGCTGGCACCTGGTGGCCGCGATCGGCGGCGGCGACATGCCCGTCGTGGTGTCGATGCTCAACTCGTACTCCGGCTGGGCCGCGGCCGCCGCGGGCTTCACCCTCGGCAACGACCTGCTCATCGTCACCGGGGCGCTCGTCGGCGCGTCCGGCGCGATCCTCAGCTACCTCATGTGCCGCGCCATGAACCGGTCGTTCTGGTCCGTCGTCCTCGGCGGCTTCGGCGCCGGGGCGTCCGGCGGCACGACGGGCGGGGGCGGCACCGCGGAGGTGGGGGAGGTCCACGAGACGTCGCCGGACGAGGTGGCGGCGCTGCTCACCGCCGCGCGGTCGGTCGTCGTCGTGCCCGGCTACGGGATGGCGGTGGCGAAGGCGCAGCACCCCGTCGCGGACCTGGCCGAGCGGCTGCGGGCCCGCGGCGTGACGGTGCGGTTCGGCGTGCACCCGGTGGCCGGGCGCCTGCCCGGCCACATGAACGTGCTGCTGGCCGAGGCGCGCGTGCCGTACGACCTGGTGCTCGAGATGGACGAGGTGAACCGCGACCTGTCGGACACGGACGTCGTGCTCGTCATCGGCGCGAACGACACGGTGAACCCGGCCGCGCAGGACGACCCGTCCTCGCCCATCGCGGGGATGCCGGTGATCGAGGCGTGGCACGCGCGCGACGTCGTCGTCTTCAAGCGCTCGCTCGCCACGGGCTACGCGGGCGTGCAGAACCCGCTGTTCTTCCGCGACAACACCCGGATGCTCTTCGGCGACGCCAGGGAGCAGGTGGACAAGATCGTCCAGGCTCTCTGACGCCGCCGAGGAGGAGGTCGTTCGGGGGGATCGTCAGATCCGCGAGTCCGCCTGCGACTCGTAGACCGCCGCGTCGAGGACGCCGTCGGCGTGCAGCATCGAGGGCGAGTCGGGCACCGGGGTGGCGTCGATCGTGCTGGCGTCGGCGGGGACCCCGTCGAGGCTCGGCATGACCGAGGCGAGCTCGGGGCGCCACTTGGTGAACCGGAACGGGAAGCACCGCTCCAGCAGGTCCACCATCGCGGAGGCCGCCGTCGACGCGCCCGGCGAGGCGCCGAGCAGGCCGGCGATGGAGCCCTCGGCGCCGGTGACGATCTCGGTGCCGAACTGCAGCACGCCCTTGCCGTCGGCGTCGCGCTTGATGACCTGCACGCGCTGGCCGGCGGTGATCTTCTCCCAGTCCTTGGGGTGCGCGGTGGGCATGAACTGCTGCAGCGCCTGGAACTTGGTCTCGGGCGCCGCCACGAGCTGGCCGACGAGGTACTGGGTGAGGTCGAGGTTCTTCAGGCCGGCGCCGAGCATCGACGTGACGTTGTTGGCCCGCAGGGAGGTGATCAGGCCCAGGTACTTGCCCTTCTTGAGGTACTTGGGGCTGAACCCGGCGTAGGGGCCGAACATGAGGTACGTCTTGCCGTCGACCACGCGGGTGTCCAGGTGCGGCACGGACATCGGCGGGGCGCCGACGTCGGCCTTGCCGTAGACCTTGGCCTGGTGCTGCGCGACGAGCTCCGGGTCGGAGGTGCGCAGGAACTCGCCCGAGATGGGGAAGCCGCCGAAGCCCTTGATCTCCGGGATGCCGGCCGACTGGAGCAGGGGGAGCGCGCCGCCGCCCGCGCCGACGAAGACGAACTTCGCCGTGACGGTGCTGGTGCGCCGGCTGGCGTTCCAGGAGCGGTCCTTGACGCGCAGGCGCCAGCGGCCGTCCTTCGTGCGCTTGAGGCTCTTCACCTCGTGCTGCAGCTTGAGCTCGGCGCCGTTCGCGACGAGGCCGTCGACGAGCTGGCGGGTGAGGTTGCCGAAGTCGACGTCGGTGCCCGAGGTCGCGCGGGTGGCGGCGATCGGCTCGTCGGCGTCGCGGTCGGTGGTCAGCAGCGGTGCCCAGCGGCCGATGGCCGCGCGGTCGGTGCTGTACTCGAGGTCGCGGAACAGCGGGTGCACGCGCAGCGTCTCGTAGCGGCGGCGCAGGTAGTCCACGTTCTTCTCGCCGCGCACGAACGTCATGTGCGGGGTGTGGCTGAGGAACGAGTCGTCCTTGATCCGGCCGGTGGCCAGGAGGTGCTGCCACAGCTCGCGCGAGATCTCGAACTGCTCGTTGATCGCCACCGCCTTGGTGATGTCGATCGAGCCGTCCTTGCGCTCGGGCGTGTAGTTGAGCTCGCAGAGCGCGGCGTGCCCCGTGCCCGCGTTGTTCCACGGGTTCGAGGACTCCTGCGCCACGTCGTCCAGGCGCTCGTAGATCCGGATGGACCACGACGGCTCGAGCTGCTGGAGCAGCGTGCCGAGCGTGGCGCTCATGATTCCGCCGCCGATGAGGACGACGTCGACGTCGGCCCCCGTGGGGGCCCCAGCAGTCGTAGCACTCGAAGTCACCGGGCCACCATACGCCGCGCGTGAAAACTGTCACAAAGAATGAGAGCAACCTCACACGGCGCCCTGACCTGCAGTGATGTGCGTCACACCGGGCCGCGACCGGCCTGCAGGTCAGGGCTTCGGGGCCGGCGACGAGGGCCACGGGCCGAGCTCGGGAAGGGGCACGGCCGCGCCGTCGCGGGTGGCCGAGACGGGGCCCGACGGCGTGCGGCCCGCGAGCCAGGCGGCCACGTCCCGCCGGTCGCCGACGAGCTCGAGGCCCGCCCCGCCGTCCGGCAGCCGCACGGCGAGGAACTCGTCCAGGTGGGCGCAGAACGCGTCGTCCCAGGAGGCGTACCCGAGTGCGGTGCCGTGCTCGGTGGCGAGGCCCGCGGTCGCGTCGACGGCGTGGATCCGCGCCTCACGCCACCAGGCGAGCAGGGCGTCCGCGAGCACCCCGTCGCGGTACGCCACGGGCGCGCCCCAGAGGGCGTCGTTCGCGTCCGGCCACGCGGCGGCGAGCCGGGCCCGCGTCGTCTCCAGCGCCGCGAGGTGCTCGGCGGCGGTGCGCCTGGCGCCCGCCTCGATGGCGGCGTCCCGGCCGGCGCGGCCGCCGTCGTAGGGCTCGACCTTCTCGCCGCGCGCGGCGTACTCGGCCTGGCGGGCGAGCGCGGCGCCCACGTTCGCCACGTGCGACAGCACGTGCCCGCGGGTCCAGCCGTCCAGGGGCGACGGCGCCGCCCCCGCGTCGTCCGGCAGCGTGCGCACGACGTCGATCAGCGCGGCGAGCGCGGCGTCGGCGTCGGCCAGCGCGTGGGTGAGGGTGGGGTCAGGGATCGTCACGGCCACAACAGCTCCTTGGTCCAGGTGGGGGCGTTCTCGGTGGTGGTGCCGGTCGTGCGGTAGCGGAGGCGGGACTGGCCCTTGTCGTCGCTCGCCGCCCAGAACTCGACGGTGGCGGGGGCCAGCACCCAGGCGGTCCATGCAGGGGCGACGGCGTCGGGGTGCTCGCGCGCCTCGTCGAGGCGACCGGCGAAGGCGTCCCGGTACTCCTGGGGGGATGCCAGCGGCTCGCTCTGGTGGCCGACGAGGCCCGCCGCGCGCGACCCCTCGGGCCGGGCGCGGAAGTCCGCCGCTCCGGCCTCCGGGCCTGCCGAGCGGGCGCGGCCCGTGACCCGGACCTGGCGGCCCAGGTCGCGCCAGAAGACGGTGAGCGCCGCGTGCGGGTTGGCGGCCAGGTCGCGGCCCTTGGGGCTGGACGCGTGCCCGGCGAACCACCAGCCCGCCTCGGTCACGTCCTTGATCACCAGCGTGCGGGCGTGCACGTGGCCCTCGCCGTCGGCCGTCGAGAGGATCGCCGCGTGCGGGGCGCCGACGCCGGCGGCCAACGCGTCGTCGAACCAGCTTCCGAACAGCTCCTGGGGCGCGGCGGGCGCCGTGGCGAGGTCGTCGAGATCGACGCCGAACGGGGGCAGGCCGGGCGGGAACGTCGGCAGGGCGCGCAGGCGCTCGCGGAAGGTCATGCGGTCTCCTTCGTGCTGGCGGGGGTGAGGATCGCGACGAACCCGCGCACGGCGGCCCGCATCGCGTCCGGGTCGCCGGTCGCGCGGGCCAGCACGTAGCCGCCCTGCACGATCGCGACGGCGGCGTGTGCGCGGTCGCGGGCGTCGTCGTCGGGCAGGCCCGCCTCGCGCAGGGTCGCGGCGACGGCGTCGAGCAGGCGGACGAAGTAGGCGGTGACGACGTCGTGGAGGCCGTCGTCGTCCATGACGGCCTGGTCGCTGGTGAGCCGGCCGATCTTGCAGCCGGCGAGGGCGTCGCGGGGCCGCTCGACGTAGGCGACGACCCGGTCGAGGGCCGGCGTGGCGCCCTCGAGGTCGCGCCGCGCCGCGGCGAGCGCGTTCTCGACCGTCGCGCCGACCGCGGCCGCCGCGAGGTCGTGCTTGGTGGGGAAGTGGTGGTAGAGGCTGCCCTGCCCCACCCCGCTGGCGGCCAGCACCTGGCGCGGGCTGGTGGCCCCCACGCCCTGCGCGGCGAACATCTCCTGCGCGGCGGCCACGAGCCGGGCGCGCGCGTCGGTCGGCGTGCTCATGGCGTCACCATACCTACCTCTAGGTATGGTGACCAGCCCCGCCGCCCGTCGCCCCGCCGCGGCGGGCAGATGGGGGGCGGGCAGCGAGAGTCGGGTCAGAAGTAGTCGCGCACGTGCACCTGGCGGCCGCCCCAGAGGGCGTCCCAGACGGCGTCGTGCGCGTCGGGGCCGCTCAGCCCGCCCGCGAGCCGCACGTTCGCGGCCGACTGCGCTCCGGCCCACGACTGGGCCAGTCCTCCGGACGTGAACGTCGGACGGTCGCCCGGGACGGCGTCGGCGTCGGGCAGCACGCGGACCGCGCCGTCGGCGGCCTCCAGGGTCCACGCGCCCTCGAGGTCGGGCGTGCGGGGGTCGGCCACGGCGAACGGCACGCGGGCCGTCAACGGAGCCACGCGGCCCGCGCCCAGCGCGCCCGGGACGTCGAGCAGGCGCAGCATGTACGGCCGCGGCGCGGACGTGGCCGCGTGGTCGGGCAGCACGAGGCGCGAGGGGTCGAGGCCCGACCACCCGCCGGAGGTGCAGACCCGCACCGACCCGATGACCGCGGAGAACGAGCCGAGCACCCGCCACAGCGCGCGGGCGGCGTCCGGCGTGAGGGCGACGAGGTCGTCGACCTCGATCGCGGTGGTGCGGTCGTAGCCCTGGCCGCGCGACCAGCTCGCGAAGCCGAGCACCTCCTCGGCCTCGCCGCCGCCCCGCACCGCCAGCGTGACGCCGGTGTACTCGGCGTCCGGGCCGGCCAGGTCGTCGGCCTCCATCGCGAACGGCTCCTCCGCCCTCGACAGGGGCCCGTTCTGCGCGGACGCCCACGCCTCGTACACGCGCCGGACGGCGGGCACGTCGTCGGCGGTGGCGCGGCGTGCGCGCACGCCGGCGGCCGGCGGGGGGACCGCGGCGAGCGCCGCCATCGGCACGTCGACCTCCTCGAACGCGCCGATCACCTCGTAGCCCAGCCCGCGGTAGATCCCCGCGGAGGACGGGTAGAGGGTGGAGACGACGTCACCCAGCGCGCGGGCCTCCGCGAGGGCGGCCGTCATCAGCGGGCGCACGAGGCCGGAGCCGCGCTGCTCGGCCGCGACGGTGACCCCGGCGAAGCCGGCCGTCGGGAGCCTGGTCCCGTGGAACCACGACGTGAACGAGCGCACGCCCAGGCCCGCGACGACCTCGCCGTCGTCGGTCGCGACCCACGGCCGGATGTTCGGCAGCGGCCACGAGGCGGGATCCGGGTCCGGGAGCGGGGTCTCCGGCACGCCGAAGGCCTCCGCCCCGAGGCGCCGTGACGCGGGGACGTCGGCGATGGTCGTACGCCGGAACTCTCTGGTGTCGCTGCTCACGGCGGCGACGCTAGCGTGGCGCGACCGGCGCGTCACCGGTATTGCGCCGTACCGTGAACCGGTGAGCCCGTCCTCGGTGCCAGACGCGCCCGTGCCCGACGCGACGCAGGCCCGGCTGCGTGCCCGGGTGCTGGTGGTCGCGATCCTCGCGTCGTTCGTGTCGTTCCTCGACGGCACCGTGGTGAACGTGGCGCTGCCCGCCATCGGGGACGAGCTGGGCGGGGCCGGCGCGGCGCGGCTCAGCCTCCAGCAGTGGGTGGTGGACGGCTACCTGGTCACCCTCGGCTCGTTGATCCTGCTCGCGGGCTCGCTGTCGGACCTCTACGGGCGGCGGCGCGTGCTGGTCGCCGGGCTGGTGGGCTTCGCGGCGGCCTCCGTGCTGTGCGCCCTCGCGCCGACCGGGCCGGTGCTCGTCGGCGCCCGGCTGCTGCAGGGCGTGGCGGGCGCGCTGCTGGTGCCGAGCTCGCTGGCGCTGATCATCTCGACCTTCGACGGCGAGTCGCAGGGCCGCGCCATCGGGCGCTGGACGGCATGGACGGGGACGGCGATGATCGTCGGCCCGTTCGTGGGCGGCGGCCTGGTCGACCTGCTGTCGTGGCGGTGGGTGTTCTGGATCAACCTGCCGGTGGTGGTCGTGACGCTCGTGCTGCTGCGCCCCGTCCCGGAGGTGCACCAGACCACCGGGCGCCGGCTCGACGTGCCGGGCGCGCTGCTCGCCGCCACCGGCCTCGCGGCCGGCGTGTACGGGCTGATCGAGCGGGTCTGGCCCGCCGCCGGTCTCGGCGTCGTGCTGCTCGTGGCGTTCGTCGTCTACGAGCGGCGGGCGCGCGACCCGATGATGCCGCCGCGGCTGTTCGCCGCGCGGAACTTCGCGTGGGGCAACGCCGCCACGTTCGCCGTCTACGGCGCGCTGTCGCTGGGAGGCTTCGTGCTGGGCCTGTTCCTGCAGCAGGTTGCCGGCTACTCGGCCACGGCGGCGGGGGTGGCGCAGCTGCCCTCCACGCTCGCGATGCTGGCGCTGTCCACGCGGTTCGGCACTCTCGCGGCCCGGTACGGGGCGCGGTGGTTCATGACGGTGGGCCCGATGGTCGCGGGCGCCGGGTACCTGCTGCTGCTCGCCATCGACGAGGACGCCGCCTACGTGACGCAGGTGCTGCCGGGGCTGCTGGTGTTCGGCCTGGGCCTGTCGATCACGGTCGCGCCGCTCACCGCCGCGATCCTCGGCGCCGCGCCGCCCGCGGACGCCGGCATCGCCTCGGCCGTCAACAACGCCGTCTCACGCGTCGCCGGGCTGCTGACGGTCGCGTTCGCCGGCGTGATCCTCGGCGAGGTGCTCGACGTCGCGTCGTTCCACCGGGCGCTGGTCGTCACGGCGGGGCTGCTGGTCCTCGGCGGCCTGGTGAGCATGGTGGGCATCCGCGACGTGCGCCGGCCCGCCCCCGATGTCACAGGGGCAGCTTGAACCCCTCGTGCGACTGCGCGTACCCGAGCGACCGGTAGAACCGGTGCGCGTCGGGACGCTGCTTGTCCGACGTGAGCTGGGCGAGCACGCAGCCGCGCTCGCGGCCGCGCTCGTGCGCGTGCTCCATGAGCAGCCGGCCCAGACCCTGGCCGCGCAGCGATGCGTCGACGCGCACCGCCTCGACCAGCAGCCGGGTGGCGCCGTTGCGTGAGATGCCGGGCACGAACGTCAGCTGCATGACGCCGACCACCGCGCCGTCCAGCTCCGCGACGACCAGCTCGTCGTTGGGGCTGGCCTCGATCGCCTCGAACCCGGCGACGTGCGCCGGGCCGTACGAGCCGGTGCGGGCGGCGGCGACGGCGTCGTCGGCGATGAGCTCGACGACCCGCGGCAGGTCGTCGCGGGTGGCGGTACGGAAGGTGACGCGTGTGGTGGGGGAGCCGGCGGCGGGGGAGTCGGGCACGCCCGGACGGTAGCAGGCACCGCTACCCTCGCCGTGTGGCAGAGCACAAGCACGGGACCCAGCAGGCGGGCGAGCGCGAGGTCCGTGCGGACGTGGCGCTCTGTCGGCCCGACGGGCGTCTGAACCCGGAGGCCGTGGGGTGGTCGCGCGGGCCCCTGCACGACACGTCCAGCGTCGGGCGCGGCCTGCGCGGGCGCGGGCGGAACAAGCGGTGGGAGTACTGGGCCGTCGTGACGCCCGATCACGTCGTCGCGCTCACGACGTCGGCGCTCGACTACGCCGCCCTGCACCAGGTGTGGGTGTGGGACCGCGCCTCCGGGGCCGAGGTCGACGCCGTCGCGATCGCGCCGCTGAACCGCTCGGCCACGCTGCCCGGGCGGCTCGGCGATGGCCCCGTCCGGTCGCGCACGCGCGCCGTCGCGATCGCGGTGGACGAGGAGCCCGGCGGCACGCGCCTGCGGGCCCGGACGGCCCGCGTCGACCTCGACGTGACCGTCGCCCGCCCGGCGGGCCGGGAGCTGCTCGGGGTGGTGGTGCCCTGGTCTCAGCGGCGGTTCCAGTACACGGCGAAGGACGTCGGGCGGCCGGCCGCCGGCCGGCTCACCGTGGACGGCCTCGAGCGTGCGTTGCCGGAAGGGTCGTGGGCCGTGCTGGACCACGGGCGGGGGCGGTGGCCGTACCGCGCCGCGTGGCAGTGGGGCGTGGGCCTCGGCCGCGGGGTCGACGCCGCCGGCGCCGAGCACGAGGTGGCGCTGCAGCTCGGCGGCACCTGGACCCGGCCCGGCCCGACCACCGAGAACGGCGTCTTCGTCGACGGACTCCTCCACAAGATCCACGATGAGCTCGACTGGACCTTCGACACGGCCGCGTACACCCAGCCGTGGCGCGTGCGCGGCGAGCGGCTGGACCTCACCTTCGCTCCCGTCCACGACCGCGTGAGCCGCACCCAACTCGGCCTCGTCGCGTCGTCCACCCACCAGTGCTTCGGCACCTGGTCGGGCTGGGTCGTCGCCGACGACGGCACGCGTGTCGACGTCGACCGGCTCGACGGCTGGGCGGAGGACGTCGCGCAGCGCTGGTGAGCCGAACCGCTCGGACCCCTGCTCGGAGCTGCTGCTCGGAGCTGCTGCTCGGACCTGCTGCTCGGGTTGGCCGCCCGGGTCGGACGCTTGGGTCGGACGCTCAGGTCGGACGCTCAGGTCAGAACGGCGGGATGTCCGGCCGCACGTCGTGGGGGTCGTGGAGGTCGTGGGCGTCGTGGTCCGGCGGCTCGATCTCGTGGCCCCGCGGCAGCGTGCGGTGTCGTGTGGTGTCGATGGGCTCGGGCGTGGTGGTGTGGCGGCGTCCGGTGGGGGAGGTCCATTCGAGGGTGCCGCCCCAGTCGGGTGGTTGCTGGTGCGGGCCGGTGCCGGGGGCTGTGTTCACCTGTTTGACCTGCCATGTCGTCTGATGTTTCAGGACGTGGTGTCGGCGGCAGAGTGCGGCGAGGTTGGTGGCGTTGGTGGTGCCGCCGGTGGCCCAGGGGGTGGTGTGGTCGAGGTCGGACTGGGTGGCGGGGTGGGTGCAGCCGGGGAAGCGGCAGGTGGTGTCGCGGTGGCGGATGAGGTTCTTGAGGTCGGCGGGGGTGGTGTAGGTGGTGCGGCCGACGGACAGGACGGTGCCGGTCTCGGGGTGGGTCAGGATCCGCCGCAGGGTGGGGGCGAGGGCGGTGAGGTGTTGGGCGGTGTCGGGGTCGATGGGGATGTGCCCGTTCATCGTGGCCGGAACATCCGTGATGCCGAGCAGCGTCAGGACCGGGACGGTGACGGTGACCTGGGGGCGGATCGAGCGCGCCAGGGTTGCCAGGGTGGCCCGCTCGTGCTCGTGCTCGTGCGCGACCTGTGAGTCCGGGTCGTCGTAGGTGTCCGTCTCGGCGCTGCCCGTCTCAGGGGTGCGCGTGTCAGGGGTGCGCGTCGCGGAGGTGCTGGTCTTGATGGTGCTTGTCTCGAGGGTGCCGTCGTCCAGCAGGAGGGCGGTGAGGGTGTCGGCGCGGGCTTGGGCGAGGGTGCGGCCACTGCCCATGCCGCGTGCGCTGCCCGTGCTGCCTGCGCCGCTTGTGCCACCGGCTCGGCCGGCGTCGCTGCTGGTGGCATTGTTGGTGATGAGGTGGCGGGCGGTGCGGGTGAGGCGGTCGTAGGCGGCGTGCGCGAGGGGTGCGGGGAGGTGGGCGACGAGCCAGGCCATGCCGTCGTGGTCGTCGTCGAGGAAGACGGTGCGGTGTTGGGCGGCCTCGTGGTGGCGGACGTCGAGCGGGGTGGGGTGGGCGGTCTCGCGGGCTCGGCGGGCGCGGCGGGCGACCTGGGTGGGCGTGCAGGTGACCGTGCCCGTGGTGGTGCCGGGGGCGTCGTCGGGCTTGATCACGGCTGTCAGGACGGCGTGCTCGACGTGTGCGGCGGCACTGGGATCGAGGTCGGCGACGTGCTTGGTGATGGCGGTGGCGTGCGCCCAGGACAGGCGGCCCTGGTGCAGGGCGGCCAGGGTCGCGGGGGCCTTGACGGTCAAGGTCACGGCGTGGTCGACCAGCGTGCCGGTGGCGTGCTCGCCCTGGTGCAGGGTGGTGGCGATCTCGGTGGTGACGGCGCGTCTGGCGAGCTCGAGGCGGCGGGCGGAGGGTGCCCGGCGGGCGGTCGGGTCGGCGGGGTCCAGGAGGTCGGACTCCAGGGCCTCGGCCAGACCGGCGGCGCGGGCGAGGAGGACCGCGCGGTGGGCGTGCAGGGTAGCGATCTCGGCGTCGTTCTCGGCGAGCTCGTCGAGCACCCGGTCCAGGTCGGCCAACGAGGGCTGCTTCGAGGAGGCAGGGTGCTGCGGCTCAGTGCCGGGCCCGCCCCTGCCAGATCGTCCTTCTTCCTCGAGCAGCTCGCTGATCGACGGGGTCCACGACCGTGGCATCGCGGCGAGCCGCTCCGCCGCCGCGTTCAGGCTCACCGGCACGTTCGCGCGACCCGCAGGCGTGCCGGCGGAGGTGCCGGTCGCGGAGTCGGGGAGCGTCGTCGTCATGCCCTCAGCCTAGCGACGTTCGAACACCTGTTCTAGACCTTCCCGGCAATCTGTGGACAACCGATCAGGCCGGTCAGCGGACGCGGTCGGCGCCGCCCGCGGCGACGTAGGCCGCCACGACGGACGAGGGCTTGCGCGCGGCCTGGTCCCGGAGGCAGGCGCTGAACAGGTCGCGGAAGTCGAGCCGCGGCCATCGCGCCTCGAGGTCGTCGCGGAACGCCGCGGGCCAGTGTTCGAGGCCGCGGCCGCTGACGTCGGCGCCGGTCGACCGGGCGAGCAGGTACCCCTCCGGGCGCTCGTGGGGCGGCACCTCGTCGTCGTCGAGCATGTGGTCGACGACGGCGCGCGCGGTGCGGTCGCGGCGCTCCGGGGCCCAGCCGGCGCCGGCGGTGACCGCCCAGGCCACGTTGCCGCCGGCCACCTCGAAGGGTGCGGCGTGCGCGTCGAAACCGGGCGTGAGGCCGGTGTCGTGCAGCAGGCCCGCGACGGCGAGCACCTCGTCGTCGACGGGGAGCTCCAGCCGGAGTCCGAGGTCGGCCGCCAGCAGGGTGGAGCGGACGGCGTGGTGGACCAGCGCAGCGGGCGAGGAGCGGACGAGGACCTCGAACGCGGCGCGGACGGGCACGGTGGCAGGCAGGCCGTCCGGTAGCGGGAGGGCGCTCGGTGCCTCGGGGGTCATGCCGCCGGAGGCTAGCGCGGGCGACGGCCGGCACGTCTTCTGCCACGCGCGGAAGGCCCCGGCGCCGGGCGACGGCGTGCGCCAGGGTGGGTCCATGAAGCTCCTGGTGCTGGGTGGGTCCGTGTTCCTCTCGAAGGCGGTCGCGGCGGACGCCGTGGCGCGCGGCCACGAGGTGGTGGCCGCCAACCGCGGTCGCTCGGGCCCGGTCCCGGAGGGCGTGCGGCACGTGCTGCTCGACCGGGCGGAGCCGTTCCCCGCCGTGCTCGCGGACGAGGGCTTCGACGCCGTCGTCGACGTGTCGCGGACGCCGTCGCACGTGCGCCGCGCCGTGGCCGCGCTGCCCGCCGCGCACTGGGTGTTCGTCTCGACCGTGAACGTCTATGCCGACGACTCCGACCCCGGCGGCCCGGGCGTGGGCACGCTGCGCGAGCCCGAGACCCGCGACGTCGACCCGGCATCAAGCCCCGAGGCGTACGGCGCGATGAAGGTGGCCTGCGAGGAGGCGGTCCGCGCGGGCGCGGCGGGGGCCGCCGTCGTGCGTCCCGGCCTGATCGTCGGCCCCGACGACACCAGCGGGCGGTTCGCCTACTGGCCGGCGCGGATGGGGCGCGTGCTCGAGGGCGCCGCCGACGTGCTCGCGCCCGGCGACCCGTCGGACGCCGTGCAGGTGATCGACGTGCGCGACCTCGCGGCGTGGGTCGTCGACCTCGCCGAGCGTCGCACGACGGGAGTGTTCGACGCCGTCGGCCCGGTGACGCCGATCGGCGACCTGCTCGCGGCGGTGGCCCGCGGCGTGGGTGCCGAGCCGCGCTGGGTGTGGGCGGACGGCGCGCGGCTCGAGGCGGCCGACGTGCGCCCGTGGTCGGGGGAGCGGTCGCTCCCGCTCTGGCTGCCGCGGCCGGAGTACGACGGGATGCCGGCGCACGACGCCGCCCCGGCGGTCGCCGCCGGCCTGACCCCGCGGCCGGTGGAGGAGACCGCCCGCGACACGCTCGCGTGGCTGCGTGCCGCACCCGGCGCCGCGGTCACCGGGCTCACCGCCGCGGAGGAGTCCGAGGTTCTGGAGAGGCTACGGCCGGCCGGCTCATGACGGCCCGGCCCAAGATGCTGACGCCACAGGTGTAGTGCGTCACTTTCGGCCTGGAACGGGCCCTGGGTGCCCACGGTCGGGCTTACGGTCGAAGGGTCAGCGCCCCTTCCCTCACGAGGGCGACGGGGCGGTCGTTCGTCCCGTCCGGGCCGTCGTCGTGCACTCCGCGCCCCGCCCGCCGGGGCGTGGTGCGAAGGAGTACGGACATGGCGACAGGCGGTAGCTTCCACGGACGGGTCGCGCTCGTGACGGGCGGCGGGTCCGGCATCGGCGAGGCGGTGAGCAAGGAGCTGGCGGCGCACGGCGCGAAGGTCGTGGTGACCGACATCCGCCTCGACGCGGCGCAGCGTGTCGCCGACGAGATCACGGCCGCCGGGGGCGAGGCTGCGGCGTTCGAGGCGAACACCGCCGTGAAGGAGGACTCGGCCCGTGCGGTCGAGTTCGCGAAGTCGACCTTCGGCGGGCTGAACTACGCGGTGAACAACGCGGGCATCGGGGGCAAGCAGGCCCCGGCCGGCGACACCGACCTCGACGACTGGGACCGCGTGATCGGTATCAACCTCAACGGGGTGCTGTACGGCATGCGTGCGCAGATACCGGCGATGCTCGAGCAGGGCGCCGCGCAGAGCGCCATCGTCAACATGGCGTCCATCCACGGCACGGTGGCCGCCATCGGCAGCGGCGCGTACACCGCGGCCAAGCACGGCGTCGTCGGCGTGACGAAGAACGCCGCCGCCGAGTACGGGCCGCAGGGCCTGCGCATCAACGCCGTCGGCCCGGCGTACATCAAGACGCCGCTGGTCGAGTCGAGCCTCCCGGCCGAGGCGCGCGAGGCGCTCGTCGCCAAGCACCCGCTCGGCCGCCTCGGCGAGCCCGAGGAGGTCGCGCGCGTCGTGCGCTTCCTGTTGTCCGACGACGCGTCGTTCGTCACCGGCGCGTACTGGCTGATCGACGGCGGCTACACCGCCGTCTGACCCGGCACCCGCCCCCCGCCGACCAGGCAGCTGCCACCGGAATGGCGCCGATCCTCGGCCCATACCGGTGGCAGCTGCCTGGTCGGCGTCGGGTCAGTGTGCGGCGAGCCCGGCAGCCAGCTCGTCGACGAGGTCGAACCCCTCCTGCAGGCCGCCCTCCATGCCCGACTCGACGATGGCGTCGCGCACCTCGCGGCTCGGGGCGCGCGTGACCAGCGTGAGCGTGGTGGCGCCGTCGTCCTCGACGAACGAGTAGGTGTTCAGCGTGGCCGCGGCGTCGCCGTCGGGCATGCCCTCGAACACCTCCGTGTGCGCGAGTCGCTCGGCGGGGACGATCTCGGTGAACTCGCCGTGGAACGCGACCTCGAACCCGCCGTCGGCCTGCATGGCGTAGCGGTACGCGCCGCCGACGCGCAGGTCGATCTCGACGCTCGTCACCGTGCCGCGGCGCCCGGCCCACCAGCGGGCCACGAGGTCGGGCTCGGCGAAGACGCGCCAGACGGTGGCGGCCGGCGCGGCGAAGCGGCGCACGACCTGGATGTCGGTGTCGTTCGGCAACGTCAGGACGGCGGTGCCGGTGGTGGTGCTGGTCATGATCGTTCTCCTGGGGTCTCCGGTGTGCCTTCCAGGGTGTCGAGCAGCCCGTCGACGAGCTCGAACCGCTCCTCCCACAGCCGCTCGTACCGGCCGACCCACGCATGGATCTCCTGCAGGGGCCGGCTGTCGACGCGGTAGAGGCGACGACGGCCGTCGTCGCGGACCTCGACCAGCCCGACCTCCCGCAGCACCCTCAGGTGCTTGGAGACCACCGGCTGGGCGACGTGGAGCAGCTCGACGAGCTCGCCGACGCTGCGCTCCTGCTGCGCGAGCGCGTCGAGGATCTCGCGGCGCCGGGGCTCGGCCACCGCGTTGAACGCGTCCGTCGTCGTCGCTGCGCGTGCCACCCTCTCAATGTATGCCTATATCGGAATGTGTCAAGAGGTCGGGTTGCAGCGCGCCGCCATGGTCGCGACGAGGCCGACGTCGGGCCGCCACGGCTCGAGGTTCCAGGTGGCCTTGTCGGGCGCGCCGATCGCGTGGCACTCGAGCTGGTCGTGCATCGTCGACGTGTCGACCTCCGGGTCGTCGGCGACGAGCTCCGCCCACACGAGGTCGACGCCCGCCTGCCCGGCGTCGCGCGCCCAGGCGGTCGCGTCCACGGCCAGGGAGCGCCCGCCCTCCCGGTCGCCCCAGTCGGCCGAGCGCACACCCGCCGTGCCGAGGACGGTGGTCGCGCCCGCCGCGTCCTCAGCGTCCTCGGCCACCTCGGCGTCGGACGCGGCGGTGGCGCGCACCTCGAGGTGCGTGTCGTCGACCGCGACCAACCGCGCGCCCCGCGGTGCCGAGAGCCCGCCGACCGCGGTCCCGCCGTCGCGGACGACGACGCTGCCGTCCGGGCGGGACGCGAGCGTGCCGCCCGAGGTGAGGGCGATCCGCGGCGGGCCGGCGTCGTCGTCGCCGAGCGCCGCCGCCGCGAACGTCACCGCCGCCGTGCTCGCGTCGTCGTCGCGCTCGACCGTGACGCGCGGGTCGTCGTCCGACGCTCCTGGCACGGTGACCTCCAGGGTCACGTCGCCGGCCGCGACCTCGACGCGCACCTCGTGTGCGGGTGTCGGCGTCCGGCTCGCCGTGGCGGAGGTGGCAGTCGCGTCGGCGGGCGCCGGCGCCGCCGGCGTGCAGGCGGCGAGCGGCAGCAGCAGGGCGAGCGTGAGGGCGGCGCGCGACGGGCGGGGGTGCACCCGCACAGTCTCCGTCACGTCCGCGGGGCGGGCAGACCCGGTCGAGCAGACGGGCCTGGTCAAATAGGTGAGGGTCGCCTAACCTTACCTCCGTGAGCACCCGCACCCTGTCGAAGCCGGTCGACCCGCACGTCCTGGTGGCCGAGGTCGTGACGACCAAGCGCATCGGCCCGCACCTGCAGCGCGTCACGCTCGGCATCGAGGACATCGAGCACCTGACGCTCGTCGGCCACGACCAGTGGTTCCGGCTGTTCCTGCCGCGCCCGGGCCAGGACTCGCTGACGCTCCCCACGCGCACCTCCAACCTCGGCTGGTACGCGCAGTACCTCGCGACGCCGCGCTCGCGCCGGCCCCTGGTGCGCAACTACACGATCCGGGCGGCGCGCCCCGAGCTGCGCGAGATCGACGTCGACTTCGTCCTGCACGGCCACGACGGCCACGACGGCCACGACGCACACGTCGGCGACGAGCCGCTCGGGCCGGGCGCCGGGTTCGCCCTGTCCGCGCAGTCCGGCGACCGCGTCGGCCTCCTCGACCAGGGGGCCTACCACCGGCCCGCCGCGGAGTGCGCGTGGCGGCTCCTCGTCGCCGACGAGAGCGGACTGCCCGCCGTCGCCGGCATCTGCGAGTCCCTGCCCGACGACGCCCGCGGCGTCGCCGTCGTCGAGGTGCCCACCGCCGACGACCGTCAGGACTTCCGCGTGCCGGGCGGGGTCGACCTACGTTGGGTGGAGCGTGATCGCGCCGCCGCCGACGACCCGGCGCTCGGCGAGGTCCCCGGCCGCGCCGCGCTCGCCTTCGTCCGTGGGGAGCAGCTCCCCGCCGGCGACGGGTACGCGCTGGTCGCGGGGGAGCAGGCGCTCGCCGCGGGCGTGCGCCGCCACCTGGTGAACGAGCGGCGCTGGCCCAAGGGTCAGGTCGACTTCGTCGGGTACTGGCGGCACGGCAAGGCGTCGCCCAGCTGACCCGCCCGGCCGACGGATGCCGGTCATTCCACGACGACGACCTCGTGCGGCGAGGTGTTGAGCCGCACACCGGCGTCGGGCGCGTCGGCCAGGCCGGTCACGCCCGCGGGGAAGGCGACGACGATGTCCTCGATCCGCACCCCGAACTCGCCGGGCAGGTAGATCCCCGGCTCCACGGAGAAGCACATCCCCGCCTCGATCGGGGTCTCCTCGCCCTCCACCATGTACGGCGGCTCGTGCGTCGTCAGGCCGATGCCGTGGCCGGTGCGGTGCACGAAGTACTCGCCGAACCCGGCGTCCGCGATGACGCCGCGCGACGCGCGGTCCACGTCCTGGCAGGCGGCGCCCGGCCGGACGGCGTCGACCCCGGCCTGCTGGGCGGCGCGCACGACGTCGTGCACCTCCTGCTCGCGGGCGGTGAGCGGCCCGACGTGCACGGTGCGCGTGGTGTCCGAGCCGTACCCGTCCGCCAGCCCGCCGAAGTCCATGACGACCATGTCGCCCTCGCGGATCACCCGGTCGCCGGCCTCGTGGTGCGGGTCGGCGCCGTTCTCCCCGGCGCACACGAGCGTGAAGTCCACCTGCTCGTGGCCGTGGGCGCGCAGCAGCGCGTCGAGGTCGTCGGACACCTCGCGCTCGGCGCGCCCCGCGAACCGGCGGCGCACGATCTCGTCGAAGACGGCGTCCGCGCCCGCGCCCGCCGCGGCCAGGCGGGCGACCTCCTCGGGCGACTTCGCGGCGCGCAGCATCGGCAGGGAGCTCGTGACGGCCGCGTACGACGACGCGGGCAGCGCGCGCTGCAGGCCGAGCACGTGCAGCGCCCACGCAGCGTCGCTGATCGCGTACCGGCCGTCCGGGCGCAGGAGCCGGCCGGCGACGGCGTGCTCGTCCTCGCCGTCGGACCACGCCACGGCCTCGATGCCGCCGACCGCGCCGACCTCGAGGTCGTGCGCCTCGAGCTTCGGCACGACGGCGACGGCGTCGGACCCGTCGGCGGGGATGGCCAGCAGCGTGAGCCGCTCGGTGTCCGCGGACGGCGTGTAGCCGAGGAAGTAGCGCAGGTCGGGGCCCGGGGTGACGAGCACCCCGGCGAGGCCGGCGGCGGCGGCCTGCGCGGCGGCCCGGCGGCGGCGGTCGGCGTACACGGCGGGGGAGAAGGGCGTCATGTGCCCAGCGTGCCGCCCGGCGCCCCGCCCCGCACGCGGCTCGCCGGCCCGCCCGGGCCCGCGACCACCCGTCAGACGCGCACGACGATCTTCCCGCGGCCGTGCCGCGACTCGCTGGCGCGGTGCGCGTCGGCGGTGTCGGCGAGGTCGAAGACCTGGCCCACCTCCACCGAGACCTTGCCGGCGTCGATCAGGGCGCCGAGCGCCTCGAGGTCGGTGCTGGACGGGCGCACCCACACGTAGTGCCCGCCGTGCTCGGTGCGGGCCGCGGCGTCCACGATCGAGGTGATCGTGCCGCCGTCGGCCAGCACCTGTGCGCTCGTGGCGACGGCGTCGCCGCCGGCGTAGTCGAGGGCGACGTCGACGCCGCCCGGGGCGAGGGTGCGCACGCGCTCTGCCAGGCCGTCCCCGTAGGTCACGGGCTCGACGCCGAGGCCGCGCAGGAAGTCGTGGTTGGCCTCGCTCGCCGTGCCGATCACGCGGGCGCCGAGGCTGCGCGCGATCTGCACCGCGAAGGAACCGACGCCGCCGGCCGCGGCATGCACCAGGACGGTCTGGCCCTCGCGGACGCCGGAGCGCAGCACGGACTGGTAGGCGGTGAGGCCGGCGAGCGGGACCGCGGCGGCCTCCTCGAAGCTCAGCGACGCGGGCTTGCGCGCCAGGGTGCGCACGGGAGCGGCCACGAGCTCGGCGAACGTCCCGGCGTGCACCCAGTCCTTGCGGACGTAGCCGTAGACCTCGTCGCCCACCTCGTACTCCGGGGTGTCGAGGCCGACCTGCTCCACCACGCCCGCGACGTCCCAGCCCGGGATCACCGGGAACTGGGTGTCCATCAGGCCCTCGAGATGGCCCTGGCGCACCACCCAGTCCACGGGGTTGACGGACGCGGCCCGCACGCGCACGAGCACGGCGTCCGCGCCGGGGTGGGGGTCGGGCTGCTCGGTGAGCTCGAGGACGTCGGCGCCGCCGAAGCGGGAGTAGGTGATGGCTCGCATGGTGCGCACAACACGGGCCGGGCCGCGGGGCTTCCCGCGGGCCCGGCCCGTCCGGTGTGACGTCGGCGTCAGCCCATCGTGTTGACGATGAGCCCGATGTGGGTGAAGAAGTTCATCGCGCCGAACAGCAGGAACGCGAGGCCGGCGAGGCCCCAGGCCCAGCCGACGACGACGCGCAGGCCGCGGCCGGCGCCGTCGCGCAGCGCGAGGGGGAAGAGGATCGCGCCGAGGCCGACCAGGGCGATGAGGCCGGACATGAAGATCGCCTCGACCAGCGGGTAGGCAGCGAAGGCGCCCGAGATCGGCTCCTGCGGCGGGGCGGCGAAGAGCTGGTAGGTGACGCCGGCGATCGCGATGGCGACGAGGCCCAGGCCCATGCCGAGCACGAAGACCGAGACCGGACGGGCGACGGCGCGCAGGTGGTCGGTGGCGTCCTCGCGGGCCAGGGCCTCCTTGCCGCGCGTCCAGAGGTAGAACGCGGCGGCGAGCAGGAGCACGCCGAACGCGAGGCTCGTCTCGCCGAAGATGATGTTGTCGAACGGGAAGCCGCCTGCCGCCAGGGGCCACGTGAGCGTCATGTGCAGCCCGGTGGCCGTGAGGATCAGGCCCAGCACGCCGAAGGCGAGCGCCCACCCCTCGGCCACGACCTTCTTCGGCGAGCGCAGCAGCTCGCGCCCGAGCCACACGAGCAGCAGCAGCCCGGCGCCCACGGCGACGGACATCACGGTGTTGTAGGTGGGCATCTGCGCCCAGTCGATCACGAGGCCTTCCGTGGCCATGTCGGTTCATCTCCTCGGTTCGTGCCGCCGGCGGCGGGTCTGTCGATCGCGAGAACCATACGTGCGTATGAATAATTCCTGCGCCGCGGCGGCAGCCCGCCTACGATGGGCGACGTGACGGAGAGCGACCGGCCGCGCCGGCGGCGCATGGTCCAGGACCGCGGCGCCGACAAGCAGCGGCGGATGGTCGAGGCGGCCGCGGTGCTCCTCATCGACGAGGGGTTCGGCGCCGTCACGCACCGCCGGGTCGCCGAGGCGGCGGGCCTGCCGCAGGGCTCGGCGTCCTACTACTTCCCGAGCAGCGCCGCCCTCGTCGCCGCGGCCGTCGAGGCGGCGGAGGAGCTGCGCGGCGCGTCCGCGCAGGCCGCGGCGGAGGCGCTGCCGCACCGCCGGCGCTCCGCGGCCACGACGGCGCGGCTGCTCGTCGAGGTCCTGTACGCCCCGCACGTCGACGACACGGTCGTGGCCCGGCGGCTCGACCCGATGATGACGGCGATGCGCGACCCCGCCCTGCAGCCGATCATGCGGCGCTCGCGGCCCCGGCTGCTCGCCGCCGCCCGCACCGTGCTGGCGGCCTCCGGCTTCGAGGCGGCGTGCGCCGACCCGCGCGACGTCGACCTCGTGGCGCACGTCGTCGACGCGGCGCTGCTCACGGCCGCCTCCGCCGGCACGGACGGGGTGCTGGACCGCGCGACCGCCACCGTCGCGCGGCTGCTCGAGCGCTGGCGCTGACTCCGGACCCGTTCGGGCCGGTCGCGGGCGCCGGCGTCAGCCCGCGAGGCGGAACCGGGCGCGGTACTGCGCGGGCGTGGTGTCGAGGCGGCGCCGGAACGCCCGGGTCAGGGTGTCGGTCGTGCCGAACCCGCAGGTGGCGGCGACGCGCTCCAGGGTGTCGTCGGTGGTCTCGAGGCGCTGGCGGGCCGCCTCGACGCGGACGGACTCGACGTAGGCCGCGGGCGTGGTGCCCAGCTCGGTCTTGAACAGCCGGGTCAGCTGCCGCTCGCTGACGTGCGCCTGCTCGGCGAGCTCGGCGACCGTGAGCGGCGCGGCGACGTTCTGCAGGACGTGGTGGCGCAGGTCGTCCACGCGGCGGGTGGTCGCGCGCGGGTCGGTCGCGACGGAGAACTGGCTCTGCCCGCCGGGCCGCTTGAGATACATCACGAGCTGGCGGGCCACGCGCATCGCGACCTCCTGGCCGTGGTCGTCGGCCACCAGCGCCAGGGTGAGGTCCAGGCACGCCGTGAGCCCGGCCCCGGTCCACACGTCGCCGTCGCGCACGAAGATCGGGTCGACGTCGACCCGGACGCCCGGGTGCTCGGCCGCGAGCTGCTGCGCGGTGGACCAGTGCGTGGTGACGCGGCGGCCCTCCAGCAGACCCGCCTCGGCGAGCACGTGCGCACCGACGCACACCGACGTCACGCGGCGCGCGCCGTCGGCCAGCGCCCGCACACGCGGCACCAGCGCGGGGTCGACGACGGCCCGCACGTGCCGGGGGGCGGCCCCCCGGGAAAGGGCCAAAAAAACAAAGAGGGGGAACCACCACCCAGCAAAAGCGTCTAAGGGGGGGGTCGGAAATACACCGAAACCCCACTCCATTTACACAAAGGCCA
>NZ_JBSGUW010000015.1:106767-107993 GCF_053608125.1 Isoptericola sp. NPDC055063 | reverse complement strand
GCCAACGATGGGACCCTCTCCCCGCCACCCCCAACCTAGCCCGACGGGGATTGGCCCCACCCTCCCCCCGTTCGCTCCTCCCCCCCCCCACCGCGCCCCCCCCCCCCACGACGAGGGTGTCGACCCGCCGCCCGGCGAGGTCGTCGAAGGTGGCGTCGGGCAGCACGCGGACGCCCGCGGACGTGCGCACGGGGTCGACGGTCTCGGCGGCGAGCAGCACCTCGTACCCCGTCGGTCCGTCGAGCTCCCGCGCCAGGAGCGCGAAGACCTCGGCCGGCCCGGTGACGTCGAGCAGGTCCACGCCCTCGAACAGGGTGACCACGACGAGCCGCGCCATCACGACGACGCCCCCATCACGATGTCCGGATCTGCAGGTTGTACGACATTGCCGACACGATAGCGGCTTCGTAGCGTGGAGGGGCGGCGCCGCACGGCGCCCCGCCCGCTCGCGAAAGGACCCCCATGACCAGCACGAGCACGACGCTGCGCGACCTCTCCGGCCTGGACCAGACCCCCGCGTCGCTCGCCGGGTCGACCCTGATCCTGGTCGACTACCAGAACACCTACACGCGTGGCGTGCTGGAGCTCGACGGCTGGGAGCCGGCGCTCGACGCCGCCGCCGACCTGCTGGCCCGCGCCCGCGCGGCCGGCGCCACGGTGATCCACGTGCGCCACGACGGCGGCGCCGGGTCGCCCTACGACCTGGACGACGAGCTCGGGCAGATCCACCCGCGCGTCGCACCGGAGCCCGGCGAGGCCGTCGTGACCAAGACCGCGCCGGACTCGTTCGTCCGCACCGAGCTGGGCGACCTCGTCGCCGCGGCCGGCCACGACGACGTCGTGGTGGTCGGTTTCATGACCCACATGTGCGTGACGTTCACCGCCCAGGGCGCGTTCCTGCGCGGGCTGCGGCCCACCGTCGTGGCTGCGGCGTGCGCGACGCGTCCCCTGGCGAGCGCGGCCGGCGAGGCCCGCGCGGCGCAGCTGCACCGGGGGGCTCTCGCCACCGTCGCGGACCTCTACGGGGTGGTCGTGGCCACGGCCGACGACCTCACGGGCGAGGCCGCGGCCGCCTGAGGTCGACCGGCGCCGGGCGTCAGACCAGCACCTCGTCGTCGCGGGCCACCACCCCACCACCCCCCACCCCCCAGGGGCTCCGCCTGCTCCTGTAGACGACGCCTAGCCCGCTCTTTGGGTTCCCCCACCCACCCGCGGCAGGGACTCCC
>NZ_JBSGUW010000015.1:14375-106757 GCF_053608125.1 Isoptericola sp. NPDC055063 | reverse complement strand
GCGGGACGATGCCCTCCGGAGGTAAACGGTCGCGGGACGCAAAACCACAGCTTCTCTGCCGCGGACCACCCCCCGTCCCCCCCCGCGGACGAGGGCGCGCCGCGGCGCGCGGACGACGGCGTCCGGCACGTTCTCGGCGTCGACGAGCACGACGTCGGCGGGCGCGCCCACGACGAGGTCGTGCACCTCGCGGCCCACGAACCGCGCCGCGTCGGCCGAGGCGACGCGCGCGGCGGTGACGAGGTCCTCGTCGTAGCGCAGCCCCGACAGGCGGGCGAGCTGCGTGGTGAGGGCCAGCAGGTCGCCGGTGCCGTACGGGGACCACAGGTCGCGGATGCCGTCGGTGCCGAGACCCACCGGCACGCCCGCGGCGCGCAGCGCCAGCAGCGGCAGGGGCGCGGCGCCGATCGGCGCGACCGTGGTCATGGTGATGCCCGCCTCGCCCATCGCGGCGATCAGGTCCGCCTGGCGCGACCCGGCGAGCTGGCCGACGGCGAAGCCGTGCGCCACGTTGACCCTGCCCTGCAGGCCCGCCCGCAGGGTGCGGTCGATCATCAGCTCGATCTGGAACGCGCCGAGGTCGCCGCCGTCGTGCAGGTGGACGTCGATGCCGACGCCGCGCTTCTCGGCGATCGCGAACAGGCCGTCGAGCTGGCCCACCGGGTCGCGGTCGATCGACGCGGGGTCCAGGCCGCCGATGTGCTCGGCGCCCGCGGCGGCCGCCTCGTCCAGCAGCTCCAGGACGCCCGGGCGGCGCAGCACGCCGTCCTGCGGGAAGGCCACGATCTCCGCGTGCACCGCGCCGCCCAGCGCGGCGACGGCCTCCCGCACCACCTCGATGCCGCGCAGCCCGACGCCGAGGTCGACGTCGACGTGCGTGCGCACCGCCGTCGTGCCCGTGCGCACGGACTCGCGCAGCACGGCCAGCGTGACGTCCACGCCGGGGATGCCGAGCTCGTCGCGGTGCGCCCGCTCGTGCGCGATGCGGCCCTGCGTGCCGCCCTCGCCGCCGTAGCTCACCCACGGCTTGCCCCACCACGACTTGTCGACGTGTGCGTGCGCGTTGACCAGGCCGGGCAGCGCGAGCAGCCCGCCCCCGTCGACCACCCCGTCGGAGCCGGCGGCGCCTGCGGCGGGCGCCGCCGCGTCGTGCGGCGCGACGGCGGTGATCACGCCGTCCGCCACGTGCAGGTCGGAGCGCTCGCCGCCCCAGGGCCGCACGTCGCGCAGCACGGAGACGGTGGTGGGGGAGCTGGTCATCGGGGTTCCTCCTCGGCGGGGCGGCAGGGTCGCCACGGAATGGTATGCCATTTGCCTCCGGGGCGGGCTGGCAGGATGAGCGCATGTCCTCCGAGCACGCCGCGGTCTTCGAGCCCGAGTCCGTCCGGGTGGCGCGGGCCGTCCGCGAGCAGATCGTCGACGGCACGCGGGAGCCGGGCAGCCGGCTCGTCGAGCGCGACCTGGCCGCCGAACTGGGCGTGAGCCGCATCCCGGTGCGCGACGCGCTCCGCACCCTCGTGTCCGAGGGGCTCGTGACCCCGCGGCCGCGGACGTGGGCCGTCGTGCGAGAGTTCACGGACGTCGACGTCGCCCAGCTGCAGGAGGTGCGGGAGGCGACCGAGCCGCTGCAGTTCCGGCTCGCCGCGCGGCGCCGCACCGAGGCGCAGCTCGCCGCGCTCGCCGAGGCGTGGGAGCGCGAGGACGCGGCCGCACGGGCCGGCGACGCGCCCGCCGCGCGGCGGGCGGCGGCCGACTTCCACGAGCGGGTCGTGGACGCCGCGGGCAACCCGGTCCTCGCCGAGCTGCACGTGGTGACGGCCAGCCGCGTGCGCTGGCTGCTCGGTCAGCACACCGACCTCGCGGCCATGGCCGACGAGCACCGCGCCCTCCTGGACGCCGTCCGCGCCGGAGACGAGGAGGCCGCGGCCCGGCTGGCGGCCGAGCACCTGGGCACCAGCCGCAGCGCGGCCACGGAGCGTCGCGCCTGAGGTCATGCGGCCACCCTCGCGGCGGTCGTGTCCGTGGCGCATCGGGCCTCCGGGGCGCGCGGGGTCGTCCGAACGGATGAGGTGCGGACCGCCGCCGCCGGGCTAGCGTGGCTGACCGTGCCCGGATCACTCACCCGCGGGGTGCACCTCGCCTTCGCCGCGCTCGTCGCGACGTCGGCGGCGCGCTACCTCACCAACCACGGCCTGGACGGCCGCTGGTGGCTGGTGGTCGCGCTCCTCCTGGCGGTGGCCGCCGCGTACGCGGCGCTGGTAGTGCTCGCGCGGCGGCCGGCCGCGTGGCGCCTCGTCGTCGACGCCGTGCTGGGCGTGCTGCTGGTGGCCTGGGCCGCGCTGGTGCTCGTCGCGCCGAGCTTTGCCTGGTCGGCGATCCCGCTGTTCTTCGTGTGCCGCAGCCTGGTGCGGGTGCCCGCCGCGCACGTGCTGGTCGGGGGTGTCGCGGTCGTCACCGGCGTCGCGCTCTTCGACCTGTCGGGCCGCAGCGACTGGGCCGCGGCCGTCGCGCCGCTCGTCGTGGCGGTGCTGCTGAGCCTCGCCTACGACGCCATCGTGCGGCAGGCGGGCGAGCGCGTGCGGCTGCAGCGGGAGGTCGCGGTGCTCGCGGAGCGGGAGCGCGTGGCGCGCGAGATCCACGACACGGTGGCGCAGTCGCTGTCCTCCGCGGTGCTGAGGCTGGAGGCCGCCGACCAGCGCTGGGACGTCGACCCCGACGCCGCCCGCGACGACGCGCGGCAGGCCGCCGTCGCCGTGCGGGCCTCCCTCGGCCAGACGCGCGACCTCGTGCACGACCTCGTCGACCCGTCCCCGGCGACCGGCGGGGTCGCGCCCGCGGACGTCGAGGCCGCCATCCGCACGGCCGCGCGGCGCCACGTGCCCGACGCCGAGCTCACCGTGGTGGGTGAGCCCGTGCCCGTCGGGCCGGAGGTGGCGCACGCGCTCGCGCGCATCGCCCAGAGCGCCGTGGCGAACGTGCACCGGCACGCGGGCCCGGCACGGCTCGGGCTGACCCTCACCTACCTGCCCGACGCCGTCGCGCTGGACGTGTTCGACGACGGGTGCGGCTTCGACGTCGACGCCGTGGCCTCGCGCGCGGCCGCCGCGGGATCGGGACGGCAGGGCGGGTTCGGCCTGCGGGCCATGCGCCAGCGGGTGGAGCAGCTCGGTGGCACGATCACCGTGGAGAGCGCGCCCGGCGACGGCACCGTCGTCGGGGTGCAGCTTCCCGCGCCGCGCACGACGTCGGCGGGCCCCCGGACCGGTCCGACGAGCCAGGAGGACGCATGAGCGACCCGATCACCGTGCTGCTCGTCGACGACCACCACGTGGTCCGCGCCGGGCTGCGCGCCCTGCTCGACTCGCAGCCCGACATCAGCGTGGTCGGGGAGGCCGGCACCGCCGATGAGGCGCTCGACGCCGTCGGCCGGCTGAGCCCCGCGGTCGTCGTCATGGACCTCGAGCTCGGCGCGGCCGAGGACGGCGTGGCCGCCACCCGTCGCATCCGCGCCGCCCACCCGGACGTGCCCGTGCTCGTGTTCAGCGCCTACGACACCGACGCGGACGTGGTGCGCGTCGTCGACGCCGGCGCCATCGGCTACGTGCTCAAGGACGCCCCGCCCGCCGAGATCTTCGCGGCCGTGCGCGGCGCCGTCGTCGGGCGCAGCGTGCTGTCCCCGCCCGTCGCGTCCCGCCTGCTGCAGCAGGCCCAGAACCCCGGCAGCGCGCTCACGCCGCGCGAGGCGGAGCTGCTCACGCTCCTGGCCCAGGGGCTGAGCAACCGGGAGCTCGGGCGGCGGCTGTTCATCTCCGAGGCGACCGTCAAGACGCACCTCGCCCACGTGTACGCCAAGCTCGGCGTCGAGTCGCGGGCGGCCGCCGTCGCGCACGCGCTGCGCGGGCAGACGGTGCGCTGAGGCGTCGCCGCCGGGCTCAGCCCTCGACGCGCACGTCCGCGGGCCGCTTGTCGTCGCGCCACCCGCGCCACACGGAGTGCCGCAGCCGCGGGCCTTCGTGGTCGGTCCCGTCGCCGGCCCCGTCGCCAGCCCTGTCGCCCGCCGCGCCCAGGTCCGCCGGGTCGCTCGTCCAGTCGCCGTAGGTCACCTCGGCCACCCGCTCGGGTGCCGCCCAGCGCGCGTGCACCGCCTCGGCGCGGGGCACGCCGTCGAGCGGCGCGTCGTCCACGGCCCGCAGGCGCCGCACGACCTCCCTCCGGTCGGCCTCCTTGAAGCCGGTGCCGACCTTGCCCACGTAGCGGAGCACGCCGTCGTCGCCCGGCACCGCCAGCAGCAGCGACCCTGCCACGCGCGCGTCCTCGCGGCCGGTGCCCGCGTGCAGGGGGCGCCAGCCGACCACGACCACCTCCTGGGTGCGGGCGTGCTTGATCTTGAGCCAGTCGCGCGAGCGGCGGCCCGGCGTGTACGGCGACCGGCGCCGCTTGGCGACCACGCCCTCGAGCCGCATGAGGCGGCTGGTCTCCAGCGCCTCGTCGAGCGTGCCGTCGAGGGCGTCCGGCATGTGCACCGGGCGGCGCGGCGTCACGACGCGCGCCAGCTCCGCGCGCCGCTCGGCGTACGGCCGGTCGGTCATCGCGCGCCCGCCGACGACGAGGACGTCGAACAGGACCAGGTCGACGCCGACCGCGCGGCGCGCCTTCTCGACGTCGCGCGGCCGGGTGAGGTTGGCGCGCTGCTGCAGGCGGCGGAACGACGGGCGCCCGTCCGCGTCGAGGGCGACGATCTCGCCGTCCAGCACCAGGGGCAGGTCGTCGTCGGAGACCATGTCGGCGACCGCCCGCAGCTCGGGGAACGTCACCGTGAGGTCCTGTCCCGAGCGCGACGTCAGCCGCACCGAGCGTCCTTCGTCGTCCGGGCCGGGGAGCACCTCCACGACCGCGCGGAAGCCGTCCCACTTCACCTCGAACGCCCAGTCGTCCGGGTCGAGCCGGGCCAGCTCGCCCGGCGGCGCCGTCGTCGCGAGCATCGGGCGCGGCGCCTCGGCCGGCGCGTCGTGCTCCGCCGGCGCGCCCCTCTCGGCCCGCTCGCTCCGCCCGGCCCGCGGCGCGGGGGCGGTCTCCTCGTTATCCTCGCCGCCCTCCTCGTCGCCCGGCTGGGCCTTGGTGCGGTGGATCAGCCAGGAGTTCTGGTCGTCGCCGCCGCGCCCCCCGGTGCGGATGAGGGCGAGGCGCCGCGAGCCGCGACGGTCGCTGTGCAGGGTGGCGATCACCTCGCCCTCGCGCCACTTCTCCAGGTCGTATGTGCCGGCGTCCCAGATCGTCACCTCGCCGCCGCCGTACTCGCCCGCGGGGATGGTGCCCTCGAACGACCCGTACTCCAGGGGGTGGTCCTCCGTCTGGACCGCGAGGTGGTTCTGCGCCGGGTCGGTGGGCTCACCCTTGGGCAGCGCCCAGCTCACCAGCACGCCCTCGTGCTCGAGGCGGAAGTCCCAGTGCAGGCGGCGCGCGTGGTGCTCCTGGATGACGAACGTCGGGGCGCCCTCGCGCTCGCCCGGCGCCTCGGGCCCGAACGGCTCCGGGGTCCTGTCCGGGTCGCGCTTGGCGCGGTAGGTCTCGAGCCTCTCGGCCGGGGTGCGCTCGAACGTCGCCATGCGCTCCGCCGTGGGCTCGAGCTGGGCGAGGTGCCCGGCGGCCAGTGGTTCCAGGAGGTCGCCGTCGCGCTCCAGCCGCTCCAGCACCTCCGTGAACGACAGCTGGCGCAGGCCCGGGTCGTCGAGCTCGTCCCAGGTGCGCGGAGCGGCGACCGTGGGCTCGTCGCGGCCGCGCAGCGAGTACGGCGCGATCGTCGTCTTGGCCCCGTTGTTCTGCGACCAGTCCACGAGCACCTTGCCCGCGCGCAGCGACTTCTTCATGTCGCTGACCACGAGGTCGGGGTGCTCCGACTCCAGGTGGCGCGCCAGCTCGTGCGCGACGGCGGACACCGCGTCCGTGGTCAGCGAGTCGTCCTGGCCGGTCAGGGCGGCGTACAGGTGGATGCCCTTGGAGCCGCTGGTCACCGGCAGCGGGTCGAGGTCCATGCCGCGCAGGATGTCGCGCGCCAGGCGCGCCACCTCCGCGCACTCGGCCAGGCCCGCGCCGGGCCCCGGGTCGAGGTCGAGCACCAGCCGGTCCGGGGGCATCGGCGCTCCCGTGCGCCCGAACCGCCACTGCGGCACATGGATCTCCAGCGTCGCCGTCTGCCCCAGCCAGGTGAGCGTGGCCAGGTCGTTGACCAGCACGTAGTCGTTGGTCGACGTGCGGTGCCGGATGGCGTGGCGCGGCACCCACGACGGCGTCGACGCGTCCAGGTTCTTCTGGAAGAACATCTGCCCCGCGACGCCGTCCGGCCACCGCTTGCGCGTCGCCGGCCGGTACGCCGCGTGCCGCAGCAGCGCCGGTGCCACCTGCGCCAGGTACGCCAGCACCTCGCCCTTCGTCGTCCCCGTGGCGGGGTAGTACACCTTCTCCAGGTTCGTCAGTTGCAGGCGGCGACCCTCGACGGTGACCGTCTGGGGCTTGCTCGACGACACGCGTGCCATGGCGCCATCGTCGCGCGAGGTCCCGGTGTGCGCGCCTCGGGCGTGGTGCTGCGGCGAACCTCAGGCTCGACGGATCGCCGGCGGGGTCCACGAGCCGTCGCGCACCGGCTCCTGACCGCCGTAGGCGCGGAGGTAGAGCGAGAACGGCCCGTCGGGCGCCGGCAGCCAGTTCGCCTCGTGGTCCCCGCCGGGGCTGGCGGCGCCCACGTACAGGGTGAGCGAGCCGTCGTCGCCGTGCACCAGGCTCTTGTTCTTGGTGCCGAGGGAATATCGGCGCAGGTCGTTGGGGAAGAAAAAGTGCGCGGCGTTGTACAGCGTGAGCGACCAGAATCCGTCCACGGGCGGCAGCTGCCCGGCGGCGAACGTGACCACGTAGGGCTGGGCGCCGTGCAGGTCGCCGCCGTCGGAGTCGGTGTCCGTGTAGAAGTACTGGGTCTCCGGGGGGCGGTTCTCGAACATGTTCGACCGGGCGGTCGCGGCGCGGTTGTAGTAGTCGAGGCCCCACTGCGAGTTGTGCTGCGAACGGTTCCAGCCGTGCGCCTCGGGGGTTCCGTTGTACTCCCAGCGCATGAACCCCTTGATGAGGGTGTCGTCCGCGTCCCGGACCGCGGCGTCGGAGGCCGCGCGCACGTCCTCGTACCGGCCGCGCGCCTCCAGCAGGGCGGTGAACTGTCCGTACAGGGCCTCCTCGCCCGGCAGGGGCGGGATGGTGCTCAGCACCTTCGGCAGCTCGTCGAAGAACGTCTCCGGCCGGACCCACTTGGTCTCCTCGCCGCCGTTGCCCGCGCCGGCGGGGAAGGTCGGGACGTCGGACCAGTCCTTGGTGCGCCACCCGCCCGTGAACTCGGACAGCGGGTAGACCGTCACCTGGTCGACCAGGGGCTGGAGCGCGGCACGGTCCTCGGCGGTGTCGTCCATGAAGATCCGCGGGATGGCGTTCGCGAGGGTGGTGGGGCAGCGGATCACCTCGACGATCCCGTCCGGCACCGACCCGTCCCAGGAGGGCCCGACCAGGAGGTAGTGGCCCGGCGCGCTGCCGTACATCGAGCCGACCTGGCCGAACTGGTCCGTGCGGGCGTCGTAGAACGCGTACACGAAGAAGCGCCCGCCGAAGTCCGGTACCTGCACGACGACGGGCTGCTCGTCGAGGGAGAAGTACCCGAGCCCGTACACGACGTCCTGGTTCGGGCACGCGATGAACGTCTGCCCCGGGTCGATGTAGTCGTTCAGCATGGCGACCTGACCCGTCGGCGACGCGGGCAGCACGCCCCCCAGCCGGCCGGGTTCGGGGGCGGCGCTGAGGCGGTCACGCCGAGCGGCCATGTTGACCATCGGGTACGCCCACACGTAGGCCAGCCGGGAGGTGGTCTCCACCCACTGCGGGTGGGGGTACGTCCTGCCGCTGGCCTGCGCCAACGTCTGCCCGTCTGCCATGACTGCCGCCTCTCGGAGTGTCGCGATGTCGACGTCAGCGACAGTAGCGGCGGCCTCGCCCTGGCGCCTGGTGAGCCCTGGACGTCACGCGGGCCGCAGGTCCCCGGTCTCGGCGGCCGTGGTGGGCCGGTCGACCTGGTCGAGCCGGTCGAGCCACGTGCGGTAGTGGCTGCCGAACGGCTCGACGCCGTCGCGCAGGGCCACGGCCAGCCACGCGGCGGCCGCCTCCGCCTTCTCGATCACGTCGGCCGGGTAGCCGTACCGCACCTGGTGCTCCGCGAACTCGTCCTCGTCGTCGACGAAGACGGACATGTCGCCGCGGACGCGGCACACGTCGAGGTCCAGGTCGACCATGGTCACCTCGTCCGGCGACGCGGCGTGGTGCGTCCACGTCGCCGGCGTCGCGACGTCGCAGTACGCGTCCAGGTGCGCGGGGTCCGCCTGGAACTCGGCGGTCCACCAGGCGTCGCGGGGGACGAGCAGCACCCGGTCGTCCTCGACCGCCAGGACCGCGGTCTCCTGACCCGGCTCGCCCCGGCGGTAGACCGTGCCGGCCGTGGCCCCCAGCCACACGCCGAACTCGTCCTCGCCCAGTCGTGTCATCGGGTGGCGCCAGTGCAGGCCCCCGTCGAACTTGCGCCACACCACACGGACCTCGTCGTCTGCCATCGCCCGAGGCTATCGGCGCCGGGGGCGTCGGCGTCTACCGCTCCTGCAGCAGCCTGACCTGGTGACCCTCGGGATCGAGCACCCACGCATACCGGAGCCGGCCGTCCGGGCCGTCCATCGGCGCCCGCAGCGAGCGCCCGCCGGCGGCGACGGCACGGGAGTGCAGCGCGTCGACGTCCGTCACCCACACGGCGACCTCCTCGGACCGCGACTGCGGGGCCACGACGCCCAGGTCGGCGATCTCGTTCGCGACGTCGAGGGCGTCGAAGCCGACACGGACCCCCGCGCCCTCGACCTCGACCTTCGACGGCGTGCCCGTGGGCGGGTACCGGAAGGCCCGCCGCATCCCGAGCGCCTCGAAGAAGAGCGCGCACCGCTCGACGTCGGAGCAGAAGAGGTTGACCTGGACCCCGGTGATCTCGCCGACCTCGTCGCCGGCCCTGGTGTCGTCCACGGTCCGACCGTAGACGACACCAGGGGCGCACGAGCGGCCCCACGACCGGGGCCGACCGGAGCTCCGTACTTTCGGCGGTACCGGGCGCCCGGGCGGGCTCGTCATCGTGGTGCCCATGCTTCAGTTCGCAGAGATCAGCAAACGCTATGGGCCGGTGACGGCCCTGGACCACGTCTCGTTCGGCGCGGAGGAGGGGACGGTGACGGGGCTGCTCGGGCCCAACGGGGCGGGCAAGTCGACGCTCATGCGGCTGCTGGTAGGCCTCGACCGTCCCTCTGGAGGGTCCGCGACCGTGGCCGGTCACCGCTACCGGGACCTCAGGTGGCCGCTGCGGGTGCTCGGCACCCACCTGGGCGGCCGCCCGGTGCACCGTCGGCGGTCGGCACGGGCCCACCTGACGAGCGTGGCGCAGACCCACGGCATCCCACGGGCGCGGGTCGACGAGGTGCTGGAGCTGACCGGGCTCGCCGACGTCGCGCACCGCGCTGCGGGCGGCTTCTCCCTGGGCATGGGGCAGCGCCTGGGTCTCGCCGGGGCGCTGCTGGGCGATCCGGCGGCCCTCGTCCTGGACGAGCCCGTCAACGGGTTGGACACCGACGGCGTCCGGTGGATCCGGGAGCTGTTGCGGCTGCTCGCCGACCAGGGACGCACCGTGCTGATCTCCAGCCACCTGATGAGCGAGGTCCAGCTGGTGGCGGACCGGGTCGTCGTGCTCGGCGGCGGGCGGCTGCTCGCCGACACGACGGTGGCCGAGCTCGCGGGCCGGGCTCGCGACGAGGTGGTCCTGCGGACGGCGGAGCACGGCGCCGGCGACCGGCTGCGGGCGCTGCTGCCCGACGCCACGATCCGGCCCGTCGACGACCAGGGCGACGACGAGGCGTGGAGGGTCACCGGCGCGACCGAACGGGAGGTGGGGCTCGCGGCCCGCGGCGCCGAGCTCACGGTGCTGCACCTGGCGCGGGAGACGTCGGACCTCGAGGCGGGGTACCTGACGCTGGTCGGCGACCGGGGTCAGCAGGTCGCCAGCGTGGAGGCCTGCTGATGTCCGGGGGGAACGCCACCGTCGAGGTGGGCGCCACGTCGTCGGGCGTGGTCGCCCTGGTCCGCTCGGAATGGGGGAAGGCGTGGTCGGTGCGCGCGCCGGCCGCCTGCCTCGCGGGGGCGGTGCTGCTCGCCGTGGCGACGTCGTTCACCCTGGCGAACGACCAGGTCCGCGCGATGCAGACCGGGGAGATCCCCGCCGGCACCCTGGTGCCCGTCGCGGAGGTCCTGGCGTCGTCCGCCGCGTTCGCGCAGATGGTCGTCGTGCTGGCGGCCCTCCAGCTCGTGACGCCCGAGTACGCCAGCGGTCAGATCGCCACCACGTTCCTGTCCCACCCACGCCGGTGGGTGGTGGTGCTCACCAAGGCCGCCGTCGCGGGGCTCCTCGGCGGGCTCACCGGCCTGCTGACCGGCCCGCTGTGCCTCGCGGCGACGGGGCTCGCCCTGGGCGACGCGCCACGGGCCACGGTCCCGGCGGCGGAGGCGGCTGTCGTGACGGCGGGCGTGTTCGCGTGCGCGGCGATGGTGGCCGTGGCCCTCGGGTTCCTCACGCGGAGCGGGGTGGCCGCGCTGAGCGCGGCCTTCGTGCTGCTGGTCCTCACCCTGGCGGCCCCCGTGGCGACGGGCAAGGTGTTCCCGGGGGTGGCGGGCGGTGCGCTCGTCTCCGGCACCGGTGACCCGTACGCCCGGTGGGCGGCCCTGCTGGTGCTTCTCGCCTGGGTCGTCGCGAGCGTCGGCGCGGCCGTGGTGAGCGTCGAGCGGCGTGACGCCTAACCTCGTCCCCATGGCTCGCTCGGGTGCAGCACGCTGGTGGCCGGTGCTCCTGGTCGCGGCCCAGGTGGTCGTGGGCGCCTTGGCCTGGCAGTCCCGGAGCTGGATCCTGCTCGCGTTCGGCGAGCTCGCCCTGCTGGTGGGCGGGACGGGCCTGTACGTCGTGGTCCGCTACCGCGACCTCCGCGACCGCTACCGGCGCGAGCAGGAGACGGCGCGGCGCGTCGCCGAACGGCGGCAGCTCGCCGACGAGGTGCACGACCTCGTCGGCCACGAGCTGAGCGTGATCGGGATGCGCGCCGCCCTGCTGCAGCTCCGCACCACCGGGGACGAGTCGCTGCTCGCCGGCCAGGTGCGCAGCGACGCCGAGCGCGCGGTCGTGATGCTGCACGAGACGGTGGCCACGCTGCACCGCACGCCCTGGGCCGACCCGGCCGAGGCCGACGTCGCCGCGGTGGTCGAGCGGTTCCGCCGCGCGGGCGCGGACGTGCACCTCGACGGCGACCCGGACGCGCTCGCCCGGGCCTCGGTGTCGACGCGCGTCACCGCGCACCGGGTGGTGCGCGAAGCCCTGACGAACGCCGCGAGGCACGCACCCGGCGATGCGGTGACCGTCGCGGTCCGGGGCGCGGGCGACACGGTGACCCTCGAGGTCCGGACGCACGGCTCCGGCGGTCCCTCGCCCGCCCGCGACGAGCGAGAGGGTCGTGGCCTCGAGTCCCTGCGCCGCCGGGTCGAGGCGATCGGCGGAGCCTGGCAGGTGTCCACGCACGGGGACGGGCACCGCGTCGAGGCGCGGTTGCCGATGCGCGCCACGCTCGAGCCGGAGCCCGCAGCCGCTCCCGAGGCCGTCCGCGCCGGTGCCGGCGCACGCCGGCCCTTCGCGGCGCTGGTCGGTCCGCTCGTGCTTCCCGCGGTCCTGGTGCTGCTGGGCGGGGTCGGCTACTGGGCGTGGGCGTCGCACGACGCCACCGTCGAACCGGTGGACGCGGCCGCCCTCCGGGTCGGCATGCCCGCCGCCGAGGCGGCGGACCGCCTTCCCGTACGGGAGGCCCCGGTCAGGCTCGCCCGCGCGCCGGGACCCGGGCCCGGGTGGGACTGCCGGCAGTACACCGACGGCAACGTGCCCCTCGCGATGGCCACGCTCGAGGTGTGCACGGCCGGTGGGGCCGTCGTGCGCGTGACCGACCTGAGCGAGATGCCGCTCCTGTGACCCCTCTGACTCCTGTGACCGCCGCTGCTGCCGGGGCCCGCGCCGTCCGGGTCGCGATCGTCGACGACGACCCCCGGGTCCGGCAGACCCTGCGCGAGATCCTGGCCAGCGACGCGAGCGTCTCCGTCGTCGGCGAGGCGGGCGACGGCCGAGGGGCGCTGGCGCTGCTCGACCGCTGGGCCGCGGAGGTCGTCGTCCTGGACGTGCGCATGCCGGTCCTGGACGGCATCGCCACCCTCCGCCGGCTCCGGGCCCGACGGGACGGCCCGCGGGTGCTGATCCTGACCAGCTTCGGGGAGTCCGAGTACGTCCGTGACGCCATCGAGCTGGGCGTGGACGGGTTCCTCCTCAAGTCGGGCGACCCCCACGACCTGCTGCGTGCCGTCCACGGACGGTCCGACGGGGAGACCTACCTCTCGCCCGGCGTCGCGCACATGGCTGCCGCCGAGCTCCGGCGTGGCCGGGCGAGGCGCCAGGCCGGCGAGGACGCCGCACGACGGCTCGCCGCCCTGACCCCGCGCGAACGTGACGTCGTCACGGCGCTCGCGGAGGGCGCCACCAACGCGGAGATCGCGCTACGGCTGCACCTGGCGGAGTCCACGGTCAAGGCCTACGTGAGCGCGGCGATCGACCGTGCGGGCGTGCGCAACCGGGTCGAGCTCGCGTGGCTCCTGTGGACGTCGGCCGCGGCGGAGGGCTGAGGCACGGCGTGCGCCGACCCGCGACCAGGGATGGCAGAGTGGCCCGCGTGCCGGACTCCTACCTCGCCTCCCTGTTCTCCCTCGACGGCCGGGTCGCCCTGGTGACCGGCGGCAGCTCCGGCATCGGCCGGGCGATCGCGGGGGCGCTGGCGCGGGCGGGTGCGCAGGTCGTGGTCGTGGCCCGCAGGGAGCCGGAGCTGGACGACACGGTCGCCGAGCTGCGCGCCGACGGCTGCACCGCCGACCGCGTGAGCGCCGACCTGGGCACCCGCGCCGGCGTGCGCGCCGCGGCCGAGGAGGCGGCCGCCGTCTTCGGCGAGCCGGACGTCGTGGTCAGCTCCGCGGGCATCAACCTGCGCCCGCCGCTGGGCGAGACGGACGACGCCACCTGGGACGCGACCATGGCCGTCAACCTCGAGGCGCCCCACCTGCTGGGGCAGCGCTTCGGGCCCGCCATGGCGGAGCGCGGCTTCGGCCGACTGATCCATGTCTCGTCGCAGCAGGCGCACCGCGCGTTCGTGCAGTCGGGCGTCTACGGGGTGTCGAAGGGCGGGCTGGAGTCACTGGCGCGCTCGCAGGCCGAGGCGTGGTCGAGCCGCGGCGTCACCGCGAACACGCTCGTGCCCGGATTCGTCCTCACGCCCCTGAACGCGCGGCTGCAGTCCGACCCGGCGCGGGTCGAGGCGCTCGCGGCACGCACGATGGTGGGGCGCAACGGCCTGGCCGAGGACTTCGCCGGTGCGGCCGTCTTCCTCGCGAGCGGCGCGTCCGCGTACGTGACGGGGCAGTCGATCCACGTCGACGGCGGATTCTCGGTGCACTGACACCCGAGCACTAACCCCGTGGGGGTATCGTGTGCGCCATGACGGACACCACCACGACCGACGACCTGCGCCGCCCCGCGACCCTCACGATGTACGGGGCGCAGTGGTGCGGCGACTGCCGCCGCGCCAAGCGCGTGCTCGACACCCGCGGCGTGGAGTACGTGAACGTCGACCTCGTCGCGGACCCCACGCGGGCCGACGACGCCGAGGCGATCAGCGGCCGCAAGAACATCCCCGTCGTGGTGTTCCCCGACGGCGAGTTCTTCGTCGAGCCCACCGACGCCGAGCTCAGCGCGAAGCTCGACGCCGTCGGGCTCTGACCGGTCCGGAGGCCCGTCCCGCCGGGGCTGGTGTTCGTCAGTAGACGACGAAGGTGAACTCCGCGTTGATGTAGCTCGCGCTGACGTAGGTGATGACCTCGAACTCGTCCGGCGCGCAGTAGGCGCCGCCAGGGCGCCAGAGGTTGTTGTACTCGCCGGCGCGCGTGTTGACCGTGATGAGCGAGGTGGCTGCGTCCACGCCGGGGATGTCGAGGCAGTAGAACCCGGTCGCCGGGTGCTCCACCTCGATCGTCGACGGTCGCACCAGGAGCTCGGCACCTTGCTCGCTGACGCGCCCGACGGCCTTCGGTCGGATCACCGAGCCGGCGAGGTCGCTCGCCCCGATGCTGCCGTTCCTGACGTCGGTCCCGGTGAGGGACCCGTTCTTGACGTCCGCCCCGGTGAGCGAGCCGTTCGCGACCTTGCGGCTGATCACCGCGCCGTCGTGCAGCTTGGGCGTGGTCACGGCGCCGTTGCGGATCTTCGACGTCGTGATGGAGCCGGCCGCCACGGAGGGCGCGATCCTCGTCGAGGCCTGGCCGCCGGTCCCGCCGCCGGTCCCGCCGCCGGTCCCGCCGTCGGAGCCGTCGGCGAGGGCCGGTGCGACGTTCGCCGTGGTCGCCAGGGCGACGACGGCGCCCAGCACGAGCCAGTGCTGGCGTCGTCCGCGCTGCTGCGTGCGGTCCAGGTCGCGCCTGAGCTCGCCGACGTGCCTCTCGAGCTGCTCCACCCTGCTGTTCTCGCCGTCCATGACGTCCTCCCGAGGTGTGGTGCCTGGGACATCGGCACATGGCGATCAGCACATCCCTCGGCGGCGGACGCTGAATCGGGGAACTCCCCTGCCGGGGTCCGGGACGCGGCAGTTTCACCCGCCGCGATGCCGGATACTCGTCGGGTGGATCTCCCCGTCGTCTGGTCGCTCGTCCTGCTCGTCGCCGCCGTGTGGAACCTCCTGGTGTGGCCCTCGTTCTGGCGGCGGGTGACCAAGGACCCGCGGGCCCGCGACGACGCCGGCCGCCCCACCCGCTTCTTCACCGTGCACGCCGTGCTGGTGGGCGTCTCGATGCTGCTCGCCGTGCTGGTCGGCGTCGTGGGGGTGCTCGGCCTGGTCGGCTGACGTCGGTCGGCGTCGTCGTCGCGGCGCTCGAGCGTGTCGACGGAGGCGCGCCCCCCGGCACCCGCGGGCCTGCGACGGCGCGCCCTGGCGCGGTCCGCCCGCTCGCGTGACGATGGTCACATGAGGGCGATCTGGAAGGGTGCGGTGACCTTCGGCCTGGTCAACGTGCCGGTCAAGCTGTACAGCGCGACCGAGGACCACGACGTGCCGCTGCACCAGGTGCACGACGCGGACGGCGGGCGCATCCGCTACCGGCGCGTGTGCGAGCTGGACGGCGAGGAGGTGGCCTACCAGCACATCGACCGCGCCTACGACGACGGCGAGCGCACGGTGGTGCTCACCAAGCAGGATCTCGGGGCGCTGCCGGCGGAGGCGAACCGCGAGATCGAGGTGGTCGAGTTCGTCCCGAGCGACCAGATCGACCCGATCATGCTGGACCGCACCTACTACCTCGAGCCGGACTCGAAGAGCCCGAAGGCGTACGTGCTGCTGCGCCGCACGCTCGAGGAGACGGACCGCACCGCCATCGTGAAGTTCGCGCTGCGCCAGCGCACCCGGCTCGCCGCGATGCGGGTGCGCGACGAGGTGCTGGTGATCCAGACGCTGCTGTGGGCCGACGAGGTGCGTGAGGCGGCGTTCCCGTCGCTCGACGGGTCCGTGACCGTCTCGGACAAGGAGCTGGCGATGTCGGGCCAGCTCGTGCAGAGCTACGAGGCCGACTTCGCTCCGGAGGACTACGAGGACGAGTACCAGGTGCAGCTGCGCCAGCTCATCGACGCCAAGATCGAGCAGGGCGAGGCGCTCGACACCTCCGAGACCTTCGGCGAGCAGCCGGAGAAGGAGGACGCCGACGTCATCGACCTCATGGAGGCCCTGCGCCGGAGCGTCTCCGGCACGAAGGGCGGGAAGGCGTCGAAGGACGAGGCGCCGGCGAAGAAGGCTCCCGCGAAGAAGGCCCCGGCGAAGAAGCCGGCGGCGAAGCGGGCCGCCGCGACGAAGGCCCCGGCGAAGAAGAGCCCGGCGAAGAAGCCGGCGGCGAAGACGGCGGAGCGGAAGACGGGCTGAGCCCGGCTCAGGTCCTGTCGTCCGCGCCGCGCGCGGCGGCGACCTCGCGCACGAGAGTCAGCAGGTCGTCGATCTCCTGGTCGGTGGGGCCGCTCGCGCCGACCGACGCCAGGGCGTACAGGCCCTCGCCCATGAGGGAGACGGCCTGGGCGAGCACGGGGTCGCCGAGCTCGTCGCGGACGGCCGCCGTCCAGGCGGCCTGGGCGTCGTCGAGGACGGCGCGGGCGCGGGGCGAGGCGCCCTGCGCCACGCGCGAGGCCGCGAGGTAGACGACCTCGAACTCGCCGCCGATGACGGTCGAGGTGCGCAGCAGGTAGTCCGAGGCGCCCTCGGGCGCGGTGCGCATGGCCTCGACGTCGGCGGCCGTGAGGACGCCCAGGTGGTCGAGGAGGCCGTCGACGAGCGCGTCCTTGGAGGGGAAGTGGTAGAGCAGGCCGCCCTTGGAGACGCCGGCCCGCTCGGCGACGGCCTCGAGGGTCGCGGACCGCTCCCCGGACTCGACGAGGAGCTCGGCGAACGCGCGCAGGACCTTGGCTCGGGCGGCGGGGGGAGGCGGCATGTCGACAGCCTAGTGGCGGGGTGTTACTGTACCGGCTGGACGGTACGGAAGTTCGGCATCACCATGTCGCCCCGGCCGTCCCGCAGTGTGTGAAAGGCACCTCATGGTCTCCACCCAGGTGACGACGCACCGCGCCCCTTCCGCCGCGCGACGCCCCACCCTCCCCGCGCGCCCCCACGGTCTGCAGACCGCCGGGCGACGCTGGGCGGCCCTCGCCGTGCTGATGCTGCCGGTGCTCCTCGTCTCGATCGACAACACGGTCCTCAGCTTCGCCCTCCCGCAGATCTCGGAGGCCCTGGCCCCCGGCGGCACGCAGCTGCTGTGGATCGTCGACGTGTACCCCCTCGTCCTCGCCGGCCTGCTCGTGCCGATGGGGTCGGTCGCGGACCGCGTCGGCCGCCGCCGGCTGCTCCTCATCGGGGCCGTCGGCTTCGCCGCCGTGTCCGCGGTCGCGGCGTTCGCGCCCACCGCGGGCGCGCTGATCGCCGCCCGCGCCGGCCTCGGCTTCTTCGGCGCGATGCTCATGCCGTCCACGCTGTCGCTGCTGCGCAACGTCTTCACCGACCGCGACGAGCGCCGCCTCGCCATCGCGATCTGGGCCGCCGGCTTCGCCGCGGGCTCGGCCGTGGGCCCGATCGTCGGCGGCCTGCTGCTCGAGCATTTCTGGTGGGGCTCCGTGTTCCTCCTCGCGGTGCCCGTGCTGGCGCTGCTGCTCGTGCTCGCGCCGATCTTCGTGCCCGAGTCGCGCGACCCCGCCCCAGGTCGCCTCGACCCGGTCTCGATCGTCCTCGTGATGGCCGCCATGACCCCGGTCGTGTTCGGCATCAAGACCCTCGCCAAGGGCGGGCTGCCCTCGCTGGGCCTCGCGGCGATCGCCGTCGGCCTGCTCATGGGCGTGCTGTTCGTGCGCCGCCAGCTGCGGCGCCCGGACCCCATGCTCGACGTGCGGCTGTTCGCCGTCCCGGCGTTCACCGGCAGCGTGCTGGTCAACCTGCTGTCGGTGTTCTCGCTGGTCGGCTTCCTGTTCTTCGTCTCGCAGGACCTGCAGCTCGTCATCGGCCTGTCGCCGGTGCAGGCGGGCATGGTGCTGCTGCCGGGCACCGTCGCGATGGTCGTCGCGGGCCTCGCCGTGGTGAAGGTCGTGCGCCGGGTGCGCCCGTCGCACGTGGTCGCCGCCGGCCTCGCGATGTCGGCCGTGGGCTACCTGGTCACGGCGCTCGTCGCCGGGCGCGGCGAGTCGGTCTGGCTCGGTCTCGCGTTCGTCGTCCTCGCGATCGGCGTCGGCTCGGCCGAGACCGTGTCGAACGACCTCATCGTCTCGACCGTGCCCGCGGCGAAGGCGGGCGCGGCCTCGGCCATCTCCGAGACGGCGTACGAGGTCGGCGCCGTGCTGGGCACCGCCGTCCTCGGCGGGATCCTCACCGGGTCGTACCACTCCCACGTCGTGGTGCCGGCGGGCTTGCCCGCGGCCGACGCCGCGGCGGCGGCCGAGACCCTCGGCGGTGCCACGAGCGTCGCGGCCGACCTGCCCGCCGGGCAGGCGCAGGCCCTGCTCGACTCCGCCCACGCGGCGTTCGGCAGCGGCGTGGTCGTCACGTCCGTGATCGGCTTCGTCGCGGTCCTCGTCGCGGCGGGGATCGCCCTGACCACGCTGCGCGACGAGCGGTCCTGACCTGCGGGCACGACGGCGTCACCCTGCGAGCAGGGTGGCGCCGTCGCCGGTGTTCCGCGAAGGTGGGACGCGATGAGCGACCAGCACGACGAGACGCCCGACCCTGACGCCCCCGCCCGCCCTACCGCCTCGTCCGGCCCGTCCGGCCCGTCCGGCCCGTCCGGCCCGTCCGGCCCGTCCGGCCCGGCAGGCCCTGCCCGGCGCACGCCGCCGCGGTGGGTGCGGTGGACCCTCGTCTCGGTGGCGGCCGCGCTGGCCTGCCTCGTCTTCGGCGTCACGACGGCGCAGGCCGAGCTGAGCCTCGGCCCGCACGAGGCCGTGTACGCGGTCGACACCGACGGCCTGGTCGTGGCCGACCTCGGTCCCCTGGGCACGCTCGAGATCGACTCGCCGCTGCCTCTCGGGCTGGGGCTCGACGTCGTGGTCAAGGAGATCCCGGCGGACCTGTCCGCCGTCGACCAGGCGGGCACGCTCGACATGCTCTCCGGCGACCTGCAGAACTATCTGCAGTTCTTCTCCAGCCCCCAGGAGACGGTGAGCACGGTCGCGCGGGCCCTGCTCTGGGACGCCGGGTGGCGCACCCTCGTCGCCGCGAACGTCGTCGTCGCCGCCGGCGTCGGCCTGCAGCTGCTGCTCGGCGCCGCCCGGCGCCGCGAGCTGTCCGCCCGCCTCGCCCCGCGCACCTGGGAGATCACCGCGGGCGTGGCCGTGACGAGCCTCGTCGTCGTGACGGTGGTGTCCGGGGGAGTGGCGCGGCCGGACACCCAGGGCCGCCCCGCGTCGCCCGTGTTCGCGGGCACCGCGCTCGAGGGCGCCACGATCACCGGCCGGCTCGCCGGGGTGGTGGACACCTACGGCGGGCAGCTCGTGAACCTCTACCGCCAGAACGAGGAGTTCTACGCCGCCGCGAACGACGACCTCGTCGCCGCGTGGGACGCGTGGGACGCCACCCACCCCGACCCGGCGGACGCCTCCGGCTCGCCCTCGGCGTCCCCGCCCTCGGGGACGTCCACGCCGTCCACGCCGTCCACGCCGTCCACGCCGTCGACGCCGGACGAGGACCTCGTGACCCTGCTCGTCGTGTCCGACCTGCACTGCAACATGGGCATGACGCCGCTGATCCGCACCACCGCGGAGCGCGCGGGCGTCGACGTCGTCCTCAACGCCGGCGACACCACCACGAACGGCACGTCCGTGGAGAAGGTCTGCGTCGACTCGTTCGCGACGGCGCCGCCCCGTGGCGTCCCGATGGTCGTGGCGGACGGCAACCACGACTCGCAGCTCACCTCCGCCCAGGAGGCCGCGCGCGGCCAGACGGTGCTCGACGGCAACGTCGTCGAGGTCAAGGGCATGCGCATCCTCGGGGACCGGGACGCCCTCGAGACCCGCGTCGGCGGCGGCACCAGCGTGGCGCGCGAGCGCACCCCGGAGGAGCAGGCGGCCGACCTCGCCGCCACCGCCTGCGACGACGGCGACGTGGACCTGCTGCTGGTCCACACGCCGGCCGTGGGGCTCGACGCCCTCGACACCGGCTGCGTGCCGTTCCAGGTGTCCGGGCACACGCACAAGCGGTCCGGGCCCGAGCAGGTGGGCCAGGGCATCCGGTACGTCAACGGCTCCACCGCCGGCGCCGCGCCGAACCAGCCCACCGTCGGGCCGTTGCACGGCACCGCGCAGATGACCGTGCTGCGCTTCGACCCAGAGTCGCGCCGCATGGTGGACGTGCAGGTGGTGAGCGTCACGCCCGACGGCGACGCCACGGTCGGCGAGCGCGAGCCGGTGCCCGCGATCGTGCCCCCGTCGGACGACGCGCTGCCGTCGTGATCGTCGACTGGTCCGGCTGCCGCAACGCGCGTGATCTCGGCGGTCTTCCCACGGCCGACGGGCGTCGCGTCCGCGAGGGCGCGCTGTTCCGGTCCGGCAGCCACGAACGCCTGACGGCGACCACGGTGGCCGCAGTCCGCCGTGGCGGGGTGGGCCGCGTCGTCGACCTGAGGGGACGGACCGAGTGCGGGGAGCAGCCGAGCCCGTTCGTCGGTGAGTCCGTCTACCAAAACGTCCCGATGGTCGCCGAGGTGCTGGCCTACGTGCCCCCTCCGGACACCTACGCGCCGATGCTGGACGGGCATCGCCGGCGGATCGGTGCCGCCTTCCGGGCCGTCGTGGAGGCACCGCCGGGGACGGTCGTCGTGCACTGCCAGGCCGGGCGGGACCGCACCGGGGTCCTCGTGGCGCTCCTGCTGAGCGTCGCCGGGGTGGCGCCCGAGCGGGTCGCCGACGAGTACGCGCGGACCGAGGGGTGCGACCCCGGCACGATGCTGAACACGGTGGCCCACCTGGAGGACCGCTACGGCGGGGTCGCCGCGTACCTCACGGGGTCTGGCGTCGCCCCGGCGCAGCTCGAGGAGGTCCGCCGCAGGCTCGTCGGGTGAGCCGACGTCGGACGGCGTCCGAACGCGCCGGATAGGCTCGGGACGTGCCCGAACCTGCCCTGCCCGCCCGTGCCGAAGACCCCGCCGTCGACCCTGCCGTCGACCCTGACGAGCTGACCCCCGTCGCCCAGGACTACCTCAAGGCGGTGTGGTCGGCCCAGGAGTGGTCCGACGAGAAGGTGACCACCGGGCTGCTGGCGGACCGGCTGGGCGTGGGCCCGTCGACGGTGTCGGAGACGGTGCGCCGCCTCACGACGCAGGGCCTGCTGGGCCACGAGCCGTACGGCGGCGTGTGGCTGACGGAGCTGGGCCGCCGCTACGCGCTGGTCATGGTGCGGCGCCACCGCCTGCTGGAGACGTGGCTGGTGCGCGACCTCGGGTACGGCTGGGACGAGGTGCACGACGAGGCCGAGGTGCTGGAGCACGCGGTGTCCGAGCGGCTGGTCGAGCGGATCTCGGCGCGCCTGGGGCACCCGGAGCGGGACCCGCACGGCGACCCGATCCCGTTCGCCGACGGCCGCGTGGTGCGGCCGGCGGCGGTGCCGCTGGTCGACCTCGAGGCGGGCGCCGGGGGAGTGGTCGCGCGGATCTCGGACGCCGACCCGGAGGCCCTGCGTTACCTGGCGGACCTGGGCATCGACCTGGACCTCCCGGTGCGGCTGACGTCCCGACGGGAGTTCGCCGGGACCGTGGGCGTGGCGTGGGAGGCGGACGGCCGCGAGAGGGCCGTGGACCTCGGCCTGCTGGCGGCCTCGCGCATCTGGGTGGTGCCCGCGTAGGCTGACCCGGTTCCCCGACGACGTGCGCACGGCTCCTCCGTGCCGCGTCGTCGAATCGTTTCGGGCCGCGCATGCCGAGCTGCGCGTGGCTCGGTAACCGCGCGTCGAGAGCGAGAGCACCGTGACCCAGACGACCGTTCCCCGGGGGGCGACCACCCGCGCGCCCCGCCCGGAGCACGTCGGGGCGGCGCTGTTCGCGCTCGCCGTCGGCGGATTCACCATCGGCACCACCGAGTTCGCCACCATGGGGCTGCTGCCCCAGATCGGCGCGAGCCTGGGCGTCAGCGACCCCGTGGTCGGCCATGCCATCACCGCGTACGCGGTCGGCGTCGTGGTCGGGGCGCCGCTGCTGACGGTGGCGGCCGCGCGGATGTCCCGCAAGCGGCTGCTGCTGTGCCTCATGGGGTTCTACACCGTGGCGAACGTGCTGTCGGCCGCCGCGCCGTCGATCGAGTGGTTGGTCGCGGGGCGCTTCCTCGCCGGGCTGCCGCACGGCGCGTTCTTCGGCGTCGGCGCGGCCGTCGGGGCGGCCGTGGCCGGGCCGGGCCGCCGCGGACACGCGGTGTCCATGATGATGACGGGCCTGACGGTCGCGAACGTCGTGGGCGTGCCCTTGTCCACCGCGGTCGGCCAGAGCCTGGGGTGGCGGGCCGCGTTCGTCGTCATCGGCGTGCTCGGGGCCGTGACCCTGCTCGGCATCTGGCGCTTCGTCCCGGAGCGGGGCCCGGTCGACTCCAGCGTGCGCCAGGAGCTCGCGACGCTGCGCAACGGGCCGCTGTGGATCTCGTTCGCCGCCGGCGCGATCGGCTTCGGCGGGCTGTTCGCGGTCTACACGTACGTGGCGCCCACCGTCACGCGCGTGGCCGGCATGTCCGAGAGCGCGGTCCCGTGGGTGCTCGCGGTGTTCGGCGTCGGCATGACGGTGGGCACGCTGCTCGGCGGGCGCCTCGTGGATCGCAACGTGCTCCGCACGGTGGTCGGGGGGTTCGTCGCGACCGCCCTGTCGCTCGTCCTCTTCGCCCTCACGGCCACGTCGCCGGTGCCCGCCGTCGTCGGGCTGTTCCTGCTCGCCGTCGCGTCCCAGGTGCTGGGCCTGGCGATGCAGACGCGACTCATGGACCTCTCGCCGCGGGCCCAGTCGCTCGGCGCCGCGCTGTGCCACTCCGCCCTCAACATCGGCAACGCGAGCGGCGCCTTCTTCGGCGGTCTCGTCATCGCCGCCGGGTACGGGTACCTCGCGCCCGCGTGGGTGGGCCTCGCGCTCACGATCGTCGGCCTGGCGATGGTGCTCGCCTTCGGCCGGCAGCGGGTCGCGCACGCGGGCTGACCTGCCCGAGGGGCGGGCCGCGGGCGCCGCGCGCGGCCCCCAGGAACGTGCGGTACGGTCGCGCCCGTGAGCCCGAGCGTGCGCGACGCGACCCAGGACGACCTCCCCGACGACGCCCCCGACGACGTGGCCGAGGCCGCGCCCGCGGCGGGCCCCCGCGGCCTGACGGCCCGCACCTACGGGGTGCTGCTGACGGTGCTGGGCGCGATCGGCTTCGGCGCCGCGTCGTGGCTCGCCATCGAGGAGTACCTCAAGCTGCTGGACCCGAACCGGGTCACGAGCTGCAGCTTCAACGTCTTCCTCGACTGCGGCGTCGCGATGATGTCCTGGCAGGGCACGCTGCTCGGCTTCCCCAACCCCTACCTCGGCGTCGCCGCGTTCCCCGTGGTGGTCACGACCGGCGTCGTCCTCCTCGCGGGCGCACGGCTGCCGCGGTGGTACCACCTGTCGCTGCTCGCCGTGACCGCGGTGGCGCAGCTGCTGATCTTCTTCCTCATGTGGACGAGCTTCTACGCGCTGGTCCGCCTGTGCCCCGCCTGCATGGTGGTGTGGACCATCCTCTGGCCGCTGCTGTGGTTCCAGGTGGTGCACGCGGTGCAGGAGCGCCACCTGCCCGTGGGCGACGGCCTGCGCCGCGCCGTCGTGCGCAACCGGGGCCTCGTGCTGATCATCGGCTACGTCGTCGCCGTGGGCTGGCTCCTGCTCGCTGTCGGCGGCCCGCTGTTCGAGTCGTTCGGGGTGTGAAAAACCGGCCGGGGGCGACAGTCCCGGCCGGTAGACTCGCCGGGTGAGCACGCCCGACACCGCACCCGCCCGATCCGAGGCTCCGACCGAGCCCACCCACCGCTACACGCCCGCCCTCGCCCAGCAGATCGAGGAGCGCTGGCAGGACCTGTGGGAGGAGCGCGGCACCTTCTGGGCGGCCAACCCGGCCGGCGCGCTCACGGACGGCGACGGCGAGCACGGCTCGGGCAGGCCGTTCTTCATCATGGACATGTTCCCGTACCCGTCGGGGGCGGGGCTGCACGTCGGGCACCCGCTGGGCTTCATCGCGACGGACGTCGTGGGCCGGTTCCGCATGATGAGCGGCGACAACGTGCTGCACGCGCTGGGCTACGACGCGTTCGGGCTGCCCGCCGAGCAGTACGCGGTGCAGACCGGCCAGCACCCGCGCATCACCACCGAGCAGAACATTGTCACCATGAAGCGCCAGATGCGGCGCCTGGGCGTCGCGCACGACGAGCGCCGCACGTTCGCCACGATCGACCCCGAGTACGTCCGCTGGACGCAGTGGATCTTCCTGCAGATCTTCGACTCCTGGTACGACGCCGCAGCGGACGGCGGCAAGGGCCGCGCCCGGCGCATCGCCGAGCTGGAGGCGGAGTACGCCTCGGGTGCCCGCGCACTGCCCGACGGCCGCGCCTGGTCCGACCTGAGCGACCTGGAGCGCCGGGACGTCGTGGACGCCCAGCGCCTGGCGTACGTCGACGAGTCCGTCGTGAACTGGTGCCCGGGCCTGGGCACGGTGCTGGCCAACGAGGAGGTCACGGCCGACGGCCGCTCCGAGCGCGGCAACTTCCCCGTCTTCCAGCGCGAGCTGCGCCAGTGGAAGATGCGGATCACGGCGTACGCCGACCGCCTGACCGACGACCTGGAGCTGATCGACTGGCCCGAGAAGGTCAAGTCGATGCAGCGCAACTGGATCGGCCGCTCCACGGGCGCGAACGTCCGGTTCGACGTCGTCGGCACCGCCGACCACGACGCGGCCGGCGCGGGCGCGCAGGTCGAGGTCTTCACCACCCGCCCGGACACGCTGTTCGGCGCGACGTTCATGGTCGTGGCGCCCGAGCACCCGCTGCTCGACGAGGTGCCCGCGGCCTGGCCCGACGGCACGCGCAGCGTCTGGACCGGCGGGCACGCCACCCCGGTCGAGGCCGTGGCCGCGTACCGCCGCGAGGCGGCGTCGAAGACCGCCGTCGAGCGGCAGGCCGACGCCGGCAAGAAGACCGGCGTCTTCACCGGGCACCTGGCCGTGAACCCCGTCAACGGCGCCACCGTGCCGGTGTTCACCGCCGACTACGTGCTGATGGGCTACGGCACCGGCGCGATCATGGCGGTGCCGGGCGGCGACCAGCGCGACTTCGACTTCGCCGAGGCGTTCGAGCTGCCCGTGATCCGCACCGTGGAGCCCGCCGGCGGCCTGCCGGACGACTTCGCGGGCGCGTACACGGGCGACGGCGTGACCGTGAACTCCGCCAACGACGAGATCAGCCTGGACGGGCTGGGCGTGGCCGAGGCCAAGGAGCGGGTCGTCGCGTGGCTGCAGGCCCGCGGCGCCGGCGAGGGCACCACCACGTACCGCCTGCGCGACTGGCTGTTCAGCCGTCAGCGCTACTGGGGCGAGCCGTTCCCCATCCTGTGGGACGACCAGGACCGCCCGGTCGCGATCCCGTCCCACCTGCTGCCCGTCGACCTGCCCGAGGTGCCGGACTTCGCGCCGCGCACCTTCGACCCGCAGGACGCCGACTCGAACCCCGAGGCGCCGCTGGGTCGCAACGAGGAGTGGGTGCACGTCACCCTGGACCTGGGCGACGGGCCGAAGACCTACCGCCGCGACACCAACACCATGCCCAACTGGGCCGGGTCGTGCTGGTACTACCTGCGCTACCTGGACCCGACGGACTCCACCGACGGGCCGTCGGAGGGCACCGCCGTCGTCGACCCCGCGCTGGAGTCGTACTGGATGGGCCCGCGCCACAACGCGACCTCCGGCCCTGCCGGCGGCGTCGACCTCTACGTCGGCGGCGTCGAGCACGCCGTGCTGCACCTGCTGTACGCGCGCTTCTGGCACAAGGTGCTGCTGGACCTGGGCTACGTCTCCTCGGTGGAGCCGTTCGGCAAGCTGTTCAACCAGGGGTACATCCAGGCGTACGCGTACACCGACTCCCGCGGCTTCTACGTGCCCGCCGGCGAGGTCGAGGGCGACGAGCAGACCGGCTTCACGTACCGGGGCGAGACCGTCAACCGTGAGTACGGGAAGATGGGCAAGTCCCTGAAGAACGTCGTCACGCCGGACGAGATGTACGAGCAGTACGGCGCCGACACGTTCCGCGTGTACGAGATGTCGATGGGTCCCCTGGACCTGTCGCGACCGTGGGAGACGCGCGCCGTCGTCGGCTCGCAGCGCTTCCTGCAGCGGCTGTGGCGCAACGTCGTGGACGAGGAGACGGGCGCCGTCGTCGTCACCGACGACGAGCCGGACACCGCCACCCTGCGGGCGATGCACCGGGCGATCGCGGACGTCCGCGTCGAGATGGAGCACATGCGGCCCAACACGGCGATCGCCAAGCTCATCACGTACAACAACCACCTGACGTCGCTGGACCGCGTGCCGCGCGCCGCCGTCGAGCCCCTGGTGCTGATGGTCGCGCCCATCGCCCCGCACATCGCGGAGGAGCTGTGGTCCCGGCTCGGGCACGACGGGTCGCTGGCCCGCCGGCCCTTCCCCGCCGCCGACGAGCAGTACCTGGTCGAGGACACCGTGACCTGCGTCGTGCAGGTCAAGGGCAAGGTGCGCGGCCGCCTCGAGGTGCCGCCGTCCATCTCGGACGCCGACCTGGAGGCCGCGGCCCTCGCCGAGCCGAACGTGGTCCGCGCGATCGACGGTGCCCCCGTGCGCAAGGTGATCGTGCGCGCGCCGAAGCTCGTCAACATCGTCGTCTGAGCTTGTCGACGCCACCCGCGAGGTCCCGGCAGGAGGGCTCTCGCCTCGAGGGCGCCCTGGCCCGCAGCCAGGGCGCCTTCGGCACGCCCGCGCTCGCCCTGCTGCACCGCAAGGAGGGGCCGCTGGTCGTCGCCCTCCTCTCCCTGATCTTCACTCCGGGGCGCGCCACGGTGCCCACCGAGCAGATGCACGTGGAGGTCGAGGACCTGCTCGCCGAGGCCCGCGCGGTCGGCCACGACGTGCCCGACGACGCCGCCCGGGCCCTCTGCTCGCGCTGGGTCGCCGGCCGGTGGCTCGTCCGCGCGCTCGACGACGACGGCGTCGAGCAGTACCAGGTGAGCTCGCACGCGGCCGAGGCGCTGGCGTTCGTCGACCGCACCCAGGGGGCGCGCGCCCTGGTGAGCGAGTCGCGCATCCGCACGCTGCTCGTCGCCCTGGACGGGCTCGCGCGCGACGCCCGCCCCGACCGTGCCTCCCAGCAGCGCGCGCTGCGCGAGCAGGTGGCCCGCGCCCGCGACGAGATCGCCGCGGCGGAGGCCGAGCTCGCGCGGCTCGAGGCGGGCGGCGAGGTCGTGCAGGCGCCCGCCGAGCGGCTGGTCGAGCAGTTCGACAACGTCGCCGCCCTCGTGCGCGAGCTGCCGGCCGACTTCGCCCGCGTCGCCGAGTCGATCGCGGAGCTCCAGCGCAGCATCGTCACGGGCCTGCGCCAGGACGAGCGGCCCACGGGCGAGGTGCTGGGCGCCTACCTCGAGGCGTCCGACTCGCTCATGGAGCGCACGCCCGAGGGGCGCGCGTTCTCCGGGGCGATGGAGCTGCTGCGCGACCCGCAGCTGCTGGGTCAGGTGGACGAGCGGGTCCGGGCCGTGCTCGCGCACCCGTTCGCGGCGGACCTGCCCGCCGACCGGCGCGAGGCGGTGCGTGCGCTGTACTCCCAGCTCCTCGCCTCCGTCGACGGCGTCCTCGACGCCCAGGCGCGCGCGTCGCGCACCATCACGCAGCAGCTCACCGTGCACAACCCGCTGCGCGACCGCGAGCTCGACGCCGCCCTGCGGGAGGCGACCGCCGCGATGGCGGAGTGGTTCCCCGAGTCCGGCCGCGCCGCTCGCGTCGAGCCGCTGCGCTGGCTGGAGCGCGCGCGCCTCGGGCGGTTCCGCGCCCAGCTGCACGACCTGCGCCCCGAGACCCTCCCGGACGCCCTGGCCGACCTCGACGACCCCGGCCACGACGCGGGCGGAGAGCCCGGGGAGGTCCTGGGCGGCCTGCGGGGCATGGGCGGGCCCCGCTACGAGGAGACCACCGCGCACGCCGCGCGCGTCCTGCGAGAGCGGGGGAGCGCGACCGCCGACGAGGTGTTCGCGGCGGCGCCCGCCGAGCTGCGCCGCCCGGTCGAGCTGCTGGGCTATCTGGAGCTCGCCGCGCCGGGGGCGCTCGACGACGCGCTCGTGGACGGCGACGTGCCCGCCGCCCGCCTGCGCCGTGTCACGACCGTGCGCGCCGACGGCACCACCCGCGAGCTGGTGGTGCCGCTGGTGCAGATCGAGGTGCCGGGCACCCACGACGAGGAGGACGCGTGACCGAGACGACCACCGCGACGGACACCGGCGCGACGGCGACCGAGGCGGCGCCGGGGGCGGCGCCGTTCGTCGAGGCCCTGGCGATGGCGGACGACGACGCGGCGCTGTTCGCCGGCGACACGGGCGTGCTGCCGTACGAGGCGCGCCGCGCGCTGGCGCTGGTGCTGCAGCGCCGCTATCTGTCCGCGGCCGCGCACCCGGCGGAGTGGAAGGCGCTGCTCGCGCACCAGAACGTGCTCGCGTCGCGCTGCCACGACCTCTTCGTGGAGCTCGTCGTGGACCGCGACTACGAGATCGCCTACAAGCGGCAGGTGCGCGAGGCGGGCCTCAGCATCCCCGTGCTGCTCAAGGACGAGCCGTACAAGCGGGTCGAGACGCTGCTCATGCTGTTCGCGCGCAACCGGTTCCGCCAGGAGCAGGGCGCCGGGGAGCGGGCCGCGCACGTCGACGCGGAGGAGCTGGTCGACTACGCGCTCGGCTTCCTCGCCGCGGACGAGACCAACCTGGCCGCGCGGCGCCGCGAGATCGACAACGCCGTCGCGACGCTCGTGCGCGAGCACGTGCTCGACGAGGTCGCCGAGGGTCGCTACCGGGTGCAGCCCGTCGTGGAGATCCTGCTCCCGGTGGAGCGGCTGCGGGAGCTGACCTCGTGGCTGCGGGGCGCCGCCGTCGTGCCGCCCGAGGAGCCGGAGGACGACGAGCCCGACGAGGTCGACGAGGACGAGGAGTTCCGCGCGTGACGATCACCAGCGACCCCGCGGAGCAGACCGCGGCACCGCGCATGCAGCAGTCGCTGTTCGGGCTGATCCCGACGGCGTCGGACGGGCGGCAGTGGACGGCCCGCTCCATGCAGCTGGTCAGCTGGGGCGGCTACCACGGGTACCACGAGGTGCGGTTCGCGGGCACGACGACGCTGCTCACGGGCGCGTCCGGGTCCGGGAAGTCGACGCTGCTCGACGCGTACATCGCGCTGATGATGAGCCACACGACGCCGTTCAACGGAGCGTCGAACACGGCGACCAGCGGCCGGGCGCGCGGGCTGGAGCAGCGCAACGTCGTCTCGTACGCCCGCGGCAAGCTGGACGAGGAGCGCTCCGCCGGCTCGGCGCGCGCCAAGGACCGCGTGCTGCGCGGAGAGACGTCCGACACCTGGTCGGCGATCGCGATGACCTGGTCCTCGCAGTCGGGGGAGCGGTTCACGGCGCTGCGCGCCTGGTACGTGCCCCGCGGGGCGCAGCGCACCGACGAGACGGTCGCGGTGCGCGCCGTGGTCGACGCCGACTTCAGCCTGCGTGCGCTGGAGCCGCTGGTCGCGCAGCGGTTCGCCAAGCCCGGGCTGACGGCGCTGGGCCTGGCCACGTTCGACACCGACAAGGCGTTCGCCACCCGCCTGCACGCCGCGCTCGGCATCGGCGCCGCCGGCGACGGCGAGAAGGCGATGCAGCTGCTGGGCCGCATCCAGGCGGGCCAGCAGATCACCACGGTCGACTCGCTCTACAAGGCCATGGTGCTCGAGGAGCCGGAGACCATCCGCGTGGCCGAGCGCGCCGTCGAGCACTTCGACGAGCTCAGCGAGGTGCGCGCCGAGATGACCACGGCGCAGCGCCAGGTGGACGTGCTGCGGCCCATGCTCGGGCACCGTGCCGCGATCGACGAGGCCGCCGCCGCGGCGCGCCTGGTCGAGGCGCTCGGCCCCGACGGCGGCCCTGGCGGCGAGGTCACGCCCTTCACCGCCTGGCGCGACCGCACCCAGCTCGACCTGCTGCGGGCGGCCGAGGCGGAGAACCGCGCCCAGCACAAGGCGGCGGCCGAGCGGGTCGCCGTCGCCGACGAGCGCCTGGGCGCTGCCGACGCCGAGCTGGAGCAGGTGCGCGCGGACCAGCGCCGCAACGGCGGCGACGCCATCGAGGCGGCGGAGCGCGACGTGCGCACGGCCGAGCAGCGGCTCGCCGAGGTGCGTCGTGCCCGCGCGGAGCTCGAGGGCCACCTGGCGCCGCTGGAGCGGGAGGTGGGCACGCGCCGCGAGCTGGACGCGCTGCACGCCGACGCCCGCCGTTACCTCGAGGCCCGCGACGAGCACACCGACGCGCTGTCGGAGGCCGTGGTCGAGGCGTCCGCGCGCGAGAAGGACGCGATGCGGGCGCTGGCCGACCTCGAACGCGAGGAGGCCTCCCTCAAGGCGCGTCGCGGCAACGTGCCCCGCGAGCTGCACGAGGCGCGCGAGGCCCTGGCCCGCGCCGCCGGGATGCGCGCCGAGGACGTGCCGTTCGTCGGCGAGCTCCTCGAGGTCCGGGGCGAGTACGAGCCGTGGCGCGACGCGATCGGCCTCGCCCTCGGGGGCTTCGCCGTGACGATCCTGGTCGACGACGACCGGCTCGACGCCTTCCGCGCCGCGATCGACGCCGTGCGCTCGCCGGTCCGGGTCCGCTTCGAGGGCGTGCCCACGGGCATGCCGTTGCACGAGGAGGCCGACCGCACCCTGCTGCCCGGCCGTCTCGAGGTCAAGGCGGGGCCGTTCGGCGGCTGGCTCGCCGGCCGGCTCGCCGAGCGGTTCGCGTACGTCTGCGTGGACGACCCGGCCGAGCTGCACCGCCACGACCTGGCGCTCACACGCTCCGGGCAGACGTCCGAGGGACGGCGCGGCGCGCACGGCGGCCAGGGCCGGTCGTCCGTGCTGGGCTTCAGCAACCACCGGCGCCTCGAGCAGCTCGCCGAGCAGATCGGCGCGGCGCACGCCGAGCTGCGGCAGGCCGCCGAGTCCCTCGCGGGCGCCCGGCTGCGGCAGAAGGGCGAGGCCGACCACTTCGTCGCACACAGCCAGGCCCTGCGCGCCGACTGGGACGACGTCGACGTGCGGGGCGCCGAGGAGCGCCTCGCCGAGCGGCGCGACCGGCTCGAGGCGCTCGTCGCGGGCTCCGACGTGCTGCGCGCGCTCAAGGCCGACGAGGAGGCTCTGCGGGCGCGGGTCGCCGAGCTGCACCGCGAGCGTGCGGAGGCCCAGCACCGCGTCACCGAGCTGGGGTCGGCGTGGGAGCAGATCAGCGACCAGGTGGACCAGGTGGCGGACGCCGTCGAGCGCGCCGACGCCGACGGGGTCGAGCTCACGGCGGAGCAGGAACGGCGGCTCACCGACCTCATGACGCAGGTCGGCTGGTCGGGCGTCGCCGGGGGTCCGGGCGGCGGGCTCGCCGACCTCACCACCGCGGTGGCCGCCGTCGTGCGCGAGCTGCACCACGAGCGGGAGACGGCGCGCGAGACCGAGCGGGCCGCCCGCGCCGCCCTGCAGGCGCTGTTCGAGCGGTTCGACGACACGTGGCCGGACCCGAACCGCACCGCCGACCCGGACGCCGCCTACGCGGACTTCCTGCGCATCTTCGAGGAGCTGGAGTACCAGCAGCTCTACCGGCTGCGCGACCGCTGGTCGGCGCACCTGCGCCAGATGTCCGGCGACCAGCTCACCCGGCTCAACAACGGGATCGCGCAGGCGGTGGCGGAGATCCGCGACCGCATGGAGCCCGTCAACGCCATCCTCGCCACGCTGCCGTTCCGGGACGACGAGCACCGACTGCGGATCACGGCCACGCCCGTCGAGGCGGGCGACGTCGCGTCCTTCCGGCGCCAGCTGCGCGAGCTGGCGACCACCCCGGCCGGGGACGTGCCGCTCGCCGAGCACGAACGCCGCTATGCCCGCATGACCAGGCTCATCGACCGCATCCGCCCGGACAGCCCCGAGCGGCGCCGCTTGGTGGACGTGCGCGACCACGTGCGCGTCAGCGCCGAGTGCGTGGACCTCGAGGGCAACCACGTGAGCGTGTACGACCACATCGCCGGCAAGTCCGGCGGCGAGTCGCAGGAGCTGGTCGCGTTCATCGTCGGGGCGGCGCTGCGCTACCAGCTCGGCGACGCCGGCGCGGAGCGGCCCCGGTACGCGCCGGTCTTCCTGGACGAGGCGTTCATCAAGGCCGACGCCCGGTTCGCCGGCCGCGCCGTCGGCGCCTGGCGCGGGCTCGGCTTCCAGCTCGTCGTCGGCGCCCCGCTCGACAAGGTGAGCGCGCTGGAGCCGCACGCCGACGTCGTGCTGCAGGCGATCAAGGACGCGACCGGTCGGTCGCGGCTCGTGACGCTCGTGGGGGAGTAGGCCCCGCCGGCGCGGAGGTCAGCGGGTCGAGGGGGCCGTCGCCAGGGGGATGAGGACCTCGCGCAGGAGGCGCTCCACGTACGCGGGGGTCAGCTCGGCGCCCTCGACCACCTTGCGGTAGGAGATGAGCGCCGGCACCACCGCGCTCACGAGGTCGAGGTCGCGGTCGGCCGGCACCTCGCCGCGGTCGCGGGCACGCTCGAGGACCGTGCGCATCTGCTGGACCTTCGGCCGCACGAAGCTCGTGTGGAACTGGCGCGCGAGCTCGGGGTCGGAGCGGACCTCCGCCATCAGGCCGGGGATGAGACGGTCGGTACCCGCCGTCTTGCGCGCGCGCCGGAGCTTCTCCAACGCCAGCAGGTCGCCCTCGAGCGAGCCGGTGTCGGGGATGTCGGCGGGGTCGAGGTCGTGGCCCAGGCCGCAGGTGATCGCCTCGACGGCGAGGTCCGACTTCGTGGTCCAGCGGCGGTACAGCGTGGCCTTGCTGGCACCGGCACGCCCGGCGACGGCGTCCATCGTCATGCCGCCGTACCCGACCTCGGCGAGGAGCTCGCGGGCGGCGTCGAGGATCGCGACGTCGCGGGAGGCGTCGCGGGGACGCCCGCCGCGCGCGGCGGGGGAGGCGGGTGCGTCGTCGACGACGTCGTCGGCGGCCTTCATGATGGTCCTTCCGTCCGTGCGTCCGAGGGTGGGACGAGCATGTCACCCCGGCGGCCGTGTTCGCCGTCGGTGAACACGACGTTAATTCCGGTACTCATGGGTTTCGAAACCGACGAGTACCGCATACGGTCGATGGTACCCGCGCCCGGCACGTCCCGGGGCGCGTTGCCCTCCTCCTCTCCTCGGGAGCATCCTCCATGACCACACCTCCGGCGCCGTCGCGCGCCTCGGACCTCCGCCGCTGGCTGGTCCTGGCGACCGTCGCCATCGCCCAGCTCATGGTCGTGCTCGACGCGACCATCGTGAACATCGCCCTCCCGTCGGCCCAGGCCGAGCTGGGCTTCAGCGACAACGACCGCCAGTGGGTCGTCACCGCCTACGCGCTCGCCTTCGGCAGCCTCCTGCTGCTCGGCGGCCGCATGTCCGACCTGCTCGGCCGCCGCCGCACGTTCCTCGTCGGCCTCGTCGGCTTCGCCCTGGCGTCCGCCCTCGGCGGCGCGGCGCAGAGCTTCGAGATGCTCGTGGCGGCCCGCGCGCTGCAGGGCGTCTTCGCCGCGGTGCTCGCACCGTCGGCGCTCTCGGTGCTGACCACCACCTTCACCGAGCCGTCCGAGCGCGGCCGCGCGTTCGGCGTCTTCGGCGCGATCGCCGGGGTGGGCGGCGCTGTCGGCCTCCTCCTCGGAGGGTTCCTCACGCAGAACTTCGACTGGCGCTGGAACCTCTACGTCAACCTCGTGTTCGCGGCGGTCGCCGTGGTCGCCGGGCTCGTGCTGCTGCCCCGCGGCGAGCAGCGTCGCCGGCACCGGCTCGACGTGCCCGGCGTCGCGCTGGGCTCGGGCGGGCTGTTCCTCCTGGTGTACGGCTTCTCGCAGGCGGAGCCCCAGGGGTGGGGCTCGCCGTGGACCTGGGGCCCGCTCGTGGCGTCCGTCGTCCTGCTCGTGGCCTTCGTCCGGTGGCAGGCCCGCGCCGCGCAGCCGCTCCTGCCGCTGTCGATCGTGCGCGACCGTGACCGCGCGGGCTCGTACGTCGCGATCTTCGTGGCCGGCGTCGGCATGTTCGGCGTCTCCCTGTTCCTCACCTACTACCTACAGGCGACGATGGGCTACGACCCGATGCGCACGGGCGTGGCGTTCCTGCCGATGGTGCTCGCCCTCGTCGCCACGGCGCAGGTGTCCAACAACGTCACGCTGCCGCGCCTCGGCGCGAAGGTCCTGGTCCCGGTCGGGCTGGCGATCTGCGCCGTGGCGATGCTGTGGCTCTCGCGGCTCGACGTCGACAGCACCTACGCCACCGGCGTCCTGCCCGCGCTCGTGCTCCTCGGGATCGGCTTCGGTAGCGTGATGCCGCCGTCGATCCAGACGGCGACCGTCGGCGTGCAGGGGCCGTACGCGGGCGTCGCGTCGGCGATGGTCTCCACCTCCCAGCAGGTGGGCGGCGCGATCGGGACGGCCGTGCTCAACACGCTCGCCGCGACCGCCGCGACGTCCTGGGTCACGGGCCACCTGCCCGCGACGCCGGCCGTCGCCGCGCAGGCCGCGGTGCACAGCTACGACGTCGCCTTCACGTGGTCCGCGGGAATCTTCGTGGTCGGCGCGCTCCTCGCCGCCGCCCTGTTCCGGACCAGGGGCGCGCGCGAGCACCGGGCGACGACCCTCGCCGCCCCGGCCGTCGCGCACGCAGGGACGGCGGCCGCGGCCCGTGTGTAGTGTCGGGACGTGACCGAGACCGAGACCACGCCTCTGATCACCAGCCCGGAGCCGACCGTCGAGGGTTTCGTGCGCGAGTACCTGCACGAGCTCAACTTCACCCAGGGCACGATCCTGGAGCGGGCCACGGCCAACGACCGGTACCTCGCGCTCGCGCGCACCGTGCGGACCTACCTCATGTCCCGGTGGATGCAGACGACCGTGAGCCAGTACCGCACGCAGGCCAAGGCGGTGGCGTACCTGTCGGCGGAGTACCTGCTGGGCCGCCAGCTCGACAACGCGCTCATCGCGACGGGCCTCGAGGAGGTCGCGGCCGAGGCGCTGGCCAGCCTCGGGATCGACCTCGGCGAGCTGCGGGCCGTCGAGGTCGAGCCCGGGCTGGGCAACGGCGGGCTGGGGCGGCTCGCGGCCTGCTTCGTCGACTCGCTGGCGACGATGAGCGTGCCGGCGATCGGGTACGGCATCCGGTACGAGTACGGCATCTTCCGGCAGAGGTTCGAGGCGGGCCGGCAGGTCGAGGAGCCGGACACCTGGCTGGACAACGGGGCGCCGTGGGAGTTCGCGCACCCCGAGCACGAGGTGACCGTCGGGTTCGGCGGGCACACGGAGAAGTACACGGACGACGACGGCCGCGAGCGCTCGCGCTGGGTGCCCGGCTGGCAGGTGCTCGGCGTCCCGTACAACTACATGGTGCCGGGCTACCGCAACGGCCGGGTCAACACGCTGCGGCTGTGGAGCGCGCGGGCCACCCACGCCTTCGACCTCAAGATCTTCAACTACGGCGACTACGCCGAGGCCGTCAGGGCGCAGACGTTCGCGGAGAACATCTCCAAGGTGCTCTATCCGGAGGACTCCACCCCGCAGGGCAAGGAGCTGCGGCTCCAGCAGCAGTACTTCTTCGTGGCGTGCTCGATCCGCGACTTCCTGGACCAGCTGCTGACGCCGGGGTTCGACCTGCACGACCTGCCCGACCGCATCGTCTTCCAGCTCAACGACACCCACCCGGTCATCGCGATCCCCGAACTCATGCGCATCCTCGTGGACGAGCGCGGCTTCGAGTGGGACGACGCGTGGCAGGTCACCCAGCGCTGCTTCGCGTACACGTGCCACACGCTGCTGCCGGAGGCGCTGGAGGTCTGGCCGGTCGAGCTGGTCGGGCGCCTCCTGCCGCGCCACCTGGAGATCATCTACCGCATCAACGACGAGTTCCTGGCGCAGGTGCGCGAGCGCTCGTGCGGGGACGAGCTGCTGGTGCGGCGCATGTCGATCATCGCGGAGCACCCCGAGCGGTCGGTCCGGATGGCCTACCTCGCGACCGTGGGCGGCTCGAAGGTCAACGGCGTGGCCGAGCTGCACTCGCAGCTGCTGCGCGACAAGGTGCTCGCCGACTTCGCCGCCTTCTGGCCGGAGAAGTTCACGAACGTCACCAACGGCGTCACGCCGCGACGCTTCGTCAAGCTCGCCAACCCGGGGCTGTCGGGCCTGATCACCGAGGCGATCGGCGACGGGTGGGTCACCGACCTCGACCGGCTGCGCGAGCTCGAGCCGCTCGCCGACGACGCCGAGTTCCGTCGCCGGTTCCGCGAGGTCAAGGCCGCGAACAAGGACCGCCTGGTGTCGCTGCTGGCCGCCCGGGACGGCATCGCCATCGACCCGGCCACGATGCTCGACGTCATGGTCAAGCGCCTGCACGAGTACAAGCGCCAGCTCCTCAAGCTGCTGCACGTCGTGACGCTGTACGACCGCATGACCTCCGGCGAGCTGGAGATCGGCGACGTCACGCCCCGCACCGTCGTCTTCGGCGCGAAGGCGGCGCCGGGCTACGTGATGGCGAAGGAGATCATCGCGCTGATCAACCACGTCGGCGCCGTCGTCAACGCCCACCCGGACATCTCGCGCGTGCTGCGCGTCGCGTTCCCCGCCAACTACAACGTGACCGTCGCGGAGACGCTGATCCCGGCCGCCGACCTGTCCGAGCAGATCTCGCTGGCCGGCAAGGAGGCGTCCGGCACCGGCAACATGAAGTTCGCGCTCAACGGCGCGCTGACCATCGGCACGGACGACGGCGCGAACGTCGAGATCCGCCAGCTCGTGGGCGACGACAACTTCTTCCTCTTCGGGCTCACGGAGCCCGAGGCGAGCGCCATCGCCGAGGCGGGGTACCGGCCCTCGACGTACTACGAGGAGAACCCGTCGCTGCGCCGCGCGCTGGACCTGGTCGCGCGCGGCACGTTCTCCGGGGGCGACGCGTCCGTCTTCGAGCCGATCGTGTCCAACCTGCTCAGCGAGGACCGGTTCATGGTGCTCGCGGACTACCAGGCGTACCTCGACGCCCAGGAGCGGGTGGAGCGCGCGTACGCCGACCCGGACGCGTGGAGCCGGTCGGCCGTGCTCAACGTGGCACGCTCGGGCTTCTTCTCCTCCGACCGCTCGATGCGCGACTACCTCGACCGCATCTGGCACGCGGCGCCGCTCACGGCCGGCTGACGGGGGTCGGGGCCCGGGGTCGTCTCAGCGCCGGCGGCGCGTGCCGAAGACGCTGCGGGTGATCTCGCGCGCCAGCGTGGTGCCGACGGTCGTGAGGATGGCGTCCATCGGGTTCCGCGAGCCGCTGCGCGACGTCGAGCCGGACGGCCGCGAGGTCTTCTGCGCCCTGCGGGCGTCGGCGTCCGCCTGCTTGCGCGCCTGCGCCGCCTCCTTCTCCAGCTCGGCGGCGCGCTCGGCCGCCTCCCGGGTGGCGGCGTCCTGCGCGGCGCGCGCCTGGAGCAGTTCGTAGGCGGACTCCCGGTCGACGGCGGCGCCGTAGCGCGCCTGCCCGGGCGACGCGGCGACCGCCGCGTCCAGCACCTGCTGCGGCGCGGGGTCCATCGAGGCCTGCGGGGCACGCACCCGCGTCCACGCGACGGGGGTCGGCGCGCCCTTCTCGTCCAGCAGGGTGACGACGGCCTCGCCCGTGCCCAGCGACTGCAGCAGGCGCTCGAGGTCGTAGGGCGACGTCGGAAAGGTGCGCGCGGCCGCCCGCAGCGCCGTGGCGTCGTCGGGGGTGAAGGCGCGCAGCGCGTGCTGCACGCGGTTGCCGAGCTGGGCCAGCACGTCGGCGGGCACGTCCTTGGGGGACTGGGTCACGAAGAAGACGCCCACGCCCTTGCTGCGGATCAGGCGCACCGTCTGGACCACCTGCTGCAGGAACTCCTTCGACGCCCCCGTGAACAGCAGGTGCGCCTCGTCGAAGAAGAACACGAGCCGGGGCTTGTCGGGGTCGCCCACCTCCGGGAGCTCCTGGAACAGCTCGGCCAGCAGCCACATGAGGAACGTGGAGAACAGCGCGGGTCGGTCCTGCACCCCCGGCAGCTCGAGCGCGGAGATCAGCCCGCGCCCGTCCGGGGCGGTGCGCAGCAGGTCGGACGTCTCGAACGCGGGCTCGCCGAAGAACACGTCGCCGCCCTGCGCCTGCAGCCCCACGATCTCGCGCAGGATGACGCCCGCCGTCGCCGCGGACACGCCGCCGATGCCCTTGAGCTGCGCCTTGCCCTCGTCGGAGGTGAGGTACGCGATCGTCGACTGCAGGTCCTTGAGGTCGAGCAGCGCCAGCTGCTGCGCGTCGGCCCAGTGGAAGATCAGCTCGAGGCTGGAGGACTGCGTGGCGTTGAGCCCGAGCACCTTGCTCAGCAGCAGCGGCCCGAAGTCGGTGACGGTCGTGCGGATCGGGACGCCCGTGCCCAGGCCGCCGAGCGAGTAGAACTCGACCGGGTACGACGTCGGGGACCACTCCTGCCCGACGCTCGCGGCCCGCGCCGCGACCTTCGGGTCGTCCGGGCCGGCGACGGCCAGGCCCGACAGGTCGCCCTTGACGTCGGCGAGGAACACCGGGACGCCCTGGGCCGACAGGCCCTCGGCCATGCCCTGCAGCGTCTTCGTCTTGCCGGTGCCCGTCGCGCCCGCGACCAGGCCGTGCCGGTTGAGCGTCGCGAGGGGGAAACCCACCTGGACCGTGGGGTCGGGGGTGGGGTCGCCGCCGAGCGGGCCAGAGAGGAGAGCGCCCAGCGGCAGGGTGGGGCCGTCGGACGCGTAGCCGGCGCGCACCTCGTCCGCGTACGACGCCGGTGCCGCGGCCTCGCTGTCGGGCGTCGCCGGTGTGGCCGTGGCCGGCGAAGGTGTGGCTGCGCGCGTGGTCGCGGCGGTGGGCGTGGGCTCCGCGGCGGGTGCCGGCGCCGTCGTCCGGCTCGCGGCCTCCGCCGCCTCGAGGGCAGCCTGCGCGGCGGCGGCCCTGGCCTCGGCTGCCTCCGCCGCGGCCTGGGCCGCGGCTGCCCGCAGCGCGGCGAGCCCGGCGTCGTCGGTGCGCGGTGTCCCCTCGGCCATGCGCCGCACGCTAGCGCGCGGCGGGGCGGCCTGCGCGACGAGCGGGCCTCTCCGGGCAGGGCGCCGAGGCGGGTGCGTCGAGCGCGAGGGCGTCCGGGAGTTGAGAACGATTCTCACATCTGCTTCACTGATCGCGCACTTGAGAAGCGTTCTCAGTTGCGTCCTCGACCGCCCGACCCTGGAGACACCTATGCCTTCGCCTACCCGTCACCGCCTGCGTGCCCGCCGCCTGCCGGCGCTCGGGCTCGCCCTGTCCGTCCCTGCGGTGCTCGCCGGCTGCGCCTCCGCCGACCCGGCCGCCGACCCCGCCGGATCCCCGGAGACGACGCCGGCGCAGGCGTCCGCGACCGAGGCACCCGCGCCCACGCCGCGCCTCGCGCTCACGTACGAGGGCGGAGTCGTCGTCCTCGACGCGCAGACGCTGGAGCAGGTCGCCGACCTGCCGCTCGACGGCTTCACCCGGCTCAACCCCGCCGGTGACGGGCGTCATCTGCTCGCCTCGACCACCGGCGGATTCCGCGCCCTCGACCTCGGCGCCTGGGGCGAGGCGCACGGCGACCACCACCACTACTGGCGCGCCGAGCCGCGCCTCACCGACGTCATCTACGGCGCCCAGGAGCCGGGGCACGTCGTCGTGCACGACGGCCGCACGGCCCTGTTCGACGACGGGACCGGCCAGGTGACCGTGCTGGACGCCGCGCACGTCGCCGAGGGGGAGGCGCCGGTGCGCGAGCTCACCACGCCGTCCGCCCACCACGGCGTGGCCGTGGCGCTCGCCGACGACACGCTGGTCGTCACGGAGGGCACCGAGGAGTCGCGCTCCGGCGTGCGGGTGCTGGACGCCGACGACCACGAGGTGGCGGCGAGCGACGCGTGCCCGGGCGTCCACGGGGAGGCGGTCGCGGCCGACGAGGCCGTCGTGCTCGGCTGCGAGGACGGCGTCCTCGTCTGGGCGGGCGGCGAGCTGACCAAGGTCGACGCCCCCGACGCCTACGGCCGCATCGGCAATCAGGCCGGTTCCGCGGCCTCCCCGGTCGTGCTCGGCGACTACAAGGTGGACCCGGACGCGGAGCTCGAGCGGCCCACGCGGGTGTCCCTGGTCGACACGCGCACGGCGGCGCTGTCGCTGGTCGACCTGCCCGCCAGCTACACGTTCCGCTCGCTCGCGCGCGGCGACGAGGGCGAGGCGCTGGTGCTCGGCACGGACGGCGCGCTGCACGTCATCGACCCGGACAGCGGCGAGCTGGAGGCGTCCATCCCGGTCATCGACGCCTGGGAGGAGCCCGCCGAGTGGCAGGAGCCGCGGCCCGCCGTGCTCGCCCTCGACGGCTCGGTCTACGTGACCGACCCCGCCACGCGGTCCGTGCACGCCGTCGACGTCGAGACCCGCTCGGTGTGGAAGTCCACCACGCTGGACGTCGTGCCGAACGAGATCTCCGGCGTGCCGGGCGCGGCAGAGGAGCCGGGCCACGACGACGACGCGCACGACGCGCACGACGCGCACGACGCGCACGACCGGGACTGACCCTCCGTCGCCCCCGGGCGTCCGGGTGCTCCCCGGCGCGCCCGGGCGGCGTCGGTAGACTCCCCGCCGATGCTCACCGACCCGCCCGCCGTCCGCGTCGTCACCGACTCGACCGCCTGCCTGCCCGCGGGCGTGGTCGGCGCCGACACTCCCGTCGTCGTCCCGCTCCGGGTGGTGGCGGGGGAGGAGTCGTGGCGCGAGGGCGTCGACATCACGCCCGAGGAGGTCGCCGCACGGATCGCCGCGGGCGAGCGCCTGAGCACGTCGCAGCCGGCGCCGGCGGAGTTCGCCGCCGTGTACCGGGACCTGGCCGCCGACGGCGCGCGGGCCGTGGTGGGGGTGCACCTGTCGGGGGACCTGTCCGGCACGGTCCGGGTGGCGGCGAGCGCCGGGCAGCGCAGCATGATCCCGGTGCAGGCGATCGACTCCCGCACGGTGGCGATGGCGCTCGGGTTCGCCGCCCGGGAGGCCGCGCGGTGCGCCGCCGCCGGCCACGACGCCGCGACCGTCGCTGCCCGGGCGCGCCAGGTGGCGGCGTCGAGCACCACGATCTTCCTCGTCGACTCCCTCGACCACCTGCGCCGCGGAGGCCGCCTGTCCGCGCCCGCGGCGGCGCTCGGCACGGCGCTCGGGGTGCGGCCCATCCTCGCCGTCCGCGACGGGCGCCTGGAGATGGCCCAGCGGGTGCGGACGCGCCGGGCCGCGACGGACCGGCTGGTCGAGCTGGCGCTGCGCCGCGCGGAGACGTGCGAGGAGCCCGGCGTCGCCGTGCACCACCTGGGCGTGCCGGACCGGGCCGCCGAGCTCGCCGCGCGGCTCCGGGACGGCTGCGGCGCGGAGCCGGTCGTCACACCCGTGAGCGCGGTGCTCGGCGCGCACGCCGGACCCGGGGCGCTCGCCGTCGTCGTCACCGAGCTTTCAGGTCACGGCGGCGGCCTCGCGGGCTGAGGAGCCTGCCCCCAGCTCGGCGTCGTCCACAGGTGTGCTGCCGACCGGTCGACGGGAAGCGGCGCGGACCTAGCGTCACCGCGTGACCTCGACTCTTCCGTACCACCCCGCGGGCACCGGCGCCGCGCCCCTCGGCCCGCACGACAGCGATGGTGATCTGCCCGACGGCGACCTCTCCGGCGGCGACGTGCCCGACGAGGGCCTGCGCCGCGAAGCTCTCGGCGGGGAGCCGTCGGCCCTGGACGAGGCGGCGGCGCGGCTGGCCGCCTGGCACGCGGTCCGAGGGGCGGCCGCGGCCGGCGCCGGTGAGGGGCGGGACGCCGTCGACGGGGACCCCGTGCCGGGTCGGGACGTCCCGCCACCGTCCGGGCCCGACGAGGACGACGAGCTTGCCACGCGGCTGCGCGCCCGCCGGTCGGCGCGGCACGTGGCCGCCGCGTACGCCGCCGCGCACGGACACGTGCAGCTCGACGATGCCGACCTTGCCGACCGTGCCGACCATGCCGACGACTCCGACCGCGCCGGGCCTGGCCGCAGCCGGAGACGTTGGTCCCTGGGCCTGCGTGCCGCCGTGGTGGCGTCGGTGGCGGTGCTCCTCGTCGCCGTCGTCGTCGCGGTGGTGGCGACGCTGCGCCCGGACGACGTGATCACCCTCGTGGGGGCCGACGACCCGACGGCCTCCGGGGTGGCAGCAGAGGGACCGGCGGGTTCTGCCCCGGCCTCGAGCCCGCCGTCGTCCGCAGGCCCCGCAGGGTCGAGTGCGCCGGCGCCGGGAGCCGACGGCGTCGCGGGCGACGGGGCGGCCCCGGGGACGGTCGTCGTGCACGTCGTGGGCGAGGTGCGCGAGCCCGGCCTCGTGACCGTGCCGGTCGGGGCCCGCGTGGCGGACGCGGTGGCCGCCGCCGGAGGGACCACGAAGCGTGCGGACACCGCCGCGCTCAACCTCGCCCGCGCGGTCGTCGACGGCGAGCAGATCCGGGTGCCTCGCCCGGGCGAGGGGCCCGCGGTGGGTGGCGCCGACGACGGCACGGGGGCGGACACCGGCGCCGGCACGGGTGCGGCCGCCGGCGGGCTCGTGCCGCTCAACTCCACCGGTGCCGCGGAGCTCGAGGAGCTTCCCGGCATCGGGCCCGCGCTCGCCGGGCGGATCATCCAGTGGCGCGACCAGCACGGACCGTTCACGAGCGTCGACGAGCTGGACGAGGTGTCGGGCATCGGCCCGTCGGTGCTGGGGCAGGTCCGCGACCTGGTCCGGCTGTGACCGTGGTCCGACCGGTGGTGCCCGTCGGCGGCCCCGCGCCGGGCGGTGTGATCCGCGCGGGCGGCGTCGTCGCGGCCGGCGCGGGGGAGGTCGCCGCGGGCGGGGACGGCGCTCAGGTGGGGGGCGAGATGCGGGAGGGGGACGTCGTGCCGGCCGGCGGGGCCGAGGTCCCCCGTGCGGGTGCGCCGGCCCGGCGGGTGGACCTGCGCCTGGTTCCCGCCGCCCTGGCCACCTGGGCGGCGGCCTGGGCGCTCACGGGCCCCGCCACGGGGTGGGCGCGCGGGGTCGTGCTCGCTGCCGTACTCGCGGCGAGCCTCGTCGCGGTGCTTGCCATGGTGCGTGCCGCTGTGGCCGCTGCAGCGCCGGCCGGCGTGCCCGCCCCGCCCGGCGCGGGGGCCGGGGCCGAACGGAGGGAGGCCGGATGGAGGACAGCGGGGCGGGCCAGGACGGGTGTCGGCCGGTGGGGCGGAGCGCAGGCCGTCCTGGTGCTGGTGTGCATCGCCGCCGTGGGGCTCGGCACCCACGCGCAGACGGCCCGCCAGGCCCCGTTGCGCGAGCTGGCCGCGCAGGGCGCTCGCACCGAGCTGGTCGGCCGGGTCGCGTCCGAGGCCCGGCCCGCGGTGTTCGGCACCGGGTATCGGTGGGTGGTCTCCGTCCACGAGGCGGCCGGCCGGGGCACGGCGTCCAGCGCCGCGGGGCTCGTGGAGGTCACCGCGGACGGCCCTGCCCCGCGATTCGGGTCCACTGTGGTGGTGACGGGGGTGCTGCGCCCGGTGGCCGGCGGCGACGGGCCGTTGGCTCGGCTCACCGCCGCCAGGCCTGTCGCCGAGCGCGCGCCGCCGTCCGCCGTGCTCCGCGCGACCCACACGCTGCGGGCATCGCTGCTCGACGTCACAGCGCCACTGTCCCCCCAGGCGCGCGGCCTGGTGCCCGGCGTCGCGGTCGGCGACACGAGCCGCCTGCCGGACGACGTCGACCAGGCGATGCGCGCCACGAGCCTCACCCACATCACGGCCGTCTCGGGCGGGCACTTCGCGGTCGTCGTCGCGACGTTGACCGCACTGTGCGCGCTGGTGCGGGCGCCGCGTGGCGTGCGGGTGGCCCTGGTGGTGCTCGCGGCCACCGCGTTCGTGCTGCTCGTGCGGCCGGAGCCCAGCGTGCTGCGGGCGGCGTGGACGTGCGCGGCGGCGTTGCTCGGGCTCGCGCTCGGACGACCGTCGTCGGGCGCACCTGCGCTGGCGGCCGCGGCGACGGCGCTGCTCGTCGTGGACCCGTGGCTGTCCCGGTCCTACGGGTTCGTCCTGTCGTGCGCGGCCACCGCCGGGCTCGTGCTGCTGGCCGCGCCGCTGGCGCGGCGGCTCGCGCCGTGGACGGGCCGCCCCCTGGCGTTCGCGCTCGCGGTGCCCTGGGCGGCGCAGGCGGCATGCGGGCCCGTCCTGCTCCTCCTCGACCCGCACGTGCCCCTCATGTCGGTGCCGGCCAACCTGCTGGCGACGCCCGCGCTGGTGCCCGCCACCGTGCTCGGGCTCGTGGCCACGCTGCTCGCGCCGCGGGCTCCGGGGCTGGCGTTCCCCGTGGCATGGCTCGCGGGCGGCGCGACGGCGTGGATCGCGGCTGTCGCCCAGGCGTTCGCGGCGGTGCCCGGCGCCCGGCTGCCGTGGTCCGGCGGGCTCCTGGGCGCCGCTGCCCTCGCGCTCCTGACGGCCGCCGGGCTGCTCCTCGTGCTCCGCCGCCCGCCGGGGGAGGGCTGGCGACGGGAGTGGCGCGATGCCGGGCCCCGCGCGGTCCGGCAGGTGCGACGGCGAGTCCGGCGGGCGGCCGCGCGGCACGGCCGCCGACGGACCGCGGCCGTCGCCGGCCTCGCCGGCCTGGCGGGGGCCGCCCTCGTCGCCGCGTTGGTGCTCGCGGTCCCGCGGCTCGTGGCGGCGGGGCACCGGGCGCCGCCGGACTGGCAGGTCACCGCGTGCGACGTCGGGCAGGGGGACTCGCTCGTGGTGCGCACCGGGCCGGCATCGGCGGTGGTCGTCGACGTGGGTCCGGACTCGAGCGACGCGGGGACCTGCCTGGACCGGCTCGGCGTCACGCGGATCGACCTGCTCGTGCTGACCCACTTCCACGCCGACCACGTGGGCGGGCTGGCCCCCGTCCTGCGGGGCCGGACGGTGACGTCCGCGCTGGTCTCGCCGCTCGACGACCCCGCCGCGCAGGCCGCGGCGGTGCGGGCGCAGCTCGCAGAGGCGGGCGTGCCCGTGCGCGACGCCGCGCGGGGCGACTCCGGGACGGCGGGCTCGGTCGCGTGGCAGGTGCTCGCCGCCGCGGGCGACGCGGGCGGTGGGGACGGGGCTGGTGGCGGGTCGGACGGCGGCTCTGGTGGGTCGGGCGACGAGGCCGGCGGAGCGAACGAGGGGAGCGTCGCGCTCGAGCTGTGGACGTCGGGCGGGCTGGACCTGGTCGCCCTCGGTGACCTGGAGGGGCCCGGACAGGACGCCCTGGCCGCCGACCTCGTGGCGTTCGGGCGGGCGGCGGACGTGGACGTCGTCAAGATGGCCCACCACGGCTCACGGTCCCAGTCGGCGGCCCTGGCCCGGCACCTGTCTCCGCGGGTGACGCTGGTCAGCGTGGGCGCGGGCAACACCTACGGGCACCCCACCGACGACGCGCTGGAGCTGTACGCGTCGGTCGGGTCCGCCCTCGTCCGCACCGACGAGTGCGGCACCGCCGCCCTGGTGCCGCAGGGCGAGGAGATCGGCCTGGCCTGCGGGTAGGGAGCGCGGGCGGTCTGTACGGGGAGGCGTGCGGGCGGGGAGTGCGGGGCTGTGCGGGAGGCCGGGCGCGTCGGTCGTTCGTGGCAGGCTGGGGGCGTGCCCGCCGCCCCCGCCTCCCGCCAGTCCCGTTCCCCCCGCCGAGGCAGCCGGTCCGCGGCGGCGAACAGCCGCCCCTGGGACGACCCGACGCTGGCGCCCGTGCTGCTGGTGCGCGGCCCGGAGGGTCTGCTCGCCGAGCGCGCGGTGGACGGCATCGTCGGCCTGGCACGCGAGCGCGACGCGGCCACCGAGAAGGCCGAGCTCGAGGGCGGCGCGTACGCGGCCGGCCAGCTCGCGGTCGCGGCCAGCCCGTCGCTCTTCGGCGAGCCCAGCGTGGTCGTCGTGCGGGGCGCGGAGGCGGCCACCGAGGACCTGGTGGCGGACGTCGTCGCGTACGTCGCGGCCCCCGACCCGGAGACGGTGGTCGTGGTCGTGCACGGCGGCGGGCAGCGCGGCAAGAAGATGCTCGACGCGATCGTCGCCAGCGGGGCCCCGGTGCTCGAGTGCGACCCGATCACGAAGGACGCCGACAAGGTCCAGTTCGTCACGGCCGAGTTCCGGGCGGCGCGCCGCCGGGCCGACGCCGCGGCCGTCCGCGCGCTCGTCGACGCCCTCAGCACGGACCTGCGGGAGCTCGCGTCCGCCTGCTCCCAGCTCGTGGCGGACACGGCGGGCACGATCAGCGAGGCCGTCGTGGACCGGTACTACGGCGGGCGCGTCGAGGCCACGGGCTTCAAGGTGGCGGACGCCGCGGTCGCGGGCGACGCCGGGGGGGCCGTCGCGCTCCTGCGGCACGCCCTGGCCACCGGCGCGGACCCGGTCCCGATCGTCGCCGCCCTCGCCCTGCGGCTGCGCACGCTGGCCCGCGTTGCGGCGATCCGCGGCGGCGCCGTCACCGCGCGCGAGCTCGGTCTGCAGGACTGGCAGGTGCGCAACGCGCAGCGCGACCTGTCGCGCTGGACGCCCGAGGGGCTCGCCATCGCCATCGGCGCCGTCGCGCAGGCGGACGCCGACGTCAAGGGCGGCGGGCGCGACCCCGTCTACGCCGTCGAGAAGGCCGTGCTGACCATCGCCCGGTCCCGCCGTGGTTGACGTCGGTCGTCGTGGCCGAGCCCGCGAGGTAGTCCGGATCCCGCCGAGGTAGTCGACTACCTCGACAAGGTTCGGACTACCTCGACAAGGTTCGGACTACCTCGGCAAGGTTCGGACTACCTCGGCAGATCTCGGACGACGTCGCCGAGCTTGAACGAGGTGCGGTGTGGCCCCGGGGACGCGCGAAGGGCGCCGCACCCTGAGGTGCGACGCCCTTCGAAGTCTTGCCTGCCCGCCGTCAGGCGGACGGAGCGCGACGACTCAGAGAGCCTCGACCGACTTCGCGATGGCCGACTTGCGGTTCGCGGCCTGGTTGGCGTGGATGACGCCCTTCGAGACAGCCTTGTCGAGCTTGCGCGACGCAGCGGTCAGCGCGGTGGTCGCGGCCTCCTTGTCGCCGGCGGCGACGGCCTCGCGCACCTTGCGCACGTACGTCTTCAGCTCAGACTTGACGGCCTTGTTGCGCAGGCGCGCCTTCTCGTTCGTCTTGATGCGCTTGATCTGGGACTTGATGTTTGCCACGTGTGGACTTCCTGGTGTGTTCGCCTGCCGGCGAGCGGATAGGTCGTAGAGGGCGGCCACAGCTCCGGGACTGGGGTGGGGAACCCGTGGAGAGGAACTGCGGCGGTGCCCGCCGACCTGGGCGGACACGCAAACATCAACGATAGCAGAGGCGCCCTCGCCCACAGAACCGCCGCCGGCTGTGGCGTACCGCACCGCAACAGCGCCCGGTCCGGGCACCGGTCCGGGGCTGGTGCGCAGGTCAGCGCCGCGCCTGGTGCATCGCGGCGACCACGGCGTCGAACGTCCTCCGGTCGAGCACCGCGCCCTCGCGGCGGACCTTCGCGGGGTCGACGCGGATGATCCGGTTGAGCCGGACCTCGCTCGGCCGACCCTGCGAGTCCCACGCTCCCGTGCCGATGTCCATCCAGAGGCGGCCCCAGTGGGCCTCCTGCGCCGCATCCCGGTCGTGGTCCTTGCTCGTGAGCTGGAGCGCCAGGAGCCAGGGACCGTCCCGACCGATCAGGAGGACGGGGCGGTCCTTGCCACGCGGGTCCCTCTTGTCCGAGTCCTCCTCGAACGGCACCCAGGTCCACACGACCTCGCCCGGGTCCGGTGCACCGTCGAGCCGCGGCGAGTACACGGGCTTCACGGTGCCCGTGTAGTCGCCGGGGTAGCCGGCGCCGGTCCCCGCCGGGGTCCGTCCGGGCGACGACGACCGCCCGCGGGGCCGGGTCGTGGTGGTCGGGCGGGAGGTGCCGCGCGACGACGGTCGCGTCGCCGACCGCAGCACGTCCACCAGCAGGGTCAGCCATCGGTTCGCCACGGCCGACAGCCTACGGGCGCCTCAGCGGAGCACGAACCGCGCCAGGCGGGCCGCCATCGCCTCCGGGTCCCACGAGTGCTCGGCGCCTGCCAGGGTCTCGGCCGTGCCGTCCGGGACGGCGTCCGCCAGCCGGGCGGCCGCCTCGGGCATCCCGGGGAACGTGTCGACGCCCGTGAGGGCGAGCAGCGGCACCTCGACCCGGGCCAGCCCGCCGTCGGCGAGGGCACGGGCGGCCCAGGTGAGGGCCTGCGCGTCGGCGCGCTGCGAAACGACGGACGCTGCGATCGCGGGCCAGCCCGCCGACGCCTTCGCCCCGGCCAGCCACTCCGGAGGCATGTCCCTCATGAAGTGCTCGGTGGCGCCCTCGAGGTCGCCGGCGTCCATGCGGCGCTCGATCTCCGCCGCCCAGGCGCGGGTCTCCTCGGCGCCGAGCTCCAGGGGCGCTTCCCACAGCGCCAGCCCGGTCACGGGCAGGCCCCGGTCCACCGCGCGCAGCGAGATCGCGCAGCCCGACGAGTGCCCGCACAGCACCGCCGGCCCGCCCGCGAGGTCGATCGCCGCGGCGACGGCGGCCAGCTCGCGGTCCAGGTCGAGGCGGCCGGAGGCGGGGGAGTCGCCGCGGCCGAGGCGGTCGAAGACGACGGTCGCGACGCCGGCGTCGGCGAGGAGCTCCGCCGTCCGGGTGGTGACGGGGTCGACGGCGCGGAACGGCCCGACGCCGGCGACGAACACCACCGCGGGGCCGGTGCCGCGCACGTCGCCGGTGATGACGTCGCCGACCGCCGTCGTGGCGGTGGTCGTGGACACGGGCGTGGGTGTGGACGTGGGCGCGGCGGTCGTGTCGCCGGTCGTGTCGTGGGTCATGGCGGGTGGACCGGGCGGTCCCAGCGGACTCATCGGTCGCGCGCCCCTGGACGGGCGCGAGGTCAGGGGACGAGCGGCGCGTCCAGCACGCGACGCGCGGCGGCCGCATCGCCCTCGACGACGGCGCCCGCCTCCGCGAGGGTCAGGCGCCCCCACAGCAGCAGGGCGAGCCCGCGCGCCGGCGCGCGGACGACGGCGTCGGGTGCTGCACCCGCAGAACCCGCACCCACCGTCCACGACCAGCCGAGGTCGCTCGCCTCCAGGCGCAGGGCGTCGGCGAGCGGGGTCATCCGCCCCAGGCGTACCTGCCGGGGCTGGACCATCGTCACGACCTCGTCCACGGCGTCGCCCCACACGCCGGGCTCGACGTCGACCGCGCCCAGGGCGGCCGGCCCGGAGCCGGCGCGCGCGGCGTGCAGGTCGTGCAGGTGCACGAGGGTCTCGTGGCCCTGCCGTCGCCACCAGAACGACGCCGGGCCGTCCCCGACGAGCGTCAGCGCCGCGCCGTCCGGCCCGGCGTCCTCGAGCGCGGCGAGCAGCGCGGCCGCGTGGTGGCGGTACAGGGCGGCGAGCGCGGCGGCGCCTCCGTCGGGTCCCGCGAGGTCCGGCGCGGTCAGGTCCTCCGAGCGGGACGGGTCGCCCACGGCCATCCCGGCCGCCCAGTGGTGGACGCCGGCAAGGTGCACGACGAGCTCGCGCGCCCGCCAGTCGCCGCACGCCGGGACGAGGGCGTCCGGATCGACGGCGACCACGGCCGCGGCGAACTCGCTCTGCAGCCCGCCGAGGAGCGCGAGGCGGTCGGGCTCGGGCCCGCCGTCCGTGCGCCGTCCGGTGCGTGGGTCGACCTCGGGGCGGGGGGTCGGAGCGGCGGTCTCACGCATGGCGCCGAGGCTAGCGGGGCGGCGAGCGTCGCGGGAGGTCCGGGCGGCGGCGGGCATGGGACAATGGCCGGGCCTCGCCACCACCGACGGCACCCACCCAGCGACCCTGACGGAGCGAGATCGCGTTGCCCATCCCCGGACCCGCGCTCAGCGCGCGCATCGAGCCGAACGCCACTGCGCCGGAGCTCATCCGCAACTTCTGCATCATCGCGCACATCGACCACGGCAAGTCGACGCTCGCCGACCGCATGCTGCAGCTCACCGGCGTGGTCGAGCCGCGGGCCATGCGGGCGCAGTACCTCGACCGGATGGACATCGAGCGCGAGCGCGGCATCACCATCAAGTCGCAGGCCGTGCGCATGCCGTGGCAGCTGGGCGAGCAGGCCCACGCGCTCAACATGATCGACACCCCCGGGCACGTCGACTTCACGTACGAGGTCTCCCGCTCGCTCGCGGCCTGCGAGGGCGCCGTCCTGCTGGTCGACGCGGCGCAGGGCATCGAGGCGCAGACGCTCGCCAACCTGTACCTGGCGATGGAGAACGACCTCGAGATCATCCCGGTCCTCAACAAGATCGACCTGCCCGCCGCGCAGCCGGAGAAGTACGCCGAGGAACTCGCGAACCTCGTCGGCGGGGACCCCGAGGACGTGCTCAAGGTCTCCGGCAAGACCGGCGCCGGCGTCGAGGCGCTGCTCGACCGCATCGTCGAGCGGATCCCGGCCCCGGTCGGCGACCCCGACGCCCCGGCCCGCGCCATGATCTTCGACTCGGTCTACGACACCTACCGCGGCGTCGTCACCTACGTGCGGGTCGTGGACGGCAACCTCAACCCGCGCGAGCGCATCGCGATGATGTCGACGCGCGCCACGCACGAGCTGCTCGAGATCGGCGTCATCTCGCCCGAGGCCATCCCCACCAAGGGGCTCGGTGTCGGCGAGGTCGGCTACCTCATCACGGGCGTGAAGGACGTGCGCCAGTCGAAGGTCGGCGACACGGTCACCAACATGGCCAAGCCGGCCGACGAGGCGCTCGGTGGCTACAGCGACCCGAAGCCGATGGTGTTCTCCGGCCTGTACCCGGTGGACGGCACGGACTACCCGGCGCTGCGCGACGCCCTCGACAAGCTCAAGCTCAACGACGCCGCGCTCAACTACGAGCCGGAGACGTCGGTGGCGCTGGGCTTCGGCTTCCGCGTGGGCTTCCTGGGGCTGCTGCACCTGGAGATCGTGCGCGAGCGGCTCGAGCGCGAGTTCGACCTCGACCTCATCTCCACGGCGCCGAACGTGGTCTACGACGTCACGCTCGACGACGGCACCGAGGTGAAGGTCACGAACCCGTCGGAGTTCCCCGGCGGCAAGATCAAGGAGGTCCGCGAGCCCGTCGTGCGCGCGACCATCCTCGCGCCGAGCGAGTTCGTGGGCACCGTCATGGGGCTGTGCAACGACCGCCGCGGCCAGATGCTCGGCATGGACTACCTGTCGGAGGACCGCGTCGAGCTGCGCTTCACGCTGCCGCTCGCGGAGATCGTGTTCGACTTCTTCGACCACCTCAAGTCCCGCACCCGCGGCTACGCGTCGCTGGACTACGAGCCCTCGGGCGACCAGTCGGCCGACCTCGTCAAGGTCGACATCCTGCTGCAGGGCGAGCAGGTGGACGCGTTCAGCGCCATCGTGCACAAGGACAAGGCGTACGACTACGGCGTCATGATGACGGCGAAGCTCAAGGAGATCATCCCGCGCCAGCAGTTCGAGGTGCCGATCCAGGCCGCCGTCGGCGCGCGCGTGATCGCCCGCGAGACGGTGCGCGCGATGCGCAAGGACGTCCTCGCCAAGTGCTACGGCGGCGACATCAGCCGCAAGCGCAAGCTGCTGGAGAAGCAGAAGGAGGGCAAGAAGCGCATGAAGAACATCGGGTCCGTCGAGGTCCCGAAGGACGCCTTCATCGCCGCGCTCTCCTCCGACGGCGGTGGCGGCAAGGACGCCAAGGACAAGAAGAAGTAGTGCCCGCGCTGCCTGACGGGGTCCCCGTCCCGGCGGACGGCGCGCTGCCGGGCTGGGTGCGGCCGGCCGAGGGGAGCGCGGCGGCCCGACCGTTCGGCGTGTACGTGCACGTGCCGTTCTGCTCGGTGCGCTGCGGGTACTGCGACTTCAACACCTACACGGCGTCGGAGCTGGGGGGCGGCGCGAACCAGGCGGCGTACGCGACGACGGCGCTGCGCGAGGTCGAGCTGGCCGCCCGGGTGCTCGACGACGCGGGCCTGGGCGGCCGCCCCGTGGCCACCGTGTTCTTCGGCGGCGGCACGCCCACGATGCTGCCCGCCGCCGACCTGGCGCGGGTGCTGCGCGGCGTCGACGACGCGTGGGGGCTGGCCGACGACGCGGAGGTGACCACCGAGGCCAACCCGGACTCGGTGACGCCCGAGTCGCTGCGCGTGCTCGCCGACGCCGGGTTCACCCGGGTCTCGTTCGGGATGCAGTCCGCGGTGCCGCACGTGCTGGCCACGCTGGAGCGCACCCACGACCCGCGGCGTGTGCCCGACGCCGTGGCCTGGGCGCGCGACGCCGGCCTCGACGTCTCCCTCGACCTCATCTACGGGACGCCGGGGGAGTCCCTCGACGACTGGCGGGCGTCCCTGGAGGCCGTGCTGGACACCGGCGTCGACCACGTGTCGGCGTACGCCCTCGTCGTCGAGCCGGGCACCAAGATGCACGCCCAGGTGCGTCGCGGCGCGCTGGCTCTGCCCGACGAGGACGACCAGGCAGCGAAGTACGAGCTCGCCGACGACCTCCTCACCGCCGCCGGCCTCGGCTGGTACGAGGTGAGCAACTGGGCTCGCGGGCCCGAGCACGCCTGCCGGCACAACCGGGCGTACTGGCGCGGCGACGACTGGTGGGGCGTCGGGCCCGGCGCGCACTCCTACGTCGCGGGGGCGGGCGGTCCCGGCGCGGGCGACGGCGCGCACGCCGGCGTGCGCTGGTGGAACGTCAAGCACCCCCGGCGCTACGCGGCGCTGCTCGAGGAGGGCTCCTCGCCGGGCGCCGGCCGGGAGCTGCTCACGCCCGCCGAGGCGCAGCTCGAGCGCGTGCTGCTCGGCGTGCGGGTGCGCGAGGGCCTCGACGTCGACGCCCTGGACCCCTCGCGCCGCGCGGCGGTGGCGGGGCTCGTGGCGCGCGGCCTGCTCGACGGCGTCGCCGCGGTGCGCGGCCGCGTCGTGCTCACGCGCCAGGGCCGCCTGCTCGCCGACTCCGTGGTCCGCGAGCTCACCCCCTGACGTGCTGTGAGCGGGCGTTGGGCCCTGTCTCGGGACCGAGACAGGGCCCAACGCCCGCTCACAGCGCTCCCGGGTGGGTCAGGAGATGATGCGGATGTTCAGGGGGTAGCGGTACGCCTCGTGCCGGTTGACGGCGACGGCCGCGAGGATCCCGAAGACGATGGACAGCACCCACACCGCGGCCCAGAGCAGGAACCCGACGATGATGACGAAGAGGATCACGGAGATCGCGTAGCCGATCAGCAGCGTGATCTGGAAGTTCAGCGACTCCTTCGCCTGGTCGCCCACGTACCGGCTGCGGTCGCGCAGGAACAGCCAGACCAGCAGCGGCGTGAGGAACCCGAGGAACCCGAAGCTCAGCAGGGACAGCACCGGCGGTCCGAGGTGGGCGACCAACGCCCACGTGCGCTCGTCCGACGGCGACAACGGCAGCGGCCCGTACCCGTGCGGCGGGTGACCGGGCGGCGGGCCGTACGGCGGGCAGCCGCCCTACGGGGACCGGCCGTACACGCCGGCGCAGCAGCCGTACGAGGGGCAGATGCCGGACCCGGGCCTGTACCCCGGCACGGAGTACCCGCCGGACCGGTCCGTGGCCGCGGGCCCGCACCTGCCGGGCGGGGACGGCGGCGGGTTCTTCGGCGCCCTGTTCGACTACTCGTTCAGCCGCTACATCACGCCCAGCGTGGTGAGGGTGATCTACATCGTCGTCACGGTGCTCGTCGCGCTCGGCTGGCTCTCGGGCCTCGTCGCGACGTTCTCGCAGTCCATCTGGGCGGGGATCCTCTACCTCGTCTTCGCGTGGATCATCGCGCTGGTGTACCTGGCGCTCGCGCGCATCACGCTCGAGTTCTTCGTCGCCGTGATCTCGGTCTCGGAGAAGGTCAACGCGTACGCGAAGCGGGACGGCGTCTCCTGACGTCGCGCCTCACGCCGTGACGAAGTCGATCAGCTCCTCGACCCGGCCCAGCAGGGCCGGGTCGAGGTCGCGGTAGTCGCGCACGGTCCCGAGGATCCGCTGCCAGGCGCGGCCCACGTCCTCGGTCGACGCCGCCGGCCAGCCCAGCTCGCGCAGGATCCCGCGCTTCCACTCCGTGCCGCGCTCGATCCTCGGCCACGACGCCAGGCCCAGGCGCTCGGCCTTCACCGCCTGCCACACGTCGACGTACGGGTGGCCGAGCACCAGCACGGTCCCGCGCGGCACCCGGCGCAACGCGTCGTCGGCCAGACGGCGCTCCTTCGAGCCGGGCACCAGGTGGTCCACCAGCACCCCGACGCGGCGCTCGGCGGTCGGGGCGAACTCGTCGAGGGCGTCGGCGAGGTTGTCGACGCCGTCGAGCATCTCGACCACCACGCCCTCGACACGCAGGTCGTCGCCCCACACCTTCTCGACCAGCTCGGCGTCGTGCTTGCCCTCCACCCAGATGCGGCTGCCGCGTGCGACGCGCGCCCGCTGGTCGTGCACGGCCACTGAGCCCGACGCCGTGCGCGTCGGTCGTTCCGGGGCGCGCCGGGTCACGGGCGCGGTGAGCTCGACGGGCTGCCCGTCCACCCAGAACCCGGGCCCGAGGGGGAACGACCGGGTGCGGCCGCGCCGGTCCTCGAGCACCACGAGGTGCATCCCGCCCGACTTCTCGACGCGCACGACGGCGCCCACCCAGCCCGAGGTGACCTCCTCGACGACGAGGCCGTGCTCCGCCGCCCGGGGCCGCGAGACGGGCCGTCGGCGGTGGTGGGCGGAGCCGTCCGGCGCGCCCGGGGCGCGGGAGCCGGCGGAGGACAGGACGTCGGAGCCGTAGCGGTCGTGCACGGCGGCGAGCCTACGGTCGGGGCCACGCCGCGGGCGGTCCCGACACGCGGCACGCGCCGCCCGGTCGGGACGGGCGGCGCGCGCGGGGTGGTGCGAGGACGTGCGGGTGCGGTTCAGGCGTGTCGGGGCAGGTGCAGCACGGCAGCCGCGGCGCGACGCCGGGACCTCCGCGGGGCGGGTGCGACGGCATCGTCCCGGAGCGCCCGCCGCGACGCGCGGAGCTCGTGCGCCAGACGGCGCAGCGCGACCTCGCGCTCCAGCTCCTCCTGCCGGCGCTCGAAGAGCATGTCGTACACGTGCGGATCCATGATGGCCTCCCAGCCGGGTGCGGTGACACGGCTAGAGAGGGGGCACCTCGGCGGTCCGTACACGACTGCTCTGGGCATGTGTACAGGTGCGTCGGGCGACGTCGGAGCGGTCGTCCGGAGGGCTCAGGCGGTCTCCGAGCGCGCGACGACGGCCGCCTCGGTACGGCTGGCCACCCCGAGCTTGCGCAGGATGGCGGACACGTGGACCGACGCCGTCTTGCGGCTGATGAACAGGCGCTCGGCGATCTGCCCGTTCGTCAGCCCGTCGGCGACGAGCTCCAGCACCTGTCGCTCGCGGTCGGTGAGCGACCGCCCTGCGCCCGCCCCGTCGCGGGCTCCGTCACGCCGGGCCCCGCGGGCCAGGCCTGCCTCGTCGAGGAGCGCCCGCGCCTGGTCGGCGACGAGCCCGCACCCGATGCCCTCGGCCGCCTCGACCGCGGCCTCGAGGCGCGCCCGGGCGGCCTGGCGGTCGCCCGTGGCGAGCAGGGACTCGCCGTCGCGGAACAGGGCGTAGGGCCGCAGGACGGCGGACCCGTCGGCGGCCAGGACGGCCTCCCAGGACCCGTCGCCCAGCTCGGCGGCGAACACGGCCGCCCACGCGGGGTACGTCGGCCACGACGCGCAGGTCGCGAGCGCGGCCCGGTACGGGGCGGCGTCCACCGGGCGGCCGGCGGCGCGCGCACGCTCGAGCACGCGGGCGGCCACCGCCAGGACGGACAGGCGGTAGTAGGCGGACAGCGAGCCCTCGTCGAGCGCGACGGAGACGAGGTCGAGCGCGTCGTCGAGGTCGTCGCGCAGGAGGGCGAGCTCCGCCAGCGTCCCGGCGACCCGTGCCCGGATCTGCTCCTCCATCCGGCCGAAGCGCAGCCAGGTCGCGCGGTGCGCGCGGGCGCGGGCCTGCGCCGCCTCGACGTCGCCTCGCCACATCGTCAGCCACGTCCACCGCTCGCCCAGGTAGACGGAGTAGTCGCTGACGTCGATGAGCGGTACCGACCGCTCGTACCAGTCCGCGGCGTCCGACCACCGGCCCAGCTCGATCCACGCCTCGGCCACGTTCCCCTCGAGCATGGCGCGGGTGGCCCACCCCGCGCCGAGTGTGCGCGCCAGCCGCGCGCCGGCGTCGGCCAGGGCCTCCGCCTCGGCGTACCGGCCCAGCTTGAGGCGGATGTCCGCGGCGTTCGTGTAGTAGTGGCACTGGGCCCGCCAGTCGTCGCCCGCGACCACGCCCGACAGGTCGAGGTCCTCGAGCCCGCCCAGGTCCCCGCCGTTGATCCGGCCCATGGCCCGCATGTTGAGCGCGAGGGAGGCGTTCCGCGTGTCCCCGACCGCACGTGCGGCGGCGAGCGCCTCGTCGGCGGCCGCGACCGCCGCGGCGTCGCGCGCGTCCATCATCGCGTTGCGGGCCTTGAGCCGGAGCAGGGGGGCCCGGCCCGCGTGGTCGTCCGCGGGCAGCAGGGCCAGCGCCTCGTCGAGCAGGCTGTCGGAGGCGGGGTCGGCCGTCTTGCCGAGGACGTGCGCGAGCGTGGAGAGGGCCTGCGCCCGCCCGGCCGGGTCGTCGGCCGGCCACTCCGCGACGGACTCCCGCGCGAGGCCGGCCGCCCGGTCCACCTGCGCGGCGTCCTGGAGCGCGGCGGCGACGTGGCGCAGCAGCGACGCGCGGTGCTGCCCCGCCACGCCGTCCGCGTCCGGGACCAGGTCCCACAGCTCCAGGGCGCGCTCGCCCGCCGCGACGGCCGTCGACGTGGCGCCGTCCGGCTCCGCCGTCGCGACGACCTGGACCGCGGCGGCCAGCGCGCGGTCGGGCACGCGGGCCCGCCACCAGTGGTCGGCGGCGGCCGCGGCGTCCGCGAGCGTGCGGCCGCCCTCCTCGAGCGCGCGGGCGCACGCGGCGTGCAGGCGGCGCGCCTCCCCGGGGAGCAGCTCGTGGTCGACCGCCTCCTGCATGAGGGCGTGGCGGAACCGGTAGCCGTCGCCGTCGGGCACGAGCACGTGCGCCTCGACGGCCTCGCGCGCGGCGGGCTCGGCGGCGTCGAGCCCGTCCTCGCCGAGCATCGCGGTGAGCAGGGCGTGGGGGGCGTGCTGGCCGGCCGCCGCCACCGTGCGGCAGAAGGTCCGGGCGCCGTCGCTCAGGGCGGAGTAGCGCAGCAGCAGCAGGTCGCGCAGGGACGTCGGCATCGCCTCGCCCGCGAACGCCGCGAGCTCCTCCGCGTAGAACGGGACGCCCTCGGAGCGCTCCGCGAGCTCGCCGAGCACCGGGCCGGGCAGCTCGCGGCCGGGGCCGCGCGTCGTGACGAGGGTCGTGACCAGGCGCGCGGCGTCGGCGGCGTCCAGGCGGGCCAGCTCGACGCGGGCGGCCAGGCGGGAGCGTTCCAGCTCGGCGAGCGTGGTGCGCAGCGGGTGGCGTCGTCCGACGTCGTCGCTGCGGTAGGTGGCGACGACGAGAAGGGTCGAGCGCGGGGCGGTCCGGGCCAGCCGGGCGACGACGGTCCGGGTCACGTCGTCGGACCAGTGCAGGTCCTCGAGCACGAGGACGACCGGCCGCGTCGCGGACACGGTCGAGACGAGGTCGGCGAGCACCTCGGGCAGGCGGCCGTGGTCGACGTCGCGCCGCACCTCGACGAGCGCGGGGGCGAGCGTGCCGAGGGCGTCGGCGGCGGGGCCCGCCGCGTCCAGGGTGGCCTCGGGCCCGAGCGCGTCGACCACGTCGGCGAGGACGCCGGTGAGCGCAGCGTAGGGGAGGGGGCCGGAGCCGGAGTCGGCGCACTGCCCGCGCAGCACGAGGGCGCCGCCCGCGGCGTCGGGGAGCCCGGCGAGCCCGGTCAGGAACTCGGCCACGAGCCGGGTCTTGCCGATACCCGCCTCGCCGCCCACCACGACCGTGCCGCCGGAACCGTCGAGGGCTGCGGCGAACGCGTCGCGGAGGGCGGCGAGCTCGGCCTCGCGACCGATCATGGGCGGTCGGGATCCAGTGGTGGGGTGCGGCCCGAGGGCCGACCCGGTCGAGGTGGCGGGCACCTCGTCATCGTGCCAGGCCGGCGCGCTGTCCGCCGGGGTCGCACCGACCGGCGAGACGTGCTCCTCGCCGGGTGCCACGGCCGCGGTCACAGCGTCCAGGACCGGCTCGTGCCCGCCGTCAGGAGGCCCCACACGCGGCGGTCGGCCCGGCGGCGGGCGGCCACACGGCCGCGGCCGCGGCGGTCGCCGCCCGTCAGGGCCTCCCGACGCTCGACGTCCCGCAGGAGCGTCTGCTCGGCCTCCGCCTCGCGGAGACGGAACTCGTCGTAGTACAGGAACTCGTTCATCACGGATCTCCTTCGCCCGAAGCCCCGGTGGCTGCCGGTGGTTCCACCCTCGGCTCCTGAGGTACGGCGGCGGATCGGTCAGGTGCCGCATCTTCGCGGCGGGGGGTACCTCAGACGCCGCCGTAGGTACCTCAGACGGCGGCCGGGGCGTGCCGGGCGGGTCGCCCGCGGACCTGTCGTGACCCCGCGTAGGATGGCACTCGGGATACGAGAGTGCTAAGCGTGCGCGAGGCGAGGGAGGACCGTGAGCGAGGAACGTCGGCTGGCCGTGCTGCGCGCGATCGTGGAGGACTACGTCCACACGCGCGAGCCGGTGGGGTCGCGCGTGCTCACGGAGCGGCACGGCCTCGGCGTCTCGCCCGCCACCATCCGCAACGACATGGCCGCGCTCGAGGAGGCCGGGTACATCGCCCAGCCGCACACCTCGGCCGGCCGCATCCCCACCGACAAGGGGTACCGGCTCTTCGTCGACCGCCTCGCGGAGGTGCGCCCCCTGACCAGCCCCCAGCGGCGGGCCATCGAGACGTTCCTGTCCGAGGCGATCGACATGGACGACGTGCTCGGCCGCGCCGGGCGCCTCATCGCCCAGCTCACGGGGCAGGTCGCCGTGGTCCAGTACCCGTCCCTGCGCGTGTCCGGGCTGCGGCACCTGGAGCTCGTCCCCGTCGGGGGCGCGCGCCTGCTGGTCGTCGTGATCACGGACACCGGCCGCGTGGAGCAGCGCTTCCTCGACGTCGGCGCGGGGCCGGGGGCCGAGCCCGCCGTCGTCGCGGTGGACTCGCCCGCCGGGCCGGCTCCCGACCCGGGGGCCCTCGACGAGGGCACGCTCGGCGAGCTGCGCGGCCGCCTCAACGCGGCCGCCGCGGGGCGGCGCCTCACGGACCTGCCGGAGGCGTTCGCGCGCGTGGTGGCAGGGCTGGACGCCGAGCTGGCCCCGCTGGCCCGCGGGATCGCGGACCTGGTGGTCGACACGCTCGGCGCGCAGCGCGAGGACCGCATCGTCCTCGCCGGCACCGCCAACCTCGCCCGCGCCGAGATGCGCTTCGAGCAGGGCCTCAGCCCGGTGCTCGAGGCCCTCGAGGAGCAGGTGGTGCTGCTCGGGCTCCTCACCGAGCTGGCCACCGAGCCCGCCCCGGGGTCCGGCCCCGGGGTCGGCATCCGCATCGGCCACGAGAACCGCCTCGACGGCCTCACCGAGACCTCCGTCGTCGCCTCCGGCTACGGCAGCGACGGCGACACGGTGGCCATCCTGGGGTCCATCGGCCCCACCCGGATGGACTACCCGGGCACGATCGCCTCGGTGCGCGCCGTCGCCCGCTACCTGTCCCGGGTGCTGCCCAGCTGACGGCCCCCGGCGAACCCTGACCCACACGACCTGACCGTGCACGTCACCGACACGTCACCGAAGAGAGACCTGTGACCGACTACTACGAGATCCTGGGCGTCCCCCGCGACGCCTCGGCCGAGCAGATCAAGAAGGCGTACCGCAAGCTCGCCCGCGAGCTGCACCCCGACGTCGCCGGCGAGGCCGGCGAGGATCGCTTCAAGGACGTCGCCCGCGCCTACGAGGTGCTGTCCAACCCGGACAAGCGCCAGCAGTACGACATGGGCGTGGACCCGAGCTCGCCGTCGGGTGGCGCGGGCGCCGGCTTCGGCAACGGGTTCGGCTTCCAGGACATCTTCGAGACGTTCTTCGGCGGCGGCGGCCAGCCCGCCGGGCCCGTGCCCCGCGCCCGCCGCGGCCAGGACGCCCTCGTGCGCATGGACATCGACCTCGCCGAGGCCGCGTTCGGCGCCAAGCGCGAGCTGCAGGTGGACACCGCGGTCGTGTGCGGCACCTGCGGCGGCAACGGCTGCCGCCCCGGCACCGACCTCAAGACCTGCGACGTCTGCCAGGGCCGCGGCAACGTGCAGCGCGTGGCGCGCTCCTTCCTCGGCCAGGTCATGACGACCGCGCCCTGCGCCGCCTGCCAGGGCTTCGGCACCGTGATCCCCGAGCCGTGCGCCGACTGCTCCGGCGAGGGGCGCGTGCGCTCGCGCCGCACCCTCACGGTCAACGTGCCGGCCGGCGTCGACACGGGCACGCGCATCAAGCTGACCTCGCAGGGCGAGGTCGGCCCCGGCGGCGGCCCCGCCGGCGACCTGTACGTCGAGATCCGCGAGAAGCCGCACGACACGTTCGTGCGCCGCGGCGACGACCTGCACTGCACCCTGCAGGTGCCGATGACGGCGGCCGCGCTCGGCACCGTCCTCGACCTGGAGACCCTCGACGGCCAGCAGGAGATCGACCTGCGCCCGGGCACCCAGCCGGGGCAGGTCGTGACGCTCAAGGGCCTCGGCGTCGGCCACCTGCACGCGGGCGGGCGCGGCGACCTCAACGTGCACGTCGAGGTCCAGGTGCCCTCCGGCCTGGACGAGGAGCAGACGGAGCTGCTGCGCTCGCTGGCCGCGCTGCGCGGCGAGGAGCGCCCCGAGCCGCGGCTGACCGCGGCGCACCCGGGCGTCTTCTCGCGGCTGCGGGACAAGCTGAGCGGCCGCTGACGTGAGCGCCCCCGTCTTCCTCGCCGACGGCGGCGCGCTCGGCGCGCTGTCCGCGGGCGACGTCTACGTGCTCGACGGCGCGGAGGGGCGGCACGCGGGCGTCGTGCAGCGCCGGGGTCCGGGGGAGCGGATGGACGTCGTCGACGGCGCGGGCACGCGGCTGCGCTGCGTGGTCGACGCCGTCGAGGGCGGCGAGGTGCGACTGCGCGTCGACGAGGTGGTCGCGGAGCCCGCGCCCGCCGTCATGCTCACGCTGGTGCAGGCGCTCGCCAAGGGCGACCGGGACGAGCTGGCCGTGGAGGCCGCCGTCGAGGTCGGGGTCGACGCCGTGGTGCCGTGGCAGGCCGACCGGTCCGTCGTCGTGTGGCGCGGGCAGCGGGCCGCGAAGTCGCACGCCAAGTGGGTCGCCACCGTGCGCTCGGCCGTGAAGCAGGCGCGCCGCGCGTGCCTGCCGCCCGTGGCGGAGCCGGTCACCACGCGCCAGCTCGCCGCCCGCGTCCGCGAGGTCGTCGCGGCCGGCGGCGGCGCCGTCGTGCTGCACGAGGACGCGACGACGCCGCTCGCGGGGGTTGCGCTGCCCGTGCCGTCGTCGGACCCGTCGGCCCCGCCGGCCCTGCTCGTCGTCGTCGGGCCGGAGGGTGGTATCTCCGACGCGGAGGTGGCCGCGCTCGAGGAGGCGGGTGCCGTGACCGCGCGGCTCGGCCCGCACGTGCTGCGCACGTCCACGGCCGGTCCGGTCGCCGTCGCGCTGCTCAGCGAGCGGCTCGGGCGCTGGGCCTGACCGGGCGGGGAGGCGGCCCGGCGCGGTAACGTCCGGGGCATGACGAGCGCCACCACCGACTGCCTGTTCTGCAAGATCGTCGCCGGCGACCTGCCCGCGGACGTGGTCGCCACCTCGGACTGCGTGATCGCGTTCCGCGACATCGACCCGAAGGCCCCGGTGCACGTGCTGGTGGTGCCGAAGGAGCACCACGGCGACGTCGCGACGCTCGCCGCCGCGGACCCGGCCCTGCTGGCCGAGGTGGTCGGGCTGGCCGACCGCGTGGCCGGCGACCTCGCCGACGGCCAGTACCGCTTCATCTTCAACTCCGGCCCCCGCGCCGGGCAGAGCGTCTTCCACGTGCACGGCCACGTGCTGGCCGGCGCGAAGCTCGGCTGGACCCCCGCCTGAGGTAAACCGCGTGCCGGGGCGGGCGCCCGCTCGATAGACTCGTGTCGCCCACGAACTCGTCTCGCGAAGGAGGGCCCCGGCGCAGCCGGCCCCATGACATCGACACCCCACGCCGCCTCCGGCACCCCCGGCGCGTCGGCCGCGCACGCCGAACGGTCCACCGAGCACCGCATCGTGGTGCCCACGCACGTACCGATGGTGGCCCTGCTCGGCAGCAGGGACTCCGTGCTGCGGGCCGTCGAGGACGGGTTCCCCGGCGTCGACGTGCACGCGCGCGGCAACGAGATCGTGGTGAGCGGCCCCGCCGGCGAGGTCGCCCTCGTCTCCCGCCTGCTGGACGAGCTCGTCGAGGTGGTCGAGTCGGGCACCCCGCTGACCCCCGAGGTCGTGGCGCGCTCGGTCCAGATGCTCACGGCGGCCTCCGCGCAGCGACCGGCCGAGGTGCTCACGTTCAACATCCTGTCGAGCCGCGGCCGCACCATCCGCCCCAAGACGGTGGGCCAGAAGCACTACGTCGAGGCGATCGACGCGAACACGATCACGTTCGGCATCGGCCCGGCGGGCACCGGCAAGACCTACCTCGCGATGGCCAAGGCCGTGCAGGCGCTGCAGGCCAAGCGCGTGAACCGCATCGTCCTCACCCGACCGGCGGTCGAGGCGGGGGAGAAGCTCGGCTTCCTGCCCGGCTCCCTGAGCGACAAGATCGACCCGTACCTGCGGCCCCTGTACGACGCGCTGCACGACATGATGGATCCCGACGCGATCCCGCGGCTCATCGAGGCCGGCACGATCGAGGTGGCGCCCCTCGCCTATATGCGCGGAAGAAGCTTGAACGATTCTTTTATCATTCTTGACGAGGCGCAGAACACCTCCGCCGAGCAGATGAAGATGTTCCTCACCCGCCTCGGCTTCGGCTCGACGATGGTCATCACCGGCGACGCCACGCAGGTCGACCTGCCCGGCGGCACGACGTCGGGCCTGCGGGTCGTCGAGGACATCCTCACCGGCGTCGACGACGTCGAGTTCTGCCGGCTGACCTCGGCGGACGTGGTGCGGCACAAGCTGGTCAGCGACATCATCGACGCGTACGCGCGGTGGGACGTCGCGACGGCGCGACCGGACCAGGGACGACAAGCACGACAGGGCCGCGGCCCGCACGAACGAGGGGCACGCAGGTCATGAGCATCGAGGTCGCAGCGAGTGGACGGGGCGAGCGCCCATGAGCATCGAGGTAGCCAACGAGTCGGGCGTCGAGGTCGACGAGGCCGAGTTCGCGGCGCTGGGACGGTTCGTGCTGGACGCGCTGCACGTGCACCCGCGCAGCGAGCTGTCGATCATGTTCGTCGACACGACGGTCATGACGGAGCTGCACGTGCAGTGGATGGACGAGCCAGGGCCCACGGACGTGCTGTCGTTCCCGATGGACGAGCTGCGCCCCGGCCGCGAGGACGAGGAGACGCCGCCCGGCACGCTCGGCGACGTCGTGCTCTGCCCGGAGGTGGCGGCCCAGCAGGCGAAGGTCGCGGGCCACTCGACGGCGGAGGAGCTGCTGCTCCTGACCACGCACGGCATCCTGCACCTGCTCGGCTACGACCACGCCGAGCCGGAGGAGGAGAAGGAGATGTTCGCGCTGCAGCGACGCCTCCTGCTCACGTTCCTCGCCGGTCGGTGACGGACCGGGTGATGGACCGGGGGACCCGCTGATGGACGGACCCGAGCTGCTGCTGGCCCTGGTGGCGCTGGTCGCGCTCGCCCTCGCGGGGATGCTGTCCGCGGGCGAGGCCGCCGTGCTGCGGATCACGCGCACCTCGGTGGCGGACGCCGTGATCGACGCGGAGACGTCCGAGGAGCTCACGACGACCGCGCGCCGCACCCGGCTCGCGCGGCTGCGGGCCGTGCAGGGGCTGGTCGTGGACCCGCCGGCGTCCGTGGCGGCGTTCGCGCTCGTGCGCGTCTTCGCCGAGACCGTCGCCCTCGCCGCGGCCACCCTGATGATCGCGGACTGGTTCGACACCTGGTGGCAGGTGCTGCTGGTCGCCGCGGTCGTGGGCCTCGCGGCGGGCGTCGTCTTCGTGCGCCTGAGCCCGCGCGCCCTCGGCCTGCGCCGCCCGCTCCCGGTGCTCCTGGCCCTGGCGGGCCCGCTGTCCGCGGTGCACCGCGGCGCGGCCTGGCTCACCGACCGCACCAGCGAGCGGGCCGCGGGCCGCGCCGCGGAGCGCGACGGCGAGCACGACCCGGGCGAGGACGCGCTGCGCGAGGTGGCCGAGCGCGTGCGCGACAACGACGCGATCGAGGACGCCGAGCGCGAGCTCATCCGCTCGGTCGTCGAGCTCGGCGGCACCCTGACCCGCGAGGTGATGGTGCCCCGCACCGACATGGTGACGGTGACGGCGGCGACGCCGCTGCGCAAGGCCATGCGGCTCTTCCTGCGCTCCGGGTACTCGCGCGTGCCCGTCGTCGGCGAGGAGGTCGACGACCTCGTCGGCGTCGCCTACCTCAAGGACGTCGCGCGGGTGCTGGAGAACGAGCCCGGCGCGGGCTCCCGGCCCGTGGTCGACGTCGCTCGCGACGCCGTGTTCGTGCCCGAGTCGAAGCCCGCGGACGAGCTGCTGCGCGAGATGCAGGCCTCCCGCTCCCACATCGCCCTCGTCGTGGACGAGTACGGTGGCATCGCCGGCCTCGTCACCGTCGAGGACGTCATCGAGGAGCTGGTCGGCGAGCTGACCGACGAGCACGACACCGCGCCCGTCGTCGAGCCGGAGGACCTGGGGGACGGCACGTTCCTCGTCTCCGCCCGGATGCCCGTCGACGAGCTCGGGGAGCTGTTCGACCTGCGGCTCGACGACGACGACGTGGACACCGCCGGCGGCCTGCTCGCCAAGGCGCTCGGCAAGGTGCCGCTCACCGGCGCGACGGCCGACGTCGGCGGCCTGCACCTCGTGGCCGACCGCGTCGAGGGCCGGCGCAAGCAGCTCGCCACGCTGCGCGTGGAGCGCGCGGCACCCACGGACGACGACACAGCAGCGGGCGACAGGTTCGCACCGCCAGACCAGAAGGAAGCCCACGCATGACCACCGAACCCGCGCGCCCCGGCGACGCCCCGCACCGCTCCGGCTTCGCCTGCCTCGTGGGGCGGCCGAACGTCGGCAAGTCGACGCTCACCAACGCCCTGGTGGGGGAGAAGGTCGCGATCATGTCGGCGCGGCCGCAGACCACGCGGCACACCATCCGCGGCATCGTGCACCGCGACGACGCCCAGCTCGTCCTGGTGGACACCCCCGGGCTGCACCGCCCGCGCACGCTGCTCGGCGAGCGGCTCAACACGCTGGTGCAGGACACGCTCGGCGAGGTCGACGTCATCGCGTTCTGCCTGCCCGCCGACCAGAAGATCGGCCCCGGCGACCGGTACATCGCGACCCAGCTCGCGCCGCTCATGGAGGGCCGGCGCGCGGTGCCCGTCGTCGCCGTCGTGACCAAGTCCGACCTGGTCGACCGCGGCCGGTTGATGGAGCACCTCCTGGCCGTCGACGAGCTCGCGCGCTCGATCGACCGCGACTGGTCCGCCATCGTGCCCGTCTCGGCGCGCGACGGCTACCAGGTGGACGAGCTCACCGACGTCCTGGTCGCGCACCTGCCCGAGGGGCCGGAGCTGTACCCCGGCGGCGAGCTGACCGACGAGCCCGAGCAGGTCATGGTCGCCGAGCTGGTGCGCGAGGCCGCCCTGGAGGGCGTCCGCGACGAGCTGCCGCACTCCCTGGCCGTGGTGGTCGAGGAGATCCTCGAGCGGGAGGGCACCGGCGACCCCGCGAAGGGTCGCCCGCCGCTGCTCGACGTGCGGGTGAACCTGTTCGTGGAGCGGGAGAGCCAGAAGGCGATCGTCATCGGGAAGGGCGGGTCTCGCCTGCGCGAGGTGGGCACCACCGCCCGCAAGGGGATCGAGAAGCTGCTCGGCACGCGGGTGTACCTCGATCTGCACGTCAAGGTCGCCAAGGACTGGCAGCGCGACCCCAAGCAGCTCCAGCGCCTGGGGTTCTGACCGGGGTACGGGGGACGTCCTCCGAGGCCGCGGGGGATTTCCGGGCCGTCCGCGCCGTGGGCGCCGAGTAGCATCGCCACGTGGTGTTCCGGACTATTGCGACGACGGCGGCGATCCTGGTGGGCCTGGCACTGACCGGGGCGGTGGCCGGCCCGCAGTGGGACCCGGTGCCCGTGACCGACCATCTCGTCCCCGCGACGTCCGACACGTCGATCGGCGGCGTGGACCCGGCCGCCGACATCGGCGAGGTGGGGGAGTTCGAGGTCCGCGAGACCACCGTCACGATCCCGCTCGACGGCGTCGTCGTGCAGGGCCTGCTCCGCCAGCCCCTCGGCGAGGACGGCGCGCCCCTGGACGACCGGCCCGGCGTCGTCTACGTGCACGGCGCCGGCACGGGCAAGTCCACGGTCGCCTTCATCGAGTCGGCCACGGCCCTCGCGAGCGCGGGCGTCGTCACCCTGGTGCCCGACAAGCGCCTCGACACCTACACCACCCGCGACCGGGACTACGTCGCGATGGCGGGCGACTACGAGCGCTCGGTCCAGCTCCTGCGCACGGTCGACGGGGTGGACCCGGACCAGGTGGGGGTCTACGGCGAGTCCGAGGGCACGTGGATCGTGCCGGTCATGCAGGCGAAGGACCCGGAGATCGCGTTCACCGTCCTGGTGTCCGCCCCCGTCGTGCCGCCGCGCCAGCAGGCCGCCTTCGCCGTCGACAGCTACCTGCGCAACACCGGCGTGCCCCAGCAGGTGTTCCGCGCCATCCCGCGGGCGGTGGGCATGCAGCTGCCCGGCGGCGGGTTCGAGTACGCCGACTTCGACGTGCGCCCGTGGCTCGAGAAGCAGACCGCGCCCGTGCTCGTGGTCTACGGCACGGCGGACCCGTCGATGCCGATCGAGCAGGGCGCCCGGCAGGTCATCGCCGACACCTCCGTGAACGGCGACGACGCCCCGGTGACCGTCCGGTACTACCAGGGCGCGAACCACGGCATCAACGTGCCCGTGGACGGCGAGTTCCACCTGCACCCCGACTTCGCGCGGGACGTGGCCACGTGGATCCAGGGGATGCCGGGCACGGCCAGCGCCCCGCCGCGCGTCGCCGGCGACACCCCGAACCAGCTCTACCTCGCCTCCGCGGTGCCGCAGCCGTTCTGGTGGGGCAACGGCGACATCGTCGTGGGCACCGTGATCGCGGGCATCGGGCTGCTGGTCCTCGGGCCGCTGGTCTGGGCGGTGCACGCGCTCGTGCGGCGCGTCGTGCTGCGACGCTCGACGACGACGGCGCCGCGGCTCGCCCGCGGGCTGCGCTCGTCCCTGCTGGGGCTCGGTCTGGGCGCCGTCGCGACGATGGCGGCGCTCGTGTTCTATCTCGTCTCCGTCGCACGGCTGGCCCTGGACTACGAGCGCGACGGCCTCGTCGTGCAGGGCGGGTGGATCGTCGTGCGCCTGCTCGGCGTCGCGACGGCGGTGGCCGGGGCGCTCGTGATCCGGCGGGTGTCCGACGCCCGCGCCGCCCGCCGAGGCGGCGCGGACGTGGCCGTCGCGCAGGGCTGGCCCGCGGTCGTGACCTTCTGGTGCACCCTGGCCGGTTCGCTCGTCCTGCTGTGCACCCTGGCGTACTGGGGTGTCTACCAGCTCGGCATCTGAGCCGGCACGGGTCGCGGCGCGGGCGGTGTGACCAACCCGCCCGCGCGGGACACGACGCCGGGGCGCTGAGTCGGGTAGAAACGGGACTGAGGCGTGCCCCCGCCGCCGCCCGCCCCCGGAGCACCATGGAGACGCCCGCATGACCGATCCCGGAACCACCGACGCCGCACCCGAGCAGGAGCGCTCGCCGTTCGGCGGGGTGCCGGTCCGTGAGCTCGTGCGCGACGTCGTGGCGGCGTTCGCGCTGCTCGTCGCGCTGCCGCTCCCGTGGGACCACGCGCACCGCGGCAGCGACCGCCTCGAGATCGTGCTCGTCACGGTGCTGGCGCTCCTCGCGGTCGCCGCCCCGTACCTGCGCCGCGGCGGCATCGGGCCCGCCGGCTGGGACGTCCTGACCGCGCGCCGCACCGTCGCGATCGCCTGCGTCCCGTACGCGGTCGTCGCCCTCGTGTACCTCGTGCTGGACGCGACGGCGCCCGCCGACGCCGCGGGCGGGGTCGGGGCCGGCCTCGCCGTCGGCCTGGCCGGCGCCGCGCTCGCGGCGGCGAGCCGCTGGGTGCACCTGCCGGCCGTGGTCGCCGGGGTGGTCGCGCTCGGCACCCTCGCCACGCCGGTCGCCTCGCTCCTGCAGGGAGCCGCCTGGACCACGACCGTCGTCGGCACCCTCAACGCCCTCGTGGTGCTCGGCGTCCTGTGGTTCACGGTCGGCACCTACCTGCGCTCGGGCGACCTGTCCGCCGGCTACGTGCTGCTCGCCCTGGGCGGCGCGGTGGCCCTCGAGCTCGTCCTGTTCTCCGGCGGCAACCTGCGCCCGTGGTTCGAGAGCGTGCACGAGCAGCGCCTCGGCCTGCTCCTGCTGCCCGTGGTCGCCGCCGTCACCGCGCGACGCATCGTCGACGACGGCGCGCGCACCGCCGACGAGCCCGACGACGTGCGCGCGCGGCGCTGGGTCGCCGTGGCCGAGCGGGCCCTCGGCCTGGTGGCGCTCGTCGCGGCGTTCGTGGCGCTGGTGGCGCTGGTCCGGATCATCGACGACGGCGTCGCCGTGGCTCTCGTGCTGCGCCTCGTCGTCGGGGTGCTCATGGTCGCCGTGGCGTTCGCCGCGCGGCGCTCCCTGGCCCGCGACCCGCGCTCCGGCCACGTCACCGCCGTCGGCGCCGCCTGCGTCCTCGTCGTGCTGGGCCTGGTCATCGTCGTCGCGCGCGCCGGGCTGGGCACGCAGTCCAACGTGGAGGAGCTGCTGGTCGCGTTCGGGCTGCCCGGCGTGGCCCTGGCCGTCCTGCTGGTGCCGCCGTCGGTCCGCGAGCTGGTCGCCTCGGCGCCGGAGGCACCCCGGGCCTCGGAGGCCCCTGGAGCCTCGGGCGCGGTCGGTGAGCCCGCCGCCCCGGAGCGCACCCTCGACGAGGCCGTGCCGGTCGCGGTCGTCGCGCCGTCGACCGCCGCCCCGGACGCGGCCAGGCCGGCGTCAGCGCCCTCCTCCGCGCCCTCCTCCGCACCCTCCTCCGCAAACTCCTCCGTGGCGCCGACGGCGCGCCCGGCCTCGGCCCCGACCGCCGCGACCCGGCCCGCGCCTGCCGGCCGCCCGATCGACGCGACCCAGCAGATGGAGCCGGTGCGCGCCCAGCAGGCGCCGGACTCCACCCAGGTGCTGCCGCCCGTGCAGGCGCCCGCGGCCAAGGCGCCGGCGGCGCCCGGCTGGAGCGCCGCCCAGGCGATGGACCCGGCCACGCCGCTCGCCGACCTGGCGCGGATCGCGGCGGAGGCGCCGTACCTGCGGTCGTACGTCGCGGCGAACCCGTCGACGTACCCGGCGCTGCTCGACTGGCTCGGCGCGCTGGGCGACCCGGCCGTCGACGCCGCTCTGCGGTCACGGCGCTGACGGGCCGTGTCGAAGGTGTACCGTGGCAGCGTGCATCGCACGGTGAGCCTCCTCCTTCGGTGCCGCGGCGGGGCCCTCTAAGGCCGGACCCCCCGTCGCGGAGGTTGTGGCGTGCCGGCCGACTGGTCACGACCGCCGGTCCCGAACCCGGGACCACGGTCACCGAGCCCCCACCGAAGGACGCGACACCATGACCCACCACCCCGACGGCATCGCCGGCGCCAACCCGCAGCGCCCCTCCGGGATGCCGTACACGCGCTACGTCCCCTTCCACGAGCAGATCCGCGTCGACCTGCCGGACCGCACGTGGCCCGACCAGCGCATCACCAAGGCCCCGCGCTGGTGCGCCGTCGACCTGCGCGACGGCAACCAGGCCCTCATCGAGCCGATGGACGCCGAGCGCAAGCTGCGCATGTTCGACCTGCTCGTGCAGATGGGCTACAAGGAGATCGAGGTCGGCTTCCCGTCCGCATCGCAGACGGACTTCGACTTCGTCCGCCAGCTCATCGACACGGGCCGCATCCCGGACGACGTGGTCATCCAGGTGCTCACCCAGTGCCGCGACCACCTCATCGAGCGCACCTACGACGCGATCCGCGGTGCCAAGCAGGCGATCGTGCACATCTACAACTCGACGTCGATCCTGCAGCGCGAGGTCGTCTTCCGCAGCGACATGGACGGCATCGTCGACATCGCCCTGCAGGGCGCGCGCCTGTGTCGCAAGCTCGAGGAGACCATCCCCGAGACGACGGTCTACTACGAGTACTCGCCCGAGTCGTACACCGGCACGGAGCTCGAGTTCGCCGCCCGCATCTGCAACGAGGTGCTGGAGGTGCTGGAGCCCACCGCCGAGCGGCCCGTGATCATCAACCTGCCGGCCACGGTGGAGATGGCCACCCCGAACGTCTACGCCGACTCGATCGAGTGGATGAACCGGAACCTGGCATTCCGCGAGCACGTCGTGCTGTCGCTGCACCCGCACAACGACCGCGGCACCGCCGTCGCGGCCGCCGAGCTGGGTTACCAGGCCGGCGCCGACCGCATCGAGGGCTGCCTGTTCGGCAACGGCGAGCGCACCGGCAACGTCGACCTGGTGACCCTGGGCATGAACCTGTTCGGCCAGGGCATCGACCCGCAGATCGACTTCTCCGACATGGACGGCATTCGCCGCACCGTGGAGCACTGCAACCAGATCCCGGTGCACGAGCGGCACCCGTACGTGGGCGACCTGGTCTTCACCGCGTTCTCCGGCTCGCACCAGGACGCGATCAAGAAGGGCTTCGAGCACATGGCGGCCCGCGCCGTGGACGAGGGCAAGGCCGTGGACGACCTCACGTGGGGCGTCCCGTACCTGCCGATCGACCCGAAGGACGTGGGCCGGTCGTACGAGGCCGTGATCCGGGTGAACTCGCAGTCCGGCAAGGGCGGCATCGCCTACCTGCTGTCCACCGAGCACTCGCTGGACCTGCCCCGTCGCCTGCAGATCGAGTTCTCCGGCGTCGTGCAGCACTACACCGACGCCGAGGGCAGCGAGGTCACGGGCTCCGACATCTGGCGCATGTTCAGCGACGAGTACCTGCCCGTCGAGGAGCACGACGCGCGGGGCCTGGAGCCGTGGGGCCGCCTGCGCCTGCGCGAGACGCGGACCACGTCGGCCGAGGGTGGCGCCACCGCGCTGGCCGTCGACGTTGTCGACCACGGGCAGGCCGTGACCCTCGAGGGCACCGGCAACGGCCCGCTCGCGGCGTTCGTCGACGCGATCTCGAAGGTCGGCGTGGACGTGCGCGTGCTGGACTACGCCGAGCACGCGCTGTCCGAGGGCGGCGACGCCACTGCCGCGGCCTACGTCGAGTGCCAGGTGGGCGACGACGTGCTGTGGGGCGTCGGCATCGATCCGTCGATCACCACCGCGTCGCTCAAGGCGGTCGTCTCCGCCGTGAACCGCGCCGCCCGCGGCTGACCGGTCCTGCGAGTTGTCAGGGCCAGGGCGGGGTATACCTCCCCCTGGCCCTGACAGCTTTCGTGGGTGGGGGCTGGGACAATAGGGCCGTGCCCCTGTACCGAGACGACGCGATCGTGCTGCGCACCCACAAGCTGGGCGAGGCGGACCGCATCGTGACGTTCCTGACCCGCGAGCACGGCAAGGTGCGCGGGGTGGGGCGGGGGGTGCGGCGCACGTCGTCGCGCTTCGGAGCCCGGCTGGAGCCGTTCATGGTCGTGGACGTGCAGCTGCACACCGGCCGGAACCTCGACACCGTGACGCAGGTGGAGACCGTGGGCCCGTACGCCCGCGCCATCTGCGAGGACTACGCCCTGTACACGTCCGGCGCGGCGATGCTCGAGGCGGCCGACCGCCTGGTTGCCGCCGAGCACGAGCCCGCGGTGCAGCAGTACTGGCTCCTCGCCGGGGCGCTGCGGGCCCTGTCGGAGCGCGCGCACGCCCCGGGCCTGGTGCTCGACTCGTACCTGCTGCGCGGGCTCGCCGTCGCCGGCTGGGCGCCGTCGTTCACCGACTGCGCCCGCTGCGGCGAACCCGGCCCGCACCACGCGTTCTCCGTGGGGCAGGGCGGGGCGGTCTGCTCGCGCTGCCGCCCGCCCGGCTCGACGGCGCCCGCCCCGGAGACGTTCGCGCTGCTGGGCGCGCTGCTCGGCGGCGACTGGGAGACGGCGGACGCCTCCGACGCGCGCCACCGCACCGAGGCGTCCGGGCTGGTCGCGGCCTACTCCCAGTACTACCTGGAGCGCACGCTGCGTTCCCTGCGCATGATCGAGAGAGAGGCCTGATGCCCCGCACCCCCGACGCTCGGTACGCCGAGCCCTACCCGCACCCCTCGGGGGCGACGCCGCCGAGCATCCCGGCGCAGTTCGTGCCGAACCACGTGGCGATCGTCATGGACGGCAACGGCCGCTGGGCCAACGCGCGCGGGCTGCCGCGGGTGGAGGGGCACAAGCAGGGCGAGAAGTCGCTGCTCGACGTCGTGGCGGGCGCCGTGCAGATCGGCGTCAAGCACGTGTCGGCGTACGCGTTCAGCACGGAGAACTGGAAGCGGTCGCCGGACGAGGTGAAGTTCCTCATGAACTTCAACCGCGACGTCATCCGCCGGCGCCGCGACGAGATGTCGTCGTGGGGCGTGCGCATCCGTTGGGCGGGCCGCCGGCCGAAGCTGTGGGGGTCGGTGATCAAGGAGCTGCAGGTCGCCGAGGAGATGACCAAGGAGAACGACCGCTGCACCCTGACCATGTGCGTCAACTACGGCGGCCGGGCGGAGATCGCCGACGCCGCGGCCGCCATCGCGCGCGACGCCGCCGCCGGGAAGCTCAACCCCGCGCGCGTCTCGGAGAAGACGATCCAGAGGTACCTCGACGAGCCAGACCTGCCCGACGTCGACCTGTTCCTGCGCTCGTCGGGGGAGCAGCGCACGTCCAACTTCATGATCTGGCAGGCCGCGTACGCGGAGATGGTCTTCCTGCCCGAGCCCTGGCCCGACGTCGACCGCCGGCACCTGTGGCGCGCGGTCGAGGAGTTCGCCCGCCGCGACCGGCGCTACGGCGGCGCGGTGGACACTCCCGACGCCGACTGAGCCCGTCGGTCGGGAACGCCGAGACCCCCGTCCGCTCCGAGGAGCGGACGGGGGTCTCGGTACGTCCGGGCGGCGGCGTCAGTCGCCGAGCACCTTCGCCATGGAGTCGACGAGGGCAGGGAAGCCCTCCTCCCAGTACACGGACAGCGCGGTGGGCGGAGAGACCGACGACACGGGCGCGGTGCCGACGATCTGCGCGACCTTGCCCGCCTTGACGGCCGGGATCGCCTGCAGCTCCTTCTTGGTGAGGAACGCCTTCGCGTCCTCGGGCGTGTAGGCGTAGTCGACGACGAAGTCGGACGTCAGCTTGTCGAGCTCCTCGTACGACAGGGCGTAGAAGAACCCGCCGTTCGACGTGTCGAGCTCGGCCACCGACGGGGCGACCTTCACACCGAGGCCCTCGAGGAAGCCGGCGCGCGGGTCGGCCTGCGGGTACACGTACACCTTGCCCTCGGTGGGCGAGTCGACGACGGCCGCGAAGGTCTTGCCGGCGAACTCGGGGTGCTCGGCGGCCTTGTCGGCGACGAAGTCGTCGATGTCGGCGAGCACCTTGTCGCCGGCGGCGGAGCGGCCCAGCGACTGCGCGGTGATGCGGATCGTGTCGTCCCACGGCGTGGTCCAGGCCGTGTCCGGGAAGGCCACGACGGGGGCGATGTCCGACAGGACGTCGTACTGCTCCTTGGTGAGGCCGGAGTACGGCGCCACGATGAGGTCGGGCTTCGCCTCGACGAACTCCTCGTAGGGCACGGAGGCGCCGGCCTCGGGGTCGTCGAGGATGGTGGGCTTGGCGACGCCGGCCTCGTCGTAGGCGTCCTCGACCCAGGGGAGCAGCGCGTCCTCACCGACGGTCCAGACCTGCTCGGCCACGGCCACGGGGTACACGCCGACGGAGATCGCGGCCTCGGTGGAGCCCCAGCCCCAGGTGGCGACGCGCTCGGGCGCCTCGTCGATCACGGTCTTGCCGAAGGCGTGCTCGACGGTGATCGGGAACTCGTCGGTGGCGCCGGACGCCGACCCGCTCGGGGCGGCGGAGCCGTCGCCCTCGGGGGAGTCGCCGGAGGCGCAGCCGGCGAGGGTCAGGGCGACGGTCGCCGCGAGCGCGGCGGTGGCGACGAGAGGACGGCGAAGACGCACGGGTTCTCCTCGGTGTGCTCGCGCCGGTGCGGCGCGAGAGGGACGGTAGGTGAGGAAAGCCTAACCTACATACTCGCTCCGCTGTGCGTGCGGCCGAGGGGTACGACGAGTGGCGTGCCCGACACCGGGTCGGGCACCACGCGGGAGCGCAGCCCGAACGCGGCGAGGACCGACTCCTCGGTGAGGACGTCCCCGGGCCGGCCCTCCGCGACGACCTGCCCGGCGCTCATCACCACGAGGTGGTCGGCGTACCGGGCGGCGAGGTTCAGCTCGTGCAGCACCATGACGACGGTGGTGCCGCGGGTGCGGTTCAGCTCGGACAGCAGGTCGAGCAGGTCCACCTGGTGGGCGACGTCGAGGTACGTGGTGGGCTCGTCGAGCAGCACGATGTCGGTCTCCTGCGCCAGCACCATCGCGATCCACACGCGCTGGCGCTGCCCGCCGGAGAGCTCCGCCACGGGGCGGTCGGCGAGGTCGGCGACGCCGGTGGCGTCCAGCGCGCGGAGCACCGCCGCGTCGTCCGTCGAGCTGTGCCGCCCGAACCAGCCCTGGTGCGGGTAGCGGCCGCGCGCCACCAGCTCTGCCACCCGCACGCCGTCGGGGGCGATCGAGGCCTGGGGGAGCACACCCACCCGCCGCGCGAGCTCCTTGCGGGACAGCGCGGCCACGTCCTCGTCGCCGAGCGTGACGTGCCCGGCGTCGAGCGGGTGCAGGCGCGCCAGGCCGCGCAGCAGCGTCGACTTGCCGCAGGCGTTGGGCCCGACGATCGCCGTGACGCTGCCGGCGGGGAGCTCGAGGTCGAGCCCCTCGATCACGCGCCGCCCGTCGTAGCCCAGGCTGACGCCGTGCGCGCGCAGGGTGACGTCGGTCATGCGAGGGACTTCCTTCCGTCGGTGGCCAGCAGCCACAGCAGGTACGGGGCGCCGATGAGGCCGGTGACGATGCCGGTGGGCGCCTGGATGCCGAAGAGCAGGTGCTGGCCCACAACGTCCGCCGCGAGCACGAGCAGAGCGCCGGTGAGGACGGACGCCGTGAGCGCGGCGCCGCCGTCGTCCACCAGCCGGCGCGCGATGGCGGGGGCGACGAGCGCGACGAACGCGAGCGGCCCGACGAAGGACGTGGCGGTGGCGACGAGGCCCACGGCCAGCAGCAGCGTGAGGACCCGGGCGGTGTCGACCCGGACGCCGAGGGCGCGGGCGTGGTCGTCGCCGAGGGCGAGCGGCGCCTGCCAGCGCGACGCGAGCGCCACCCCCGCGCCGAGCACCACGACGGCCACCGCGAGGGTGAGCAGCTCGGCGCCGCGGACGTCGGCGACGCTGCCCACGGTCCACAGCAGCGCGGACTGCGCCTCGCGGACGTCGGCGCTCGCCAGCAGCCACGCGAGCAGGGAGGAGCACAGGTAGGCGAACCCGACGCCCACCAGCACGAAGCGGATGGAGTGCAGCCCCCGGCGCCACGCGAACAGCCAGATCGCCAGCGCGACGAGCAGTGCCCCCGCGAAGGCGGCCCCGGAGACCGCCAGGCCCGTGAGCCCCGCGACGAGCAGCGCCCACACGGCGCCGAGGCTCGCCCCGCTGGCGATGCCGAGGATGTCGGGGCTGGCCAGCGGGTTGCGCAGGGTGGTCTGGAAGAGCGCGCCCGCGAGGCCGAACGCCGCGCCCGCGAGGACCGCGGTCTCGAGGCGGGGCAGCCGCAGCCGGTGCACGACGAACACGTCCGCGTCGGTGCCGGCGCCGAACAGCGCCGCGAGGGCGCGACCGGGGGACAGGGACGCCTCGCCGAGCGTGAGCGCCAGCGTGGCGACGGCGACGAGCAGCGCCGCCAGGGTGGCGAGCACGACCACGAGGCGGCGCCGGCGGCGGGCGCGCAGCGCGACGACCGGGGTGGGCGAGGGGTCCAGGACGGTGCCGGCCACGTCAGACCCCCGCCACGGACTTGCCGCGCGCGACGGCGATGAGCACGGGGGCGCCGAGCGCGGCGGCGACCACGCCGGCCTCGAGCTCGGAGTGGGGCAGCACAAGCCGTCCGATGACGTCGGCGCCCAGCAGCATCACGGCGCCGAGAAGCGCGGTGAGCGGCACGATCCAGCGGTAGTCGGTGCCCACGAGGCGGCGCGCGGCGTGCGCCACGGCGAGGCCGACCAGCGCGATGGGTCCGGCGAGCGCGGTCGCGCTGCCGGCGAGCAGCACGACCGCGGCGGCGGTGAGGCCGCGCGTGAGGCCGACGCGCTGCCCGAGCGCCCGGGCGACGTCGTCGCCCAGCACCAGCATGGTGAGGCGGTGCGCGAGCGCGCCCGCGAGGACGACGCCGATCGCGACGAACGGCCAGAGCTTGTCGAGGGTCTCCATGCCGCGCCCGGTGAGCGAGCCGACCGCCCAGAACCGGTAGGTGTTGAACGCGGCGGGGTCGCGCAGCAGGACCAGGGTGATCATCGGCGTGATGAGCGCCGTCACGGTGGCGCCGACCAGCGCCAGCTTCACGGGCTGCCCGGCGCCGATCGAGAAGACCAGGAGCGCGGCGAGCGCGGCGCCGGCGAACGCGAACCACACGAAGCCGAGCGGCGCCGTCACGCCGAGCAGCGAGACCGCGACGACGACGGCGAGCGAGGCGCCCGCGTTGAGGCCCAGCAGGCCCGGGTCGGCGATCGGGTTGCGCGTGACGCCCTGGATGAGCGTGCCGGCCACGCCCAGCGCGGCGCCTGCCGCGAGGCCGATGAGGGTGCGGGGCACGCGCTGGTCGCGCACGACGTCATGGTCGACGTTGCCCGCGACCGGGTGGGTGAGCGCCTGCCACACGGTGGCGAGGTCGATGTCGCGGACGCCGAGCGCCAGGCTCGCCGCGACGATGGCGAGCAGCACCAGCAGGGAGAGCGCGACGACGAGCAGGCGCCCGCGCGTGCGTCGCGCGACGAGGGCGGCGGCCGGGCTCGCGGGGGTCGCGACGGCGGCGGGCGCGCTCACCGGGCCTCCCGGTCGGCGTCGGGCAGGGTGTCGGACAGGGCGTCGGACAGGGTGCCGGGCACGGTGTCCGGCACGGCGTCCGGCATAGCGCGCACGCGGCGGGCCACGCGGCTGGCGACCCAGGCGACGAGCGCCACCGCGGCCGCCCCGATGAGGGCGAGGGTCACGGGGTGGTGCAGCCCGACGGCGATCGCGCCGTTCACGGCGGCGGTGCCGACCGTCGTCCAGATGCCGGCCCAGACGGCGCAGCCGGCGAGCAGCGCCACGAGGTAGCGGCCGAACGGCATGCGCAGGTAGCCCGCGGCGAGGTTGACCAGGGTCTGCACCCCCACCGTGAAGAACGAGAGCGTGACCGCGGGCGGGCCCCACCGGTGCACCCGGTCCACGACCGCGACCGCGCCCGGCCGGGCGAGCATCTCGGCGAAACGGCCGCGGGAGGTGCCGCGGGCCACGCCGCGGCCGGCCCAGTACGTGGCCTGCGCGCGCACGAGGACGATCGCGAACGCCGCGACGTACACCACCCAGAACGGCACCCCGGCGATCGTGAAGACGCCCGTGGCGGCGGCGTCGTCTGGCGCCAGGGTGGTGAGCGTAGGAGTGGTCAGGTGCACGGCCTCATTGTGCCCGACTGAGGTATGCCTGCCCTAATTCTCCCGGCCGGTCCCGGCGGTCGCGGGGTCCTGTCCCGCGCGGCACTCGGCGCAGGTGCCCCACAGCTCCACGGTGTGGTCGATGTCCGCGAACCCGTGGGCGGCGCCGACCGACGCCGCCCAGGCCTCGACGGTGGGTCCGTCGATCTCGACCGCCCGTCCGCACGCCCGGCAGACCAGGTGGTGGTGGTGCTCGCGGCGCTCGCAGCGGCGGTACAGGCTCTCGCCGTCCTCGGCGCGCAGCACGTCGACGTCGCCGCCGTCGACCATGGCCTGCAGCGTGCGGTACACGGTGGCGAGGCCGACGGCGTCGCCTCGGGCGTGCAGCAGCTCGTGGAGCTGCTGCGCGCTGCGGAACTCGTCGGTCTCGCCGAGCGCGTCGGCGACGGCGGCGCGCTGCCGCGTCATCCGGGGCGCCGTGCTCGCGGCGGGGCGGGAGGTGGTGGCGTTCACGGGGTGCACTCCTCCTGGGTGGCCGTCCGGCCGGCGGCCGAGGCCGCGGACGGGACGACCGTGACGTCGTCGGGGATGTCGGGGTGCGGGTCGACGGGCGGGAGGCGGCGGGCCAGCACGGGGTGCAGCAGCGCGACGACGGCGTAGACGGCGATCGCGAGCACCACGATGAGGGCGCCGGGCGACACGTTGTACCAGTAGGTGACGGACAGGCCGGTGACGCAGACGGCCACGCCGATGATCGACGCGACCAGCATGGTGCGCCGGAACGACCGCGTGACGATCTGCCCGATCGCGACCGGCACGATCATGAGCGCGGAGACCAGTAGGAGCCCGACCACCCGCATCGCGACGGTCACCGTGAGCGCGGCGAGTACGGCCACGGCCATGTTCAGCGCCCACACGGGCAGGCCGGAGGAGATGGCGAACTCCTCGTCGTGGCTCACGGAGAACAGCGCGGCCCGCAGCCCGAGGCCGACCAGCAGGATCAGCCCGCACAGCACCACCGTGACCCACACGTCGGACAGCGTGACCGACGAGATCGAGCCGAACAGGTACGCCATGAGGCTGCCGGACGAGCCGCCCGCCAGGCCGATGAGCAGCACGCCGCCGGCGATGCCGCCGTAGAAGAGGATGGCGAGCGCCAGGTCCCCGGACGTGCGGCCGCGGCGGCGCACCACCTCGATGAGCACGGAGCCGGCGACGGCGGCGACCACCGCGCCCGGCACGGCGAGCACGTCGTCGGGCACGAGGCCCATGGCCGCGCCGACCAGCCAGCCGAGCGCGACGCCGGTGAGGGCGACGTGCCCGATGCCGTCGCCCAGCAGGGCGAGGCGGCGCTGCACCAGGTAGGTGCCGACGACGGGCGCGCTGAGGCCCACGAGCAGCGCCGCGACGAGCGCACGCTGCATGAACGGGTCGGTGACCATCTCCCACAGGCCGCTCACGGTGCCACCTCGTCCTCGGTGCTCTCGGGTCGGGCCTCGAAGGGCCCCTCGGCCAGCCGCACCTCGTCGGTGCGCGGCAGCGCGGTCGGGTGGGCGTGCGGGTGCACGTGCTCGTGCGCCTCGCCGCCGTGCCCCGCGCGGGGCGTCGGCGGGGCGCCGTCGTGCACCACACGCCCGTGCCGCAGCACGACGGCGCGCTGCACCAGCGGCGCGAGCTCGCCGAGCTCGTGCAGCACGACCAGCACGGTCATGCCGTCGTCGACGAGCCGCGTCATCGTCGCGGCGAACGCCTCCTGGCTGGGGCGGTCGACGCCGGCGACGGGCTCGTCCAGCACCAGCAGCTCGGGCCTGCGCACCAGGGCGCGGGCGATGAGCACGCGCTGCTGCTGCCCGCCGGAGAGCTGGTGCGTGGCGTACCGGGCGCGGTCGGCGAGGCCGACCAGGTCGAGGGCCTCGCGGACCTGGGCGCGCCAGCCGCGGGGCAGGCGCAGGCGGCGGCCGTGCAGCAGGCCGGAGGCGACCACCTCCGCCGCCGTGGACGGGACGCCCGCGGCGGCGCTGACCCGCTGGGGCACGTAGCCCACCCGCGACCAGGGCACGTCGTCGCCGAGCTCGTGGCCGAACAGCCGCACGGTGCCCGCGGTGGCGGGCAGGACGCCCACCAGCGTGCGGACCAGGGTGGACTTGCCGGAGCCGTTGGCGCCGAGCAGGGCGACGACCTCGCCGCGCCGGACCGTGAGGTCCACCCCGCGCAGCACCGGGCTGGCGCCGAGGCGCACGTGCACGTCGCGGGCTTCGACGGGGGGCGCGGCGCCGTCGGGCGGCGTGGCGGCCGTGGGCGGGGTGTCGGTGGCGGGCGTCGTCATGAGCACTGGAGCCCTTCGGTGAGCGCGGCCAGGTTGTCCTGCATGACCGAGACGTAGTCCGCCCCGGACGCGGCCGCGTCCTTGGACAGGCCCTCCAGCGGGTCGAGCACGGCCGTCTGGACGCCGATGTCCTTGGCGAGCGTGTCGGCGACCTTGGGGCTGGTCAGCGTCTCGGTGAAGATCGTGTCGACGTCGTTCTCCTCGACGATGTCACCGACCTCGCGCAGGCGCGCGGGGGACGGCTCGGCCTCCGGGTCGAGGCCGACGATGCCGATCTGCTCCAGGTCGTAGCGCTCGGCGAGGTAGCCGAACGCGGCGTGCGAGGTGACGAGCGTGCGCGTGGCGCACTCCTTCAGCCCCGCGGAGAACTGGCCGTCGAGGTCCGTGAGGGACTTCGCCAGCGTGTCGGCGTTCTCGGCGTACACGGCGGCGTGCTCCGGGTCGACGTCGCCCAGCTGGGCCGCGACGGCGTGGCCCACGTCGACCAGGCGCGTCGGGTCGAGCCAGAAGTGCGGGTCGACGGCGGCCTCGTCGCCGTGGTCGTGCCCGTCGCCGTCGGCCTCGTCCTCGGCCGCCACGACGTCCTCCGGCGTGCCCGGGTGCGCCTCGAGCGTCACGACGTCGCTGGTGTCCACGACGTGCTCCGGGCTCTGCGTGTCGACGGCCTCGTCGACGGCGGTCTGGAAGCCCGAGGAGTAGACGACGAGGTCCGCGGTGCCGATCTCGCGCACCTGCGCCGGCGAGAGCTCCAGGTCGTGCGGCTCGGCGGCGGGCGGCGTGAGGTTGGAGACCGACACGAGGTCGCCGCCCACCTGCTCGGCCACGTACTGCAGCGGGTAGTAGGACGCGAGGACCTCGAGCGTGCCGTCGGACCCGCCGCCGTCGGTCGGGGCGCACGCGGCCAGGACGGCGGGCAGCGCGAGGGCGGGCAGGGCGGCGAGGGCCGCGCGTCGGCGAAGCATGAGAACGATTCTCAGGAAGTTGAGAACCGTTGTCAACTCGTGCGGCGTGGTCCCCTGCCGTGCTGCGCGCCCCGGTAGGCTGGGGGCCACCGCAGCCGGTCGACGTCGGGCCCCGACGTGCCGAGGCTGCGGTGTTCCCCGCACCGGCCCCACGAGCCACGTGGCGGCCCGACACCCAGGAGTGACCCGTGGCAGCAGCCTCCCCGTCCGCCAAGCTCGACGCCGTCGTCTCCCTCGCCAAGCGGCGAGGTTTCGTGTTCCAGTCCGGCGAGATCTACGGCGGTACGCGCTCCGCGTGGGACTACGGGCCCCTCGGCGTGGAGCTGAAGGAGAACATCAAGCAGCAGTGGTGGCGCGCGATGACGCGCCGCGACGACGTCGTGGGCCTCGACTCCGCGGTCATCCTGCCCACCCCCGTCTGGAAGGCGTCGGGCCACCTCGGCGCGTTCAACGACCCGCTGACCGAGTGCCTCTCGTGCCACAAGCGGTTCCGCGAGGACCACATGATCGAGGAGTTCGAGGAGAAGAAGGGCCGCGCGCCCGAGGGTGGCCTCGCCGAGATCGCCTGCCCGAACTGCGGCACCCGCGGTCAGTGGACCGAGCCCCGCGACTTCAACATGATGCTCAAGACGTACCTCGGCCCGGTCGAGGACGAGTCCGGCGTGCACTACCTGCGCCCGGAGACGGCGCAGGGCATCTTCGTGAACTTCTCGAACGTGGCCGCGGCGTCGCGCAAGAAGCCGCCGTTCGGCATCGCGCAGATCGGCAAGTCGTTCCGCAACGAAATCACGCCGGGCAACTTCATCTTCCGCACCCGCGAGTTCGAGCAGATGGAGATGGAGTTCTTCGTCGCGCCGGGCACGGACGCCGAGTGGCACCAGTACTGGATCGACACCCGCATGGCCTGGTACACGGACCTCGGCATCGACCCGGAGAACCTGCGCCTGTACGAGCACCCGGCGGAAAAGCTCTCGCACTACTCCACCCGCACGGTGGACATCGAGTACCGCTTCGGCTTCACGGGCGGCGAGTGGGGCGAGCTCGAGGGCATCGCGAACCGCACCGACTTCGACCTCAAGACGCACTCGGAGCACTCCGGCAAGGACCTGTCGTTCTTCGACCAGTCCACCAACGAGCGCTGGCTGCCGTACGTCATCGAGCCGGCCGCGGGCCTGACGCGCTCGCTCATGGCGTTCCTCGTCGAGGCGTACGCCGAGGACGAGGCGCCCAACACCAAGGGCGGCGTCGACAAGCGCACCGTGCTGCGCCTGGACCCGCGCCTCGCGCCGGTCAAGGCCGCCGTCCTGCCGCTGTCCCGCAACGAGGCCCTGTCGCCCAAGGCGCGCGACCTCGCCGCCGAGCTCCGGCAGAACTGGAACGTCGACTTCGACGACGCCGGCGCCATCGGCCGCCGCTACCGCCGCCAGGACGAGATCGGCACGCCGTTCTGCGTCACGGTCGACTTCGACACCCTGGACGACGACGCGGTCACCATCCGGCACCGCGACACGATGGCGCAGGAGCGCGTCGCGCTCGCCAAGGTCACCGCCTACCTCGCGGAGCACCTCGCGGCGTTCTGACCCGCCCCGCACGACGGTGCCCGGGTCCGCGGCTGCGGACCCGGGCACCGTCGTCTGCCCCCTGTGGTGCGGTCAGGTGCGGTTCCTGCGCAGCAGACCGAGAACCAGGCTCACGACCAGCACGATGACGCCGATCCAGATGAGGAACTGGCCGATGTTCGTCGCGACGCCGAGGATCACCAGGACGACACCGATGATGATGAGGACGAGCCACGCGGGCATAGGCACCTCCAGTCTCCGCGCGCCGTCCGTGCGACGACGCGCGGACCGAACGTGCCACGACCTCCCGATACACGCACGTTGTCTCGAACGTCCCTGATGCCCCGGCCACCGGTCGGTCGGCGGCGCCGTCGTCACCACCCGGCGTGCGGCTCGGCGTCGTCGCCCGTGAGGCTGCCGTGCACCACCGCCTCGATCACCCGCGTGAGGGCGTCGACCGCGGGCCGGCGGGGCGCGCCGCCGGGCTCCAGCAGCACCACCTCGCGCTCGACGAGGTCGCGCAGCGTGCTGGTGTGCAGGTCGCCCCAGGTGCGCAGGGTGCGCATCATCGGCGTCGCGAGCGCCACGCCCAGGCCCTGCGCGACGAGCGCGAGCGTCGTGGAGGTGTCGTTCACCTCGTGCGCCGCGCGCGGCTCGAACCCCGCGGCCCGGCATGCGTGCCGCACCGCGGCGCCGTAGTGCGTGGCCCGCGGCGGCAGGATCCACGGGACGTCCGCCAGCTCGGCGAGCGCGAGCCGGTCCGGCAGGTCCGACGTCGGCGCGGAGACGAGGGCGAACCGCTCGGTGCGCAGCGGGCGCAGCGTCGTGCCGGGCACGCGGGGGATCGGGGCGACCGGGTAGTCCAGACCGAGGCCGAGGTCCACGTCGCCGCGCCGCACCGCGGCGGCCACGTCGTCCACCGTGAGCTCGAACCCCTCGAGGGTGACCCGCGGGTGCGTGGCGGCGAGCCCCGCGACCAGGCGGGGCAGCATGCTGGCGGCCACGGTGGCGAACGCCCCCACGCGGACGGTGCCCACGGTGTCGCGGGTCGCGGCGCGGGCGGCGTCGGCGGCGTCGCGCTGCGCCACCAGCAGGTCCTCGGCGCGCGCGGCCAGCACGGCGCCCGCGTCGGTGAGGACGACCCCGCGGCCGTGCGGGCGCACCACCTCCGTGCCCAGGTGCCGCGCGAGGACGGCGAGCTGCTGGGAGACGGCGCCCGTCGTGTACCCGAGGGCCGCCGCGGCGGCCGTCATCGTGCCGTGCTCGGCCAGCGCCCGCAGGGCCCGCAGCGCGGGCCAGGGCAGGTCGTGGGTCGACGTGTCCACGTCGTCACCTCCGTCTCCATCGTGCGCCCTCTCGGGCCCGCACACCGTATAGCGCGCCTGAACGGTCGGTGTCATGAACCTTCGATGGTGCTGACCGCTCCCGGTCGGCACGATGAGACCGGGTCGCCGAGCGAGGGAGGTCGGGTGGCGCACAGCATGCCGGGGGCGGACGGGCCGCCCGGACCGCCCGGGTCGGCGGACGTCGTCGTGGTCGGCGGCGGGGTCATGGGGGCGTCCGTGGCGTTCCACCTGGCCGAGGCCGGAGTCGACGTCGTGCTGCTGGAGTCCGGCGAGCTCGGCGGCGGCAGCTCCGGCAAGCCGAAGGGCGGGGTGCGGGCCCAGTTCTCCGACCCCGCCAACGTGGAGCTCGGGCGGCGCAGCCTCGAGCTGTTCGAGGACTTCCGGCGTCGGCCCGGCGGTGACATCGGGCTGCGGCAGACCGGGTACCTCTTCGCGCTGCCCACCGACGACGACGTCGCGCTCTTCGACCGGTCGGTCGCGATGCAGCGCGAGCACGGCGTCGACAGCCGCCTGCTCACCGTCGCCGAGGCCCGCCGCCTCAACCCGTACCTCTCCGCGACCGCGTACGCCGGCGCGGCCTACGCGCCCCGCGACGGGTGGGCGCACCCGGCGGCCGTCGTCGCCGGCTACGCGGACGGGGCGCGACGGCACGGCGCGAGCGTGGTCACCGGCGCTCCGGTGACCGCCGTCGAGCCCGTGCCCGGGGGCCGCGCCCGCGTCGTCACGCCGCGCGGCTCCGTGGTCGCGTCCGCCGTCGTCGTGTGCGCGGGTGCCTGGTCGCGGGCGGTGGGCGCCCTCGTGGACGTCGACCTGCCCGTGGAGCCGGTGCGCCGCCAGATCGCGTTCACCGCGCCGCTCGAGCCGGCGCCGCCGGCGCTCCCGTTCACCATCGACTTCGGCACCACCTACTACCTGCACAACGCCGACGCGCGCGGCACCCTGCTGCTCGGCGCCTCGGAGCCCGGCACGCCCGTCGGCTTCGACACCTCCTACGACCCGGCGTGGGAGCCGTGGCTGCGGGAGCTGGTCGCCCGGTCCACGCCGGCGCTCGCGGACGCGCCGCTGACCGGCGGCTGGGCCGGCCTGTACGAGCTGACGCCCGACCACGACGCCCTCATCGGCGAGGCGCCCGGGGGCGGGGGAGCCCGGGTGCTGTACGCGTGCGGGTTCTCCGGCCACGGCTTCCTGCAGGCGCCCGCCGTGGGCGAGGCCGTCACCGACCTGTACCTGGGGCGCGCGGGGACGCCCGCGGCGCGGGGCGTCGACGTGTCCGCGTTCGACGCCGGACGGTTCGGAGCGCGGCGGTCGCGCTCCGAGGCGAACATCATCTGAGGAGGGTTCTGACCGTGACGCTCGAGGGTTTCCAGGAACCGTGGCAGCTGCGGGCGGCGTTCGCGCGCTCGCTGTCGGACATGTACGGCCGCGAGGTGCCCGCCTACACGACGCTGCTCGAGGTGTCCCACGACGTCAACGCCGACGTCGCGGCCGCCCGCGGCGCCGATGCCGAGCGGCTGGGGTCCATCGACCGCGTCACGGCCGAGCGGCACGGCGCCATCCGGGTGGGCACGCCCGCGGAGATCCAGCAGGTCGCGCGGATCTTCGGCGCGATGGGCATGCACCCGGTGGGTTTCTACGACCTGCGCGACGCCTCGTCGTCGTCCGTGCCCGTGATCTCCACGGCGTTCCGGCCGGTGGACCGCGAGGAGCTGGCGCGCAACCCGTTCCGCGTCTTCACGTCGATGCTGGTGCCCGGCGACCGGCGGTTCTTCGGCGCGGACCTGCAGCAGCGGCTCGAGCGCTTCCTCGGGCGTCGCACGCTGTTCGGGCCCGAGCTACTGGCGCTCGCGGACCTCGCCGAGGCCGACGGCGGCCTGGCCGCCGACGACGCCGCGCAGTTCCTGCGGTTGGCCACGGAGGCGTTCGAGCTGTCCCGCGAGCCCGTCGACCAGGCCTGGTACCGCGAGCTGGAGGCCGTCTCCGCGGTGGCCGCCGACATCGGCGGCGTCGCGTCCACGCACATCAACCACCTCACGCCCCGCGTGCTCGACATCGACGACCTGTACGCCCGCATGGAGGCGCGCGGCATCACGATGATCGACGCCATCCAGGGCCCGCCGCTGTGGGAGGGTCCCGACGTGCTGCTGCGGCAGACGTCGTTCCGGGCCCTCGCGGAGCCGCGCACGTTCCGCACGCCGGACGGCAGCGTCGTGCAGGACTCGCTGCGGGTGCGGTTCGGCGAGGTCGAGGCGCGCGGCATCGCGCTGACGCCCCACGGTCGCGCGCGCTACGACGCCGCCATCGTGCAGGGCGCGACGCCCGAGGTGTGGCGCGAGACGTTCCCGGACACCGAGGCCGGGCTGATCGCCCAGGGGCTGGGGTACTTCACCTACGAGCTGTCCGACGCCGCCGCGGGGCCGGGCGCGGTCACCCGCGAGCCGATCGTGTACGAGGACTTCCTGCCCCGCTCGGCCGCCGGCATCTTCCAGTCCAACCTCACGGAGGAGGGCTCCAAGGACGCGGGCCAGGCCGGCGAGGACCGGGACGCCGACTGGATGGCCGGCGCCGTCGGGCGCGAGCTGTTCGACCCCTTCGACCTGTACGCCGCGCAGGTGGCGGCGTCGCGCGACCGCGCGGCGTCTCGCCTCGGCGTCGACCCCCACCACCTCGAGAACCCCTCCACCCCACAGGGAGCCCAGGCATGACCACCCAGACCGACGGAACCCCGACCACCGGCACGCTGACCGCCGAGCTGCGCGACGCCGCGCTCGCCGCGCTCGGCCGGATCGGGGCCGACGTCCCGGCGACCTCGGACGGCGGGCTGCCCGTCGTCTCCCCGCTGACCGGCGAGGCGTTGCTGACCCTCCCGGAGGGGGGCGCCGCCGAGGTCGACGCGGCCGTCACCGCCGCCGCGGAGGCGTTCCGCACCTGGCGCTCGGTGCCCGGCCCGGTGCGCGGCGCCGTCGTGCGCCGCCTCGGCGAGCTGCTCACCGAGCACAAGGCCGACCTGGCCGAGCTCGTGACGATCGAGGCGGGCAAGATCACCTCCGAGGCGCTCGGCGAGGTGCAGGAGATGATCGACGTCTGCGACTACGCCGTCGGTCTGTCGCGGTCCCTCGGTGGGCGCACGATGCCTTCCGAGCGTCCCGGTCACCGCCTCATGGAGCAGTGGCACCCGCTCGGCGTCGTCGGCGTCGTGAGCGCCTTCAACTTCCCCGTCGCGGTGTGGTCGTGGAACACGGCGGTCGCGCTGGTCTGCGGCGACACCGTGGTGTGGAAGCCGAGCGAGAAGACGCCGCTCAGCGCGCTCGCCTCGAACGCCCTCCTGCGGCGGGCCCTCGCCGAGGCCGGGTTCCCGGAGGCCGTGAGCCAGGTGGTGCTCGGCGCCCGCGAGGCGGGGGAGGCGCTGGTCGCCGACCGGCGCGTCGCGCTCCTGTCCGCCACCGGCTCGGAGCGCATGGGCCAGCAGGTGGCGCCCGTCGTCGCCGGGCGCGGCGGCCGGTACCTGCTGGAGCTGGGCGGCAACAACGCGGCCGTCGTCGCCCCGTCGGCCGACCTCGACCTCGCGGTGCGCGGCATCGTGTTCGCCGCGGCGGGCACCGCCGGGCAGCGCTGCACCTCGCTGCGCCGCCTCATCGTGCACTCGTCCGTGGTCGACGACCTCGTCGGCCGCCTCGAGTCCGTCTACGCCGGGCTCCCGGTCGGCGACCCGCGCGCCGACGGCACGCTGGTCGGGCCGCTCACCGACGCCGGCGCCCGCGATCGGATGCTCGCCGCGCTGGAGGAGGCGCGGGCGGACGGCGGCACGGTCGTCGTCGGCGGCGAGGCCGTGGACGTGGACGGTGCCCCCGGCGCGGCGTACGTCTCGCCGGCGCTGGTGCGGATGCCGGAGCAGGCGGACGTGGTGCGGCGCGAGACGTTCGCGCCGATCCTCTACGTGCTCACCTACGAGACGCTCGAGGAGGCCATCGCGCTGCACAACGACGTCCCGCAGGGGCTGAGCAGCGCGATCTTCACGCTCGACGTGCGCGAGGCGGAGACCTTCCTGTCCGAGGTCGGCTCCGACTGCGGCATCGTCAACGTCAACATCGGCACCTCCGGCGCGGAGATCGGCGGCGCGTTCGGCGGCGAGAAGTCCACCGGCGGCGGGCGGGAGTCCGGGTCCGACTCGTGGAAGCAGTACATGCGGCGCGTCACCAACACCGTGAACTACTCCACCGAGCTGCCGCTGGCGCAGGGCGTGAACTTCGGTTGATGTTGTGAGCGGGCGTTTTGCCCTGGTTCGGCGCCGAACAGGACCAGACGCCCGCTCACAACATCCGGCATGACAGATGTCATGGCCACGTCGTGACAGGCGGCCCTGCAGGTCAGGGCGCCGCGCGGCGAGGATCGAGGCATGACCTCGACGAGCACCACGACATCGCCCGCACCGCCGGCCCTGAGCCTGCGCGGGCTGCGCAAGGAGTTCCCGTCGCCCGCCGGCCCCGTCCGCGCGGTCGACGGCATCGACCTGGAGATCGCCCCCGGCGAGGTGGTGGCCTTCCTCGGCCCCAACGGCGCCGGCAAGACCAGCACGATCGACATGGTGCTCGGGCTGAGCTCACCCACCTCCGGCAGCGTGCAGGTGTTCGGCGCCGACCCGGCCGCCGCGATCTCCGCCGGTCGCGTCGCCGCCGTCATGCAGACCGGCGGCCTGCTGCGCGACATCACGGTGGGGGAGACCGTCGCCCTCACCGCCGCGCTGTTCGGCCAGACCGGATCGCCCGTGCCGTACCTGGAGCGCGCCGGCATCGCCGACCTCGCCGACCGCATGGTGGGCAAGTGCTCCGGCGGCCAGCAGCAGCGCCTCCGGTTCGCGATGGCGCTGGTCAGCGAGCCCGACCTGCTCCTGCTTGACGAGCCCACCACCGGCATGGACGTGGAGGGCCGCCGCGAGTTCTGGGCCGCCATCCGCGCCGACGCCGCCGCCGGACGCACCGTCGTGTTCGCCACCCACTACCTGGAGGAGGCCGACACGTACGCCGACCGCGTCGTGCTGGTCAGCCAGGGGCGGGTCGTCGCCGACGGCTCCACCGCCGAGGTGAAGAGCCTCGCGTCCGGCCGCACCGTGAGCGCGCGGATCGACGACGACGGCGACCGCGCCGCCGTGGCCGCCCGGCTGCGGGGGATGCCCGCCGTGGACGCCATCGACCACCGCGGCGCGCGGCTCGTCGTGCGCACGCCCGACTCCGACGTCGTCGCCCGGTTCCTGCTCACGCAGACCGCCGCGCGCGACCTGGAGGTCGCCTCCGAGAACCTCGAGGACGCGTTCGTCGCCCTCACCGCCACCGCAGCCACCAGCAGCGCACCCAGCACGGACGGAGCCACCCGATGAGCGCCACCATCTCGACACCGGGCACCGCACCCGGCACCACGGCCCTCGTCGCGCGGCCGCGCATCCGCACCACCACCGCGGTGCGCACCTACCTCGTCGTCGAGCTGCGCCGCGCGCTGCGCAACCGGCGCACCCTCATCTTCTCCGTCGTGATTCCGCCCGTCTTCTTCCTCATCTTCGGGCTGCAGGGCGACTACCAAAGCCAGAGCGCCGGCAACGGCAACGTCACCGCGTGGATCGCCGTCTCGATGGCGCTCTACGGGGCGATGGTCACCGCCACCGGCGGCGGCGCGAGCGTGTCCGTCGAGCGCGCGCAGGGCTGGACCCGGCAGCTGCGCCTGACTCCGCTGCGGCCCGCGGCCTACGTGGCGGTCAAGCTCGCCGCCGCGATGGCGCTCGGGGCCGGGTCCGTCCTCATCACCCTCGTGGTGGCCGGCGTCGCCGGGGCGCAGATGCCCGTGGGCGCCTGGATCCTGTGCGCCCTGCTCGCCTGGGTGGGCTCGCTCGTCTTCGCGGCGTTCGGCCTGTTCATGGGGTACCTGCTGCCGGCCGAGAACGTCATGCAGATCCTCGGCCCGGTGCTCGCGCTCCTGTCCTTCGGCGGCGGCCTGTTCGTACCGCTGGGCGACGGCTGGTGGGCGGACGTCGCGCAGTTCTTCCCGACCTACGGCCTCGCCGAGCTCGTGCACGCGCCGCTCGGCGGCGACCTGGGCGTCGCCGCCGTCCTCAACGTCGTGGCCTGGGCCGCGATCTTCTTCGTCGGCGCGGCCTGGCGGTTCCGCAAGGACACGGCGCGGGTGTGAGCATCGGCTCCCCGCCGGCGCCGACCGGCCGTGGCACGGTGGGGGACGTGACCTCGACGTCCCCCGCCGCCCCGCAGGGCGAGCCCTCCGGCGGGGTGCCCGTCGACCCCGACCTCCGCGGCCCGTTCGGCGGGATCCCGCGGCTCGGTCCGCTCCTGGCCGTCATCTGGATCGTCTTCCTGCTCGAGCCGCTGCAGGCGTCCCTCGACGCGCCCACGCCGCTGCTCCGCGTCGTCGGCGTCGTCGGGGTGCTGGGCGTGGCGGCCGTCTTCGTCGCCACCTTTCTCCGCTTCCGTCGCACGGTGCTCCTCTCGAGGACCGACGGCGGGGCCGTCAGGGCCGGGCTGAGCCCTCGCACGGCGTCCGTCCTGCTGGTCGCCCAGGCCGTGTGCGTCGGCCTGTCCTGCCTGGCCGCGCAGCAGCACGGGCTGGTGGGGCTGGTCTTCGTGTGCGTGACGGCGATCTACATCCTGCGCGGGCCGGCCGCGCTCGCGGTGGTCGCGGGGAGCATCGTCGTGATGGTCGTGCTCCCGCGTGTCCTGCCGGGCTGGACGACCGAGGACGGCAACGTCGTGGGCGCGGTGCTGGCCAGCGCCGCGGTGTACGGGTTCACGCAGGTCATCGACCGCAACCGGCGGCTGCGCGAGGCGCAGCAGCAGGTGGCGGACCTCGCCGTCGCCCGCGAGCGCGAGCGCATCGCCCGCGACATGCACGACGTCCTCGGCCACTCGCTCACCGTCATCTCCGTCAAGGCCGAGCTGGCGGCCAAGCTCCTCGCCGCGGCCGGGTCCGACGACGCCGCGTCCTCGCCGACGGCGCGGGCCGCCGCCGAGGTCGCCGACATCCAGGACCTCGCGCGCGGGGCGCTCGCCGACGTGCGCGGCACCGTCGCGGGCGCCCGCCGCGTCACCCTCGCGGGCGAGCTCGCCGCCGCCCGCTCGGCCCTCGACGCCGCAGGGGTCGCCGCCGAGCTCCCCGGCGCGGTCGACGCCGTCCCCGCCGAGCGGCGCGAGCTCTTCGCGTGGGTGCTGCGCGAGGGCACCACCAACGTGCTGCGGCACTCCGGCGCCACCCGGGTGGTCGTGACCGTCACCGCCGGCACCCTCGTCGTGGAGGACGACGGGCGTGGTCACCCCGGGACGCGGGCCAAGGAGGGCGGCGGGCACGGGCTCACCGGCCTCGCCGCGCGCGCCCGGCACGCCGGCGCCGTCCTCGAGACGGGTCCGAGCCCGCTCGGCGGCTTCCGCCTCGCCGTGACCGCGCGCGAGGACGTCGCGCCGGCGGGTGCCAGGATCGACCCGTGATCCGACTGCTGCTCGCCGACGACCAGGCGCTCGTGCGCGGCGCGCTCGCCGCTCTCCTCGACCTCGAGCCCGACCTCGAGGTCGTCGCGCAGGTGGGGCGCGGCGACGAGGTGCTCGACGCCGCCCGCGCGCAGGCCGCCGACGTCGCCCTGCTCGACGTCGAGATGCCCGGCCTCGACGGCATCGCCGCCGCCGCGGCGCTGCACCGGGAGCTGCCGGCGTGCCGCTCGCTGGTCGTGACGACGTTCGGCCGCCCCGGCTACCTGCGTCGCGCGCTGGACGCCGGCGCGAGCGGGTTCGTCGTCAAGGACACCCCCGCCGAGCAGCTCGCCGACGCCGTGCGGCGCGTGCACGCCGGCCTGCGCGCCGTCGACCCGGAGCTCGCCGTCGCGTCCCTGACCGTCGGCGCGAGCCCGCTCACCGAGCGCGAGCGGCACGTGCTGGCGCTCGCGGCCGACGGGGGCACCGTCGCGCAGGTGGCCGCGGAGGCGTTCCTGTCCGAGGGCACGGTGCGCAACTACCTGTCCGCGGCCATCGGCAAGACCGGGGCCCGCACGCGCGCCGAGGCCGTACGCATCGCGCAGGACAACGGCTGGCTCTGACCCGGTGGTGTTGTGGGGGGGGGGGGGGGGCCCCCTCTCCTGCCAGAGAAGGGAAAACCCCCCCCCCCCCCACACAAGGGGAGAAACCCCCCACCAGGGGACAGAACAA
>NZ_JBSGUW010000015.1:0-14365 GCF_053608125.1 Isoptericola sp. NPDC055063 | reverse complement strand
TGAGCGGGAGATTGGCCCCCTTTCGCCGGCGAAAGGGGGCCAATCTCCCGCTCACAGCACGAGGGTGACGAACCTGACCGCGGGCGCGCAGCAACGGTTTGCGACAATGGGTGACGTGACTTCCACCCTCGATCCCGTCAGCACGCCGGCGCCCGGACCCGGCGTCCCCGCCGACGCCGCGCGCGTCCTGCCGCCGCTGCAGATCGGGCCGATCACCGTGGACACCCCCGTGGTGCTGGCCCCGATGGCCGGCGTCACCAACCGCGCTTTCCGCACCCTCTGCCGTGAGGCAGGCGCGTCGCAGGGCTTCGACCCGGGCCTGTACGTCGCGGAGATGGTGACCAGCCGTGCCCTCGTGGAGCGCAACGTCGAGTCGCTGCGCATCGTCACCTTCGGCGAGGAGGAGACCCCGCGCTCGGCGCAGGTCTACGGTGTCGACCCGGCCACCGTCGGAGCCGCCGTGAAGATCATCGCGTCCGAGGACCGGGCCGACCACGTCGACCTCAACTTCGGCTGCCCGGTGCCCAAGGTGACCCGCAAGGGCGGCGGCTCCGCGCTGCCGTGGAAGCGGCAGCTGTTCACCGACATCGTGCAGGCCGCGGTCCGCGCCGCCGAGCCGTACGGCGTGCCCGTCACGGTGAAGATGCGCAAGGGCATCGACGACGACCACCTCACCTACCTCGAGGCGGGCCGCATCGCCGAGTCGCTGGGGGTGGCGGCCGTCGCGCTGCACGCGCGCACCGCCGCGGAGTACTACTCGGGACAGGCCGACTGGACCGCCGTCGCGCGGCTCAAGGAGGCCGTCCGCACCGTCCCGGTGCTCGGCAACGGCGACATCTGGTCGGCGGAGGACGCCCTGCGCATGGTGCGCGAGACCGGCGCCGACGGCGTCGTCGTCGGGCGTGGCTGCCAGGGCCGGCCGTGGCTGTTCGCGGACCTGGCGGCGGCGTTCCACGGCGTCACGACGCGGGTGCGCCCCGGCCTGCGCGAGGTGGCCGACACGATCTACCGCCACGGCGAGCTGATGATCGAGTACTTCGACGGCGACGAGGGCAAGGGCATGCGCGACCTGCGCAAGCACATGGCCTGGTACCTCAAGGGCTACGCCGTTGGAGGCGACGCGCGCCACGCCCTCGCGATGGTCTCCACGACGGCTGAGCTGCGCGAGCGCCTCGACGCCCTCGACCTCGACCTGCCCTACCCCGGCGAGGACGCGGAGGGCCCGCGCGGCCGCGCGGGCTCCCCGAAGCAGCCGCACCTGCCGTACGGCTGGCTGGACTCCCGCGACCTCGACGCGGAGTTCGAAGCGAAGCTGCGCGAAGCCGAGCTGAGCGTCAGCGGCGGCTGACCCCTGGCCCGGAGCGTTGTGGGCGCTCGTCTGGCGCTATCGCCTCACGGGATAGAGCCGAACGAGCGCCCACAGCGCTGACCGGGGTGCGGGTCAGGCGCGCAGCCAGACGGTGGTGTCGGCGGGGACGCGCGTCTGCGGGTCGGCGGAGCGGTCGGTCATGACCGGGCCGGAGGCGAGCAGCACCTCGACCCCGCGGGGGAGCAGCACAGGCTCGGCGCCCAGGTTCGCCACCACGACGACGTCCTGGTTGCGGAGCGCGATGACGTCCGCGGACGTCTCCCAGCCCGCGAGCCAGGCGAGCCCGCCCAGGCCGAGGCCCTCGGCCTTGCGGAGCGTGAGCGCGGCGCGGTAGGTCTCGAACGTCGAGCCCTCGACGCCGTACTGCGCGTCCGCGGCGTAGCGCGCGAACGACGCGGGCTGTGGCAGCCACGGGTCGCCGGCGGGGCCGAAGCCGAAGCCGGGGGCGTCGGCGGACCAGGGCAGGGGCACGCGGCAGCCGTCACGACCGGCCTCCGTGCCGCCGGTGCGGAAGAACGCGGGGTCCTGGCGCACCTCGGCGGGCAGCGCGGTGTGCTCCGGCAGCCCGAGCTCCTCGCCCTGGTACAGGTACGCGGAGCCGGGCAGGCCGAGCATGAGGAGGCTGGCGGCGCGGGCGCGGCGCAGGCCGAGCTCCTCGTCGGGCTGCGGGTCGGTGGCGAACACGCCGTTGACCTTCACGGACGGGTCGGCCGAGCCGAGGCGCGACGGGTGCCGCACGACGTCGTGGTTGGACAGCACCCAGGTGGTGGGCGCGCCGACCTCGTCGTTCGCCTGGTACGACGCGGCGATGACGGTGCGCAGGGCGGCCGCGTCCCAGCCGGTCGTGAGGAACGAGAAGTTGAACGCCTGGTGCATCTCGTCGGGGCGCACGTAGCGGGCGAGGCGGCTCAGCGGCTCCACCCAGGCCTCGGCGACGAGGCAGCGGTCCCCGTCGTACTCGGCGAGCACCCGGTGCCAGGCGCGGTAGACGTCGTGCACGCCGTCCTGGTCGAACATCGGGCCGTGGTTGCCGGCGCCGGTGGAGCCGTCCTCGGGCGCGCCGGGCTCGACGTCGCCGGTGCCCTCGTCCGCGGCGTCCTCGGCGGAGCCGGCCACCATCTCGACGTGCCCGTCCCAGTCGGGCAGCCCGTCGGCCTTGATGAGGCCGTGCGCCACGTCGACGCGGAAGCCGTCGACGCCGCGGTCCAGCCAGAAGCGCAGCACGTCCTCGAACTCGGCGCGCACCTCGGGCTGCTGCCAGTCGAGGTCGGGCTGCGTGGAGTCGAACAGGTGCAGGTACCACTGCGGGCCGAGGTCCCCGTCGTCCTCGCGCGGGGCGAGGCGCGTCCAGGCAGGGCCACCGAAGATCGACTGCCAGTTGTTCGGCGCCCCGGCGCCGTCGGGGCCGCGGCCGTCGCGGAAGACGTACCGGGCGCGTTCGGGGGAGCCGGGGGCGGCCGCGAGGGCGGCCTGGAACCACGCGTGCTGGTCGGAGGTGTGGTTGGGCACCAGGTCGACGATGACGCGGATGCCGCGGGCGTGGGCGCCGGCGAGCAGGTCGTCGAAGTCGGCGAGGGTGCCGAACAGGGGGTCGACGTCGCGGTAGTCGGCGACGTCGTAGCCCGCGTCGTTCTGCGGGGAGCGGTAGAAGGGCGACAGCCAGACGGCGTCGACGCCGAGGGTCTCGAGGTGGTCGAGGCGGGCCGTGACGCCGGGGATGTCGCCGATCCCGTCGCCGTCGCCGTCCGCGAACGAGCGCGGGTAGACCTGGTAGATCACGGCGTCGCGCCACCACTGCCGGGCGTCGGCGCTCCCGGCGTGCACGACGGCGCCGCTGCGCAGCAGGTCGGCGGCGTCGGTCGCGGTCGCGGCGGGGGTGGTCTGGGTGGAGGTCATCGCTGGCTTCCTCACCTGGTCGGGGGCCGTCCTCACCGGGGTGGGGCACGGGCGGGCACGGTCGGGGCACGGCGAACCCGTGCGCGACCTGTCGAGTGTAAGCGTTGCAGCAAGAGTTGCAGCAACCGCCCGCCCCCAGGGGACCGTCAGGCGCGCGGCGCGGCCCCCGTGGAGCCGCGGACGACCAGCTCGGGCGCGAAGAGGAGCTCGGTGCGCGGCGCCCGTTCGCCCTGGATCTCGGTGAGCAGCGCGCTCACGGTGGCGCGCGCCATCGCCTCGACCGGCTGGCGCACGGTGGTCAGGGGTGGCTCGGTGAACGCGATGAGCGGCGCGTCGTCGTACCCGACGACCGACACGTCGTCGGGCACCGAGAGCCCGCGCGACCGTGCCGCGCGGACCGCGCCGAGGGCCATGAGGTCGGACGCGCAGACGATGGCGGTGTGCCCGGCGTCGATGAGCTCGGCCGCCGCGGCCTGCCCGCCCTCGAGCGTGTACAGGCTGGAGCGCACGTGCTCGCGGGCGGCCTCCTCGTCGTCGGCGAGGCCGTGCCGCACGAGGGCGGCGAGGAACGCGGCGAGCTTGCGGCGCGACGGGACGTACCGCTCCGGCCCGATCGCGAGGCCGACCCGGCGGTGCCCCAGGGTGACCAGGTGCTGCACGGCGACGTCCACGCTGGCCGCGTCGTCGGGGGAGACGAAGGGGGCGTCGATCCCCGGCGCATAGCCGTTGACCAGCACGATCGGCACGCCCTGGCTGCGCAGCATCGAGTAGCGGGTGTGGTCCGCGCGGGTGTCGGCGTGCAGCCCGGAGACGAAGACGATCCCGTCGACGGAGTGGTCCACGAGGGTGCTGACGTACTCGTCCTCGGTGGTGCCGCCCGGCGCCTGCGTGCACAGGAGTGGCGTGTACCCGCGCTGCGCCAGGATCGACTCGATGGCCTGCGCGAAGGCGGGGAAGACCGGGTTGGTGAGCTCGGGGACGATGAGGCCCACGAGTCCGGCGGAGCGGCCGCGCAGCGCCGACGGCCGTTCGTAGCCGAGGACGTCGAGCGCGGCGAGCACGGCCTGCCGGGTGGAGCTGGCCACGCCCGGCTTGCCGTTCAGGACGCGCGAGACCGTGGCCGTCGACACTCCAGCCTGGTCCGCCAGGTCGCTCAATCGGGTGCGCACCCGAGGAATCGTAAGGGACACGGGACCTCCTCGTCCTGGGGTGGGATACCGGCGTGGGCCGCCGGGACATCGGGCACGCGGCGTCCTGTTGCCACGCGTTGCTGAAAAGTTATCGCAAGATCTTGCATCGCGCTGCAACGGTCCGTACGTTGTGGGCATTCAGGGTCCGCCGGCGACGCCGCGCGGGCCGTCCACCGAAGACAGCTGGGAGTAACCACGATGCGAAGGAGCATCCTTCTCGCCTCGGCCCTGGCCACCACGCTGGCCCTCGCGGCCTGCGGCAGCGGAGAGCCGGCGGCCGAGTCGACCGGCGACGCCGGCGCGAGCGCCAAGCCGTCCGCCTCGGGCACCCTCACGGTGTGGGTCGACGAGACCCGCGAGGCCGCCGTGACGACCGCCGCCGAGGCGTACGAAAAGGAGTCGGGCGTCGACGTCGAGGTCGTCCAGAAGAACTTCGAGGACATCCGCGCCGACTTCCTGGCCCAGGTCCCGACCGGCGAGGGCCCCGACATCACCGTCGGCGCGCACGACTGGCTGGGCGAGTTCACCGCGAACGGCGTGGTCCAGCCCATCGAGCTCGGCGACAAGGCGGGCGACTTCATCCCGGTGTCGACGCAGGCGTTCACCCAGGACGGCCAGGTCTACGGCCTCCCGTACGCCATCGAGAACATCGCCCTGATCCGCAACACGAAGCTCGCCTCCGAGGCCCCCAAGACCTACGACGACATGATCGCCGCGGGGAAGAAGGCCGGCACCAAGTTCCCGTTCCTCATCCAGTCGGACGGCGACAAGGGTGACCCCTACACGTACTACCCGTTCCAGACGTCGTTCGGCGCCCCCGTCTTCGAGCAGAACGACGACGGCTCCTACCGTCCCGAGCTCGCCCTCGGCGGCAAGAACGGCGAGGCGTTCGCCACCTGGCTCTCCGAGGAGGGCGCGGCGGGCAACCTCAGCACGGACATCTCGTACGACATCGCCGTCGAGGCGTTCGCCAAGGGAAAGTCGCCGTTCGTCATCGGCGGCCCGTGGATGCTCGAGAAGTTCAAGGGCATGGACCTGTCCGTCGACCCGATCCCGGCCCCCGGCGACAAGCCGGCGCAGCCGTTCGTGGGCGTGCAGGGCTTCTACGTCAGCGCGCAGAGCAAGAACGCGCTCGTCGCCAACGACTTCCTCGTCAACTACATGTCGACGCCGGAGGCCCAGACCGCGCTGTTCAAGGCCGGCGGCCGCCCGCCGGCGCTGATCGAGGCGGCCGACGCCGCGTCGTCCGACCCGCTCGTCGCCGGCTTCCGTGAGGTCGGCGCCACCGCCGTGCCGATGCCGTCCATCCCCGAGATGGGCTCGGTCTGGTCCTTCTGGGGCGTCACCGAGGCGAGCATCATCTCGGGCAAGGCGTCCGACCCGGTCAAGGCATGGGACAAGATGGTCTCCGACATCCAGGGCGCGCTCGACTGATGTCGCGTTCCCGCTACAGGGGCGCCGAGGCCGGCTCCGGGAGCTTCTCCGGAGCCGGCTTCGCCGTCAAGATCGTGCTCATCGCCCTCGTGGACGCCCTGGGCGTCTTCGCCGTGCTGGCCGCCTGGCGCGCCGGGTCGTGGGGGATCCTCGCCGCGATGGTGGCGCTGCTCGCCGCGGCCAACTGGGTGTACTTCACGAAGCGGTCGCTGCCGCTGAAGTACATCCTGCCGGGGCTCGCGTTCCTGCTCGTCTACCAGGTGTACGTCGTGGGGTACACGGGGTACGTCGCCTTCACGAACTACGGCGACGGCCACAACTCCACCAAGGAGCAGGCGATCGACGCGCTGCTCGTGCAGAACGAGCGCCGCGTCGAGGGCTCGCCCGCCCTGCCGCTGACGGTCGTGGAGTCGGGCGACGGCGACCTCGGCTTCGCCGTCCTGGAGGACGGCGCGGTGGAGGTCGGTACGGCCGAGAAGCCGCTGACCGACGCGCCCGACGCGACCGTCGACGGCACCACGGTCACGCAGGTGCCCGGCTGGACGGTGCTCGACCGCGGGACGGTGCTGGCGCGTCAGCAGGAGGTCACCACACTGCGGGTGCCCGTCTCGGACGACCCGGCCGACGGCTCGGTGCGCACCCAGGACGCCCGCACGGGCTACGTCTTCCAGTCGGTGCTGGAGTACGACGCGGCCGCCGACACGATGACGGACACGTCGACCGGCGTGGTGTACACGCCGAACGACGAGGGCCAGTTCGAGGCGGCGGACGGCTCCACCCTCGCGGTGGGCTGGCGTGTGACGGTGGGCTTCGAGAACTTCGCGACGGCGTTCGGCGACTCCCGGTACGCGGGCCCGTTCGTCAAGATCCTCGCGTGGACGTTCGCGTTCGCGCTGCTGTCGGTGGTCACGACCTTCGCGCTGGGCATGTTCCTCGCGATGGTGTTCAACGACCCGCGGCTGCGGGGCCGCAAGGTCTACCGCACGCTGATGATCCTCCCGTACGCGATGCCGGGCTTCCTCGCGGCCCTGCTCTGGTCCGGCATGCTCAACAAGAGCTTCGGCGTGATCAACCAGGTGCTGCTGGGCGGGGCGGCGATCCCGTGGCTGACGGACCCCTGGCTGGCCAAGCTCTCCGTGCTGGGTGTCAACCTCTGGCTCGGGTTCCCGTACATGTTCCTCATCTGCACGGGCGCGCTGCAGTCCCTGCCGGGCGACGTGTACGAGGCGGCTCGCATCGACGGGGCCGGCCGCTGGCGCACGTGGCGCTCCATCACCATGCCGCTCCTGCTGGTGGCCACGGCGCCGCTGCTCATCTCGAGCTTCGCCTTCAACTTCAACAACTTCACGCTGATCAAGATGCTGACGGGCGGCGGGCCGCGGTTCGACGACGCGTCCGTGCCGCTGGGCCACACGGACATCCTCATCTCGATGGTCTACAACGTGTCCGGGCTGGACGGCTCCGCGCCGCGCGACTACGGCCTGGCCAGCGCGCTGTCCATCGTGATCTTCGTGGTGGTGGGCGTGATCTCCGCGATCGCCTTCCGGCAGACCCGAAAGCTTGAGGAGCTGAGCTCATGACGGCGCAGACCGCGCAGACACGGCAGACCGCACAGTCCCCGCAGGAGCTGCGGCACCGCATGTCGCCGGGCCGCTGGGCCCGCGAGCTGGGGTGGCGGCACGTCGTCGGGGTGCTGGCGGTGCTGTACGCCGTGTTCCCGATCGTGTACGTCGTGTCGGCGTCGCTGTCGCCGAACGGCACCCTCACGGGGTCGAACGAGCTGTTCGCCCAAGTGAGCACCGTGAACTACGCCGCCCTCGGCAGCACGAAGTTCTGGACGTGGATGGGCAACACGCTCGTCATCGGCGTCGCGACGTCGGTGGGCACCGTGCTCATGGGCGCCGCGGCCGCGTACGCGTTCTCGCGCTTCCGGTTCGCCGGGCGGCGCGTGGGGCTCACGTCGCTGCTGATCATCCAGATGTTCCCGCAGATGCTCGCGTTCGTCGCGATCTTCCTGCTGCTCATCTCGCTGGGGCAGGTCGTGCCGGTGCTGGGCCTCAACTCGAAGCTCGCGCTCATCTGCGTGTACCTGGGCGGGGCGCTGGGCGTGAACACGTTCCTCATGTACGGGTTCTTCAACACCGTGCCCCGGGAGCTCGACGAGGCGGCGAAGATCGACGGCGCCACCCACGCCCAGGTGTACTGGACGATCATCCTGCGGCTGGTGACGCCGATCCTGGCCGTCGTGGCGCTGCTGAGCTTCATCAGCACGTTCGGCGAGTTCATCATCGCCCGCGTGGTGCTGCAGTCGGAGTCCAACTGGACCCTGGCCGTGGGCCTGTACGGCTGGGTGTCGTCCCTCCTCGAGGCCAACTGGGGCCTCTTCGCGGCCGGCGCCGTGCTGTCGGCGATCCCCGTGCTCGCGCTGTTCCTCTTCCTGCAGAAGTACATCGTGGGTGGGCTCACCGCCGGCTCCGTCAAGGGCTGACCGGCGGCCGCCGCAAGGTTCCGCGGGATCCACCCGCGATCCTTGTGGCGGCTGTCACACCGCGGTCCTAGCCTGGGCGACATGACCGACGACTCGCGCTCCTACTCCCCGGACCTCGCGCGTCTCACCGACGCCGCCGACGACTCGTTCTCCGTGCGCCGCGCGTACGGCGAGCCCTACGAGCACCAGGGCCAGCTGATCATCCCCGTCGCCAAGGTGTGGGGCGGGATCGGCACGGGCGCGGGCGGCGGGGGCGGCGCCGGGTCCGCGGCCGGGACGGGCGCCGGCTCCGGCAACGGGACCGGCAGCGGCTCCGGCCGGGGCACCGGCAAGAGCTCGGGGGAGGGCAGCGCGCCGGGCTGGCGCCGGTCGTTCAGCTTCGGGTCGGGTTCCTCCGACGCCGCGGCCGACTCGGGCGAGGCCGAGGGGGCGGACGCCGCGGCCACGCCCCCGGGCCAGGGCGGCTCCGCCCACGGAGACGCCTCGGGGGAGGCGCAGGGCGACGCGTCGGGCGAGCTGAAGGGCGAGCTCAACGGTGAGGCCCGCGGCGAGGGACACGGCGAGGGCGGTGGCGGTGGCGGTGGCTACGGGCTGCGCGTCAAGCCGCTGGGCGTCGTCGTGGTCTCCGCCGAGGGCACGCGCTTCCAGCCGGTGCTGGACCTCAACAAGGTGATCCTCGGCGGGCAGGTCGTCGGGATCGCGATCGCGCTCGCCGCCGGGTGGGCGATCGGGCGCCGCCGCCACTGAGCCGTCCTCGCGTCGGCCGGGCGGCCCGCCCGCCGACCGACGAGAGGACGACATGACCACGCAGGCCTTGACGGGGGTCGCCACGCCGGCCCGCACGCTGCTCGACCAGCCGCACCACGACGGGTCGGCGCTCTTCGCCCCCGAGGCCACGCCCGCCCTGGGCGACGCGGTGACGGTGCGCGTGCGGGTGCCGAAGAGCGCGGGGGTGCGCGACGTGCGCCTGCGGACGGTGCGCGACGGCGAGCCGCGGCTGCTGCCCGCCCGCCGCGACGGCGGGGACGAGTACGAGGACTGGTACGCGGCCGACCTGGTCGTGCACCACCCGGTGACGTCGTACCGGTTCTTCCTGGACGTGCCGGGCGGCTACCGCTGGCTGGACGGCCGCGGCGTGCACGACCGCGAGGTGCCGGACGCCGCGAGCTTCCGCCTCACCACGCACGCGCCGGGGCCGGGCTGGCTGCGCGACGGCCTGGCGTACCAGGTGTTCCCCGACCGCTTCGCCCGCTCGGCCGCGGCTGACGCGCGCGAGGCGCCGGAGTGGGCGGTGCCCGCCGGCTGGGACGACGAGCCCGCCGGGTCGGGCCCGCTGGCCGGTACGCAGCTGTTCGGCGGCGACCTCGACGGCGTCGTCGAGCACCTCGACCACCTCGAGGCGCTCGGCGTGCGCACGCTGTACCTCACGCCCGTCTTCCCGGGCCGGTCGAACCACCGTTACGACGCGTCGACTTTCGACCACGTCGATCCGCTGCTCGGCGGCGACGCGGCGTACGCGCGCCTGGCCCGCGCCGTGCACGCGCGCGGGATGCGCCTCATGGGCGACGTGACGACCAACCACACGGGCGCCGGGCACGAGTGGTTCCTCGCCGCCCGCGCGGACGCCGGGTCCCCCGAGCGCGAGCTGTACCACTGGGAGGACGGCGGCCCCGACGTCGTGCCCGGGGCCGAGGCCGACGGCGACGGGTACGTCGGCTGGCTGGGGCACGGGTCGCTGCCGAAGCTGGACTGGGCCGCCGAGGAGACGTGGCGACGGATGGTCACGGGCGACGACGCGGTGGTGGCCCGGTACCTCCGCGAGCCGTTCGCCCTCGACGGGTGGCGCGTGGACGTCGCGAACATGACCGGCCGCCGCGGCAGCGCGGACCGCGCCCACGCCGTCGCCCGGGCCCTGCGCGCCCGCATCCTGGCCGAACGGCCCGACGGGGCGCTGGTCGCCGAGCACTTCCACGACGCGTCCGGGGACCTGGCCGGCGACGGCTGGCACGCGAACATGAACTACGCCGGCTTCACGCGCCCCGCCTGGTCGTGGCTGGTGCCGGACGGCTCGGACGTGCCGTTCCTCGACCTGCCGGTCCCGGTGCCGCGCCGTCCGGCCGCGGCGATGGTCGAGACGATGCGCGAGGTCGCGGCGCTGGTGCCGTGGCAGGTGACGGCGACGCAGTGGAACATGCTGGGCTCGCACGACACGCCGCGGCTGCGCTCCGTCGTCGGGTCGCGGGAGCTGGTGGAGGTCGCCGCGACGCTGCTGTTCACGTACCTGGGCGCACCCGTCGTCTTCGCGGGCGACGAGGTGGGCGCCACCGGCACCCACGGCGAGCACGCCCGCACGACGATGGCGTGGGACCAGTCCGCCGCCGGCGGCCCGCGCTGGGACGTGGCGACCCTGGAGGTGTACCGGCGGCTGTCGGCGCTGCGCTCGTCGTCGGGTGCCCTGCGCGACGGCGGCCTGCGGTGGGCGGCCGTGCACGACGACGCCGTCGCCTACCTGCGCGAGACGCCGGACGAGCGGGTGCTCGTCGTGCTGGCCCGCGCGCCGTGGCCGGGGGTGCGGCTGCCGGGCCACCTGCTCGCGTCCGGCGCCTCACCCGAGGTGCTGTACGGCGACCTCGCCCTCCGGGCGACCGCCGGCGGCCTCGAGGTCGCCGGCGACGGGCCGGGCGTCGCCGTCGTCCGCCTGGCCTGATCGAGCGGATCGAAGCCGAGCAGGCGGTTGCGCACGTTCTGAGCGCTCAGAGCGTGCGCAACCGCCTGTTCGGCCCCTGCGGACGTGGCGGGCGTGGCAGCATCGACCTGTGCCACGCGACCTCGAACGTCTCGCCGTCATCTCGGACGTCCACGGCAACCTCGGTGCGCTCAACGCGGTGCTCGCCGACGTCGCCGCGCGAGGGATCACGCGGGTGATCAACCTCGGCGACGACGCGGGCAAGGGGCCGCGGGGGAGCGCCGCGATCGACCGGCTGCGGGAGGTGTGCGAGGTGCACGTCCGCGGCAACTGGGACGACTTCCTCCCCGGGATCCCGGACGACGGCGACGCCGGCCTGGTCTGGTGGCGCGACGAGCTGCGGCCCGACCAGCGCGCCTGGCTCGCCGCCAAGCCGCTGAGCCACGACCTGCTGCTGTCGGGGCGGCGGGTGCGGCTGTTCCACGCGTCGGCGACGAGCGTGCACACGCGCGTGCGCCGCGACCACTCGCGCGAGGAGTTCCACGGGATGTTCGCGTCGACCGAGCTCACCGGCCCGGGGCCGGAGCCCACGACGGTGGGGTACGGCGACATCCACCAGGCGTTCGTCGACGTCCACCAGGGCCGGACGCTGTTCAACACGGGGTCCGTCGGCAACCCGATCGACGAGGCGACGCCCGTCTACGCGATCCTCGAGGGGGTCCCCGACACCGACGAGCCCGGCCTCTTCGGGATCCAGCACGTGCGTGTCCCCTACGACGTCGAGGCGGAGCTCGCCGTCGCCCGCGCGGTGGGGATGCCGGAGTACGACCCGTGGGCGCAGGAGCTGCGCACGGGCGTCTATCGGGGCCTCGCCCCGGCCCCCGCCGAGACGGTCGAGGTCGACGACGGGGGCGTCGGCGGCGCTCGCTAGGCTTCGTCTCGTGCAGACGTTCGAGCAGGGCGCGTTCGACGCCGAGGTGATGGGCCGGTCGGTGCGCCCGGACACGGGCGAGGAATGGCTCGGGTCGTACACGGACGCGGACACCGAGCGGTGGTACCCGGAGCCGCCCAAGTCCAAGCACCGCACGGCCTTCGAGCGCGACCGCGCCCGGGTGGTGCACTCCTCGGGGCTGCGCCGGCTCGGCGCGAAGACGCAGGTGCTGGGCCCGGGCAGCGACGACTTCGTGCGCACCCGGCTCACGCACTCCCTCGAGGTGGCGCAGGTGGGCCGGGAGATGGGGCGCGCGCTCGGCTGCGACCCCGACCTGGTGGACACCGCGTGCCTGACGCACGACCTCGGCCATCCGCCCTTCGGGCACAACGGGGAGCGGGCGCTCGCGGAGATCGCGCAGGGGATCGGCGGCTTCGAGGGGAACGCGCAGACGCTGCGGCTGCTGACGCGCCTCGAGCCCAAGGTCTTCGCGGGGGACGGCTCGCCCCGCGGCCTGAACCTCACGCGCGCCAGCCTGGACGCGAGCGTGAAGTACCCGTGGGGGCTCGGGGCCGGCCCGGCGCGGCCCGACGGCGGCGCGACCGGCAAGTTCGGCGTCTACCCCGACGACCGCCCCGTCTTCGAGTGGCTGCGCCGCGGCGCTCCCGGCGGGCGGGTGCGGTGCATGGAGGCGCAGGTCATGGACCTCGCCGACGACATCAGCTACTCGGTGCACGACGTCGAGGACGCCGTCCAGGGCGGGCGGCTCGACCTGCGGATGCTCGACGACGCCGACGAGCGGGCGCGGGTCGCCGCGCACGTGCGGGCCTGGTACGGCGCCTGGCACGAGCCGGACGCCATCGACGCGGCGCTGTGCCGCCTGCGCGACACCGGGTACCTGGTGACGGACTTCGACGGCTCGCGTCGCGCGCTCGCCCGGCTGAAGGACGCCACGAGCCAGCTCATCGGTCGCTTCAGCGGGTCGGCCCAGGACGCGACCCGCGAGGTGTTCGGCGACGGGCCGCTGACGCGGTACGTCGCGCGGTTGGTGGTGCCGGCCGAGACGGCGGACGAGATCCTCGCGCTCAAGGGTGTCGCCGTCGCGTACGTGATGGCGCCGCGCGAGGCCGAGCCCGTGTACGGCGCGCAGCGCGAGATGATCGCGGACCTCGTCGACGTCCTGACCGACCGCGGCCCGGACGCCCTGGAGGCGCCGTTCGTCGCGGACTGGCACGCGGCGGCCGACGACGACGCGCGGCTGCGCGTCGTCGTCGACCAGGTCGCGTCGCTCACGGACGTGTCGGCCATCCAGTGGCACGACCGGCTCGTCCGCGGCCGCTGACGGCGACCGCCCGGCCCCGGGACGAGGCGGTCAGGACTGCTCGGCCATCCACGCGTCGCTGGCACGCTGCACGTCCGCGGCGGTGACGTCGTCGGCCACCTGCGCGAAGAACCAGCGCTGCCCGGCCGGGCAGCGCACCGCCGCCTGCCGGAAGCCGGGGAACCAGTCGCCGGGATCCTGCGTGCTCCGGGCGCCGGCCGCGACGGCGCGGGCGTGCGCGGCGTCGGCGTCGTCCACGTACAGGGTGAAGGAGCCGGTGGTCGGGCCGTCCGGCTGCGGCGCCACCGCGCCGTCGGCCGGGAACTCGGCGGCCACGGTGAAGGTGGACCACCCGGAGCCGGAGGAGATCCGCAGGTCCGAGTGGATGATCGCGTCGCCCGCGGTGATGACGTCGACCACCTCGGCGCCCAGCCCGGCGACGTAGAAGTCGATGGCGGCGCGCGGGTCGGCGACCGTGATGTTCGGGTGCAGGGGTGACAGGTCCATGGGGGCTCCCTCCAGCGGTGCTCCGGCCGGTGCCGGCTGACCCTCCCCATGCTGGTGTCGGAGGGTGGGGGCAGTCTTGGAGGAATGCGACAGGTGTTCGAATCCCGCCCGACGGCGTCGACCCGCGGCCTCGTCGACCCGGCCGCGGCCCGCGGCGGGTTCGCGCTGGTGCGACTCGACCCGGCGCCCGACGTCGCCGACCTCGTCGAGCGGCACTGGGTGGTGCGGTGGGACCTGCCCCCGGGGGTCGAGTTCACGCAGGTCGTCATCCCGCACCCGAACGCGAACGTGGTCGCCGAGGCCGACGGGTTCGCCGCGCACGGCATCCCCGGTGGGCTGTTCGCGCGCACGCTGCGGGGGTCGGGTGCCGTGCTGGGCACCAAGCTGCGGCCGGGCGCGCTGCGCGTGCTGCTCGACGGCCCGGACGCGCTGCGCCCCGGCCTGGTCGCGCCCGCGGCCGCGGCGCTGGCTGTGGCTCCCCGGGGCCCGACGGCGGCCGATGTCGACGCCGCGGGGCGGCGGGCGGTCGCCGCGGCCCGGGCC